>NZ_JBWKVH010000014.1:60043-60332 GCF_059421605.1 Cupriavidus sp. GW821-FHT02F09
GAGCGACTGCCGCTCGATGAGCCCGCGCCATCGATCGTGTTGCCGCCGGAGCTACCGCTGGACGAACCATTGTTGCCAGACGAAGAACCACTACCCGACGAGCCGCTGCCGCTCGAGGAGCCAGTGCCATCGCTCGTGTTGCCGCCGGAGCTACCGCTGGAAGAGCCACCGCTGCCGGACGAAGAGCCGCTACCCGACGAGCGACTGCCGCTCGATGAGCCCGCGCCATCGATCGTGTTGCCGCCGGAGCTACCGCTGGACGAACCATTGTTGCCGGACGAAGAACCGC
>NZ_JBWKVH010000014.1:60432-61053 GCF_059421605.1 Cupriavidus sp. GW821-FHT02F09
TACCCGACGACCTGCTACCGCTCGATGAGCCCGTGCCATCGCTCGTGTTGCCGCCGGAGCTACCGCTGGACGAACCACTGTTGCCGGACGAAGAACCACTGCCCGACGAGCCGCTACCGCTCGAGGAGCCAGTGCCGTCGGTTGCGTTGCCGCCGGAGCTACCGCTGGACGAACCATTGTTGCCAGACGAAGAACCACTATCCGACGAGCCGCTGCCGCTCGATGACCCAGTGCCATCGCTCGTGTTGCCGCCGGAGCTACCGCTGGAAGAACCACTGTTGCCGGACGATGAACCACTACCCGACGAGCCACCACCACTCGATGAGCCCGCGCCGTCGCTCGTGTTGCCGCCGGAGCTACCGCTGGACGAACCATTGTTGCCGGACGAAGAAGCGCTACCCGACGACCTGCTACCGCTCGATGAGCCCGTGCCATCGCTCGTGTTGCCGCCGGAGCTACCGCTGGACGAACCATTGTTGCCGGACGAAGAACCACTACCCGACGAGCCACTGCCACTCGATGAACCGCTACCCGACGAGCCGCTACCGCTCGATGAGCCCGTGCCATCGCTAGTGTTGCCGCCGGAGCTACCGCTGGACGAGCCACTACTGCCGGATGAAG
>NZ_JBWKVH010000014.1:61152-192546 GCF_059421605.1 Cupriavidus sp. GW821-FHT02F09
GAGCCGCTGCCCGACGAGCCGCTGCCGCTCGATGAGCCCGCGCCGTCGATCGTGTTGCCGCCGGAGCTACCGCTGGAAGAACCACTGTTGCCGGAAGAAGAACCGCTACCCGACGAGCCGCTGCCACTCGATGAACCCGCGCCGTCGCTCGTGTTGCCGCCGGAGCTACCGCTGGAAGAACCACTGTTGCCGGACGAAGAACCACTACCCGACGAGCCACTTCCGCTCGATGCGCCAGTGCCATCGCTCGTGTTGCCGCCGGAGCTGCCGCTGGAAGAGCCACTGTTGCCGGACGAAGAGCCGCTACCCGACGAGCCATTACCACTCGATGAGCCCGTGCCATCGCTCGTGTTGCCGCCGGAGCTACCGCTGGACGAGCCACTACTGCCAGATGAAGAGCCGCTGCCCGACGAGCCGCTGCCGCTCGATGAGCCCGCGCCGTCGATCGTGTTGCCGCCGGAGCTACCGCTGGACGAACCATTGTTGCCGGACGAAGAACCGCTACCCGACGAGCCGCTGCCGCTCGATGAGCCCGTGCCATCGCTCGTGTTGCCGCCCGAGCTACCGCTGGAAGAACCACTGTTGCCGGACGAAGAACCGCTACCCGACGAGCCACTACCGCTCGATGAGCCAGTGCCGTCGATCGTGTTGCCGCCGGAGCTACCACTGGAAGAACCACTGTTGCCGGACGAAGAGCCACTACCCGACGAGCCGCTGCCGCTCGAAGAACCGCTACCCGACGATCCGCTTCCGCTCGATGAGCCAGCGCCGTCGCTCGTGTTGCCGCCGGAGCTACTGCTGGACGAACCACTGCTCCCGGATGACGAACCGCTACCGCTCGACGAGCCCGCGCCATCGGGCTTGCCACCGCTGGAGCTGCCACTCGACGAACCGCCGCTGCCGCTCGAACTGCCGGAGGCCGGATCCAGTGGCGGCGGCGACGGCATCGGCACGGGAACGGGCGCCGGCGCCGGAGGCGGCGGAATCGGCACCGGGAATCCACCCGACGAGCTGCCGGATGAACCGCTACCGCTAGAAGAGCCCGATCCGCTGGAGGAACCCGAGCCACTCGACGAACCTGAACCACTCGATGAACCCGAGCTACTCGACGAACCCGAACCGCTCGATGATCCCGAGCTACTCGACGAACCCGAACCACTCGACGAGCCCGAGCCGCCAGACGAACCGGAGCCACTCGACGAACCCGAACTGGAGCTGGTGGCACACCCGCCGAAAACGCAAAGGACAGGAGCGCTGGTCCCTGACGCAGCCGCCCCCCAGATCGGCGCCTTGGCGGTGGTATCACTTGCAGACGTGGAAATCTGGGTGACGGTCTGAGTCGTCTGGAGGAGCTTTGTCCATGCCGGATTGGTGGGATCCTTCATCTGCGCTGGAGTCAACGCGGTCCCTCCTACCTGTGCAACGGCTTGCTTGTTTTGATTGTTCCAGACTCCCCACGCGGTATCGGGGGGAGGAAGGGAGCCGCTCGGCCCGCCGATCAGGCCGCCTCCACTGCCATTGTTTACCAGCCCGCTCGCATAGCTCGTATCGATCTCTTGCAGGGGTAGGTTTGCAGTCTCCAATTGCCCCACCAATCCACCTGCATAGACCGAGCTCTTGCCGGAAATCGTGGCAGCGACGTCTCCCGTGGCATAGCTGTTAAGGATCAGCGTCGAGCTTGAATAGCCGACCAGGCCACCTGCTCTGGCGGCATAGGACTTGACACCGGTGGCCGCTACGGATCCCGTGGCATAGCTTTGCTCGATGTGCCCCAAAGCGTTCCCGATCAGGCCACCAACAGCGTCGCCCCCACTGACCGCTCCCGTGGCAAAAGAGGCCGACAGGTAATCAGAAAAAGGACTGACGTATTGCCCGAACAGCCCGCCGACCGCGAGCTTGCCGGTGACCGATCCGGTTGCGTAATCCCAGTACAGCCCCCAAGACAAGTAGTTGCCGTAGATCATCTGGGCATCAGCGGTGTTCTCGACAAAACCGACGAGACCACCTACGTTGGTTGAGTTTGGAGCCGTCACGTCAACCGTGGCATAACTATGCGTCACGCCGCCCAGCATGATATGCCCGATCAACCCGCCGACATCATCGGCCGACCCCGAGACTTTCCCGCTACCGCTGACGTAGCTATTGCCGACCGTGCCTTGGAATTCATAGCCGACCAAGGCCCCGACCTCTCCCTGCCCGGTCACGCCACCAGGGCCGAGTACAAGGCCGACATTGCGGATGGCTCCGCTGTTCTGCGAGAACAAGCCTACCTTGTCCGTCGTCGGCAGGTTGATCTCCAGCCCGGTGATCCGGTGCCCCAGTCCGTCAAATGCCCCGGTAAAGGCCCCGAGGTTGGCACCCGCCATGCCAATCGGCGTGAAGGCGCCGCTCAGCGCCACGTCGCTGCCCAGGAAGTAGTATCCGTTCAGCGACAGGTTCTGCAAGTTCGACTGCGACTTGATCTGCGTGTAGGTATTGCCGTTGATGACCAGGCTGCCGCTCGAATTGAAATCGACACGCCCGGTGAAGCCACCACCATTCAGGCTGACTCCCATCCGTACGGTGCCGCCGCTGACTGTGGTGCCGGTGTTCATCGCCAGCGAGCCCTGCCCGCTCACGCTGGCCACGGCATTGAAGTTGATATTGTTCTGCGCGTTCAACGTCAGCGTGTTGGCGTTCCACGTCACCGCATCGTTGACGTGGATGCTGCCGTTGTCGGTGGTGCTGGTCCCCGCCGTGGCGCCATCGGTGGAGCTGATCGTGACATTGCTGGTGGCCAGCTTCGCGCTCAGCGCCGCGCCGGTGATGTCGCCGCCCGACGCGGCAATGGTGTAGTTGTTCGGGTCGATCAGCCAGTTCCCGGTCCGGCCCTGCGGCGCGCGCGTATCCACCATCGCGCTATCCGCGATCTTCACGTGCGAGCCCGACGTCTCCACGAAGCCGCCATCCCCGCCCAGGTTGCCGCCGCGCGCGCTGAGGGTGCCGTCCACCGTGGTCAGGCTGTTGGCATTGCCCAGGTCGGCGATCGCGATCACATTGCCGCCCTTGCCCGCGCTCTGCGCGGCGGCGTCGGCGTTGATGATGCCGCTTTGCTCAATGGCATCGCTGGCCAGCAGGCGCACCGTGCCGCCGTCGCTGGTCAGGCCCGTGGCCTCCAGCGTGCCCGTGTTGCGCACCACGCCGCCCTGCAGGCGGTCTGCCGCCTGCGCCGACAGGATGATCAGCCCGCCCGGCGCGCGCACGGCGTTGCCGTTCTCCACCAGCGCGGCGATGGTCGCCGGCGTCACCAGGATATTGGCCAGCGTGCGGCTTCCGCCGAACTGCAGTTCGTAGGCCTCGCCCGCGGCAAGCGCTACTGTGCCCAGTTGCGCGACGATGACGCCGTGGTTGCGCACCGCCGGTGCCAGCAGTGCGACGTACCCACCCAGCGCGACCGTGATCTGCCCGTCGTTGACGATGCTGCCGGTGGCGCCGTTGCGCGTGAAGCGGTAGTTGCCCGCCATGAAGTCGGCATTGGTAATGCCGTGCGTGGTCGCCACCAGGCTGCCCACGTTGACGCTGGCAGTCGGCCCGAAGTACATCCCCGCCGGGTTGACGAAGAACACCTGCCCCGGCGCGTTGATGCTGCCGTAGATCTGGCTGGGGTTGCTGTCCAGCACGCGGTTGAGGATGGCCGCGCCCGCCGAGGGCTGCTGGAAGTTGACCGTGGCCGCGCTGCCCACGTTGAAGCTCTGCCAGTTGACCACCGCGTTCGGCGAGGTCTGCGTGACGTTCGTCGTGTTGCCGCTGGTGCTGATGCTGGCCTGCCCCGCCGCCACCTGCCCGCCGGTGGGCAGCTGGTTCGGCGCCGGCGGCGCGGCATGCGCCAGGCCGATGCCGGCCAGCGCCGCCACCAGCGGCTTGATGGCAAGGCGGGCGCGCGTTGCGACGACGCCCACGCTGCAGCTGGCCTTGCCACGACTGCGCGCGGTCTCTGCCACGACGACCCAGGCACGCACGAGTTCGCTCCAGATCAGGCGATAGATCTTGTTCATAGACGGACTTCCGGGAAACTTAGAACGACAGGCTGGCGGTCAGCCAGACGCGATTTTTGATCAGGGAGCCGTCCTGGTCCTTGCCGGACGGCGTGGCGTTCGGATTGCCGCCGATGCGGTGCGCCCAGGTCGCGCCCAGGTTCACCCCGCGCCCGGGCTGCCACTGCACGGCCAGCCCCGCCCCTTGCAGGTGGTAGCTGTTGGCCAGCGGCGCGCCGGGGAAGTTGTTGTCCCGATTGAGCGTGACGTGGCCCCAGTCATAGAAGCCAGACAGCGACACCCCGTACGGCAGGCGCCAGCGCAACTCCAGGTTGACCAGTTGCCCCTCGCTGCCGCCGCCCTCGCCGATCGGGTAGGCGCGCACGCCGCCCGGGCCGCCCAGGTAGAACTTCTCCGACGAATCCAGGTTCTTGCTGGCCATCTGCCCGGACAGCATGGCCGTGGCCGACAGTGCATCGGTCAGCACCTGTTGGCGCGACATGCCGTAGCGCAGCTTCAGGAACTGGCCGGCAGTGCGCGCCGTCATGGCGTCGGCGGCCTGCGTGGGCGACTGGCCCAGGTTCAGGTTGCCGCCGGTGAAAATCGCGCTGGCGGTGTTGGAGCCGCCGCGGCCCAGGTTGTCGAACAGGTTGCCGCTCAGGCCCAGGCTCAGCGTGTTGTCGAAATAGCGGCTGGTGGTGACCTGGCTGGCCTCGTTGTCGTAGGTCTTATGGTCGTAATTGGCCACGAAGTAAAGGTTGCGCTGGCGCGCGCGGATCAGCGGATAACTCGCCTCCAGGCCTACCGTGTTGGAGTTGCCGCGCGCGTTCAGCGCCTTGAAGTCATCCGCCACCAGCCGGTAGTCCAGCCGCGAGGCGTTGGCGCCGACGCGCCAGCCGTCATAGCCCACCGGCACCGTGTAGCCTAGCCGCAGGTAGCGGTAGCCCTCGCTCAGCAAGCCGTTGGCCAGCAGCTGGTCGCCGAGGCCCGCCAGGCTGTTCACGCTGGCGTTGCCCACCAGCCGCGCCGCGCCGGTAGAGCGCGCGCCCTGGTTGTCCACGGCCACATTGCCGGTCGCCAGCGGCGTTTCCACGAAATTCAACGCCAGGTCGGTTTCCTGCTCCTGCGTGCCCGGCTGCAGCCGCCCCACCAGTGATACGCCCGGCAGGTCGTTGGCCAGCAGCAGAGCACGGTCCAGCGTCTCGGTATTCAACGGCTGGCCCACGGGCTGGTGTGCAGCGAAGCCGGCGATGATGCGCTCGCGGCTCACGCGCTGCGGGCCCTGGCCCTCGATGCGCACGCCGCCAAACACGCCTTCCACCACCTGGATGGTCACCACCCCCTCGCGCACGTCCTGCGCGGGCAGGTAGGCCCGCACCACCCAGCCCGCCGCGCGGTAGGCCTCGGCCACCGCGGCGGCGGCGGACTGCAGCTCGCTGAAGTCCAGCGGCCGGTCCAGGAAGCCGGCCACCACCGGCGCGAGCAGCGCCTCGCTCATCTGCTTGTTGCCGGCAAAGCGGAAGGCCTCGACCGTCACGGTGGCCTCGCCGCGCTGGCGCATCGGCGGCGGCGGTGCCGCGCGGTCCGGCGCCACCGGACGCGGCAAGGCCGGCGGCAGCTCCGGCTCGATCTGCTGGCGCAGCGCGCCGGCGTCGGGCGGGGTCTGGGCGAGGACAGGACCGGCCGCCAGGGCACTCAGGCACAGACCCACCAGTTGCCGCACACCGGCGGGCACCCGGCCGTAAGAACAGGAAATAGGACTACGCATTGGAGAATGAAATCGGAGACTTTTATATAGGCTCCGACTCTATCCAACGGCCAGCCAGAAAAGCTGACAAGTCCTGACATTGGCAAAAACGACCCCACGAGCGACCGCGCTGGGCTAAAGTCCCGCCGGCCGTCCGCCTCGCACTGCTACGATGGCCGGCGCTGCGCTAACGGTCCGTTGGGGGATGACGCGCTCGGGATGACGCGCTCGCAAAGCACCTTGGAAACAAGGATCGCTAAGCGCGTACGAGATAGGCCTGGCGCAGGCGCTCGGCATCCACCTTGAGCACGTCGCCCAGGTAGGCATCGATGCCGCCGTAGTCCTGCTCGATGGCGTGCATCGAGGCTTCCAGGTAAGAGGCCTTCACCGCCAGCAGCGGCCACATCACCGCGGGATCGACACCGAACTGCGCCGCGCCGGCGCTCATCTTCTGGTTGAAGCCCTGGTTCCAGTGATTCGATTCCAGGTAGTTGGCCATGATGATGCCGCGCTCCACGCCCAGGCCGGCGAGCAGCAGCATCGAGGCAAAGCCGGTACGATCCTTGCCCGCGGTGCAGTGGTACAGCAGGTTGCCGCCCTGCTCCGCAGTCTTCAGGAAACCGCCAAAGGCGGCCTGGTACTTGCGCGGAAAGTCACCATAGACCTCCAGCATGAAGGCTTCCATCTGCTGCGCGCTGCCGTCGCGCAAACGCGGCATCAGCTCGGCCATCGACATACTGCCTTCGAGCACCGGCGTGGCGACCCAGCGGAAGGCCTCGCCAAAGGGGCTTTCCGCAGCGGTCTTCTCACCGGCCGAGCGGAAGTCGATCACCATGTCCAGCTGCAATGCGCGCAGCCGTTCCATATCCGCCGCGCTGGCCAGGCCCGGGTTGCCGCTGCGAAACAGCTTGCCGGCACGCACGCGGTGGCCGTCGCGCGTGGCGAGGCCGCCAAGGTCGCGCAGATTGACTACATTGTCCAGCGCAAGCGCTGCGTTGCCCGGCACGCCGGCACCTTGTGATGGCGCATCGGCCATGTTTTCCTGCATCGTGTGTCCCTGCCCTGTCTTTGTCGTTCGGTGGCGCGCGCACCGCACGTGTCGGCGGCTCAGCGCGCGCGATAGGCCGGCACATGCCAGCGCGTATGGCATCCAGCAATATAACGGCGATCGAGCTTCGCCACCAGTTTCCACACGCTCATCGGGTCCACATCGTCCAGATCCAGGTCGACCCAGGCCCAGGGATGCGCACCGTCGCCCTCGCAGATCAGCTCGATGTCCTTGACCCGCACGTAGGCGGCCAGCGCCGTGCGCAGCGCGGATGCGTCGACTTCGGCGCGTAGTCCTCTCACTAAAACCTTCATCATGCACTCCAAAGTTTTCAGATCACGTTCGGGCGGCTCATTAGTGTGCGGGGCCGCCGGTTGTTGTGCTCGCTGCGCAACGCCCGCAAGCCCTTGTATCGCAATGATCTGAAAGTCTGACCGCTTGGCGCATCGAAATTTCCCTGTGCGAGCCGGTTCTTTGATCCGCGTCATATGCGCCCGGATCCACCCTCGACAGGCACTGTTGGCCGGCACGATAATTTCCCCATGTCGAACGCGGCAGCCCGGCCGCAAGCCGGTCTCCCGCCTTCGCCAGGTCTTCACGGAACGCCGCCGAACGACGCCGCCACCCTGCCAGTCACAGGCTAGCCATCTGCCCGCGCGTGACGTCCGCCTTCCCGTGTCGAACCAAGATCAACAAGACAAGAAAAGGGAAAGCGATGACAGACCCGCGCACTCCAACCCAAGCCGTCCGCGCAGCCGCCCCCACCGCTATCGGTGTGGCTGCCGCCGTGCCGCAAGCCGCGCCCGGCAAATCCACGCCATGGGGGCTCTACGCCGCCGTCCTGGTACTGATCGGCATACTCGCCCTGCCCCTGCCCCCGGACCTGCCGGTGGCGGGACATCGCATGCTGGCAATCCTCGCCTTTGCCATCGTGGTGTGGATCACCGAGGCGGTCTCCTACGAGGCCAGCGCCATCATGATCACGTCGCTGATGGCCGCACTGATCGGCTTTGCGCCCACGGTGGCGGACCCGGCCACGCAGTACGGCACCTCCCGCGCGCTCGGCATGGCGCTGGCAGGGTTCTCCAACACCGCGCTGGCGCTGGTTGCCGCCGCCCTCTTTATCTCGGCGGCAATGACGGTGACCGGGCTCGACCGGCGCATCGCGCTGGTCACGCTGTCGGCCATCGGCACCAGCACGCGGCGCATCCTGATCGGCAGCATCGTGGTGACCATCGCGCTGTCGCTGGTGGTGCCGAGCGCGACCGCGCGCAGTGCCTGCGTGGTGCCGATCATGATGGGCGTGATCGCGGCCTTCGGGGTCGACAAGAAATCCAATATCGCCGCCGGCATCATGATCACCGTGGCTATGGCCACCAGCATCTGGAACGTCGGCATCCAGACCGCCGCCGCGCAGAACCTGCTGACGGTGGGCTTCATGGACAAGCTGCTGGGCGAGCGCATCACCTGGCTGCAATGGCTGATCGCCGGCGCGCCGTGGGCCATCGTGATGTCGGTCGTGCTGTATTTCCTGGTGCGGTTCCTGTTGCCCGCTGAAACCGAGGCCATCCCCGGCGGTAAGGAAGCCGTGCAAAAGGAACTCGCCGGGCTGGGCCCGATGAGCGGCCCGCAGAAGCGGCTTGCCGCCGTGTCCATCGGGCTGCTGCTGTTCTGGGCGACCGAGGGCAAGCTGCACCAGTTCGACACCGCCACCGTGACCTTCGTCGGCCTGGTGATCCTGATGATGCCGCGCATTGGCGTGATGGACTGGAAGACCATGCAGCAACGCACGCCGTGGGGCACGCTGATCGTGTTCGGGGTAGGCATCAGCCTGGGTACCGCGCTGCTCACCACGCAGGCCGGCCAGTGGCTGGGCAAGTTCGTGGTGGCCAACTCCGGGCTCGCCACGCAAGGCCCGATCCTGGTGTTCGCCATCCTGGCCGCCTTCCTGATCCTGATCCACCTCGGCTTTGCCAGCGCCACCGCGCTCACCGCGGCGCTGCTGCCGATCCTGATCTCGGTGCTGCAGACGCTGCCGGGCGATATCAACCAGATCGGCCTGACGATGCTGCTCGGCTTCACCGTGAGCTTCGGCTTCATCCTGCCGATCAATGCACCGCAAAACATGGTTTGCCTGGGCACGGACACCTTCAACGGCAAGCAGTTCGCCAAGGTCGGCATCCCCGTGACGGTGATCGGCTACGCCCTGATGCTGCTGTTCGCCGCCACCTACTGGCGCTGGCTGGGCTGGATCTGAGCGCACACCGGGACAAGGAACGAACATGAAGATAACACTGCAATCCGCCACCCGGCTCGCCCGCGACCTGCTCGCCGCGCAAGGCGTGCCGACCGACATCGCCAACGACGTGGCCGAGCACCTGGTCGAGGCCGACCGCTGCGGCTACACCAGCCACGGCCTGTCGATCCTGCCCAACTACCAGCGCTCGCTGGCAACCGGCAACGTCAACCCGGCGGGCCGCGCCGAATGCGTGCTCGACCGCGACAGCCTGCTGGTGTTCGACGGCAACGGCGGCTTCGGCCAGCACGTGGGCAAGCGCGTCATCGAGACCGCCATCGAGCGCGTGCGCCAGCACGGCCACTGCATCGTCACGCTGCGCCGCTCACACCACCTGGGCCGCATGGGCCACTACGGCGAGATGGTGGCCAAGGAGCGCTTCGTGCTGCTGAGCTTCACCAATGTGATCAACCGCTCCCCGGTGGTGGCCCCCTACGGCGGCCGCACCGCGCGGCTGACCACCAACCCGCTGTGCTTCGCCGGGCCGATGCCCAACGGCCGCCCGCCCCTGGTGGTGGATATCGCCACCAGCGCCATCGCCATCAACAAGGCCCGCGTGCTGGCCGAGAAGGGCGAGCCCGCGCCGCAGAACAGCATCATCGACAGCGACGGCAACCCCACCACCGATGCCGGGGCCATGTTCAGCAAACACCCGGGCGCGCTGCTGCCCTTCGGCGGCCACAAGGGCTATGCGCTCGGCGTGGTAGCCGAGCTGCTCGCGGGCGTGCTGTCGGGCGGCGGCACCATCCAGCCGGAGAACCCACGCGGCGGCGTGGCCACCAACAATATGTTCGCGTTGCTGATGAACCCGGAACTGGACCTGGGGCTGAGCTGGCAAGGCGCGGAGGTGGAAGCCTTCGTCAACTACCTGCACGACACCCCGCCCGCCCCGGGCTTTGACAGCGTGCAATACCCGGGCGAGTTCGAAGCCGCCAACCGCGCGCTCACGACCACCCACCTGGACGTGAACCCTGCGATCTGGCGCAACCTGGAAACCCTGGCAAAGGAGCTTGGCGTGGCGCTGCCGGCGGACTGAACCGGCGGGGCGGCTTGAGCCGGGGCAGGGACATGGCCGGTGCTGGCACAATACGGCCCATGGAACGTCTCTGGTCGAATTTTCTCAAGCTGGTGCTGCTGCTCATCCTGGGCGCGGCCCTGCTCGGCACGCTCACCGTGCTCGTCGCTCAGCGCCAGCTGCCCACGCTGGACGCGCTCACCACTTTCCGCCAGTCGCCCGGCTACGTGCCCATCGGCGAGATACCGCCCAAGCTGACCCAGGCGGTGGTAGCCATCGAGGACGACCGCTTCTACCTGCATGACGGCATCGACTATGTCGGCGTGATCCGCGCCGGCGTGGCCAACCTGTCCGATGAGCTGTCGCAGGGCGCCTCCACCATCACCATGCAGGTGGCGCGCAATTTCTTCCTCTCGCGCGAGAAGACCTACACCCGCAAGCTGTATGAGGTGCTGCTGGCTTACCGGATCGAACACGCCATGAGCAAGGACGAGATCCTCGAGCTCTACATGAACAAGGTCTACCTTGGGCAAGGGGCCTATGGTTTTGCCGAGGCGGCCGAGACGTATTTTGGCAAGCCGGTGGGCGAGCTGACTTTGGCGGAATGCGCGATGCTGGCCGGATTGCCGAAGGCGCCTTCGGCGAATAACCCGGTGGTGAATCCTCGGCGCGCCCGGCAGCGGCAGGCTTATATCTTGCTGCGGATGCTGGAGTTGGGGAGGATTGGGAGGGGGGAATATGATGCGGCGTTGTTGGAGCCGTTGAGGTTGAAGTAGGTAGATTAGGCGGCGTTGGTTTTTGCGCCCACGGGCCGCACATCCCGGTGCTGGGTTGGTTGCTGATTCTTTGAGCGGCGATGCAGCTTGCACCCAACAGCTATACGACATCGCTCTGCTTGGGGTGTCGCTGTTTCTTTCATCGGCGTTGGCTTTTGGACCCAAAAGCCGTACGACATCCCCCTGCGGGGGCTGCCGGTCACTCTTCTTTGCGTCGGCAAAGAAGACTAACGAGAAGAAAGCCGACCCTGCCGGGAGCAGAGCAATCGGGCTTATGTGGGGCGGTGGTTTCGTCGTACGGCCCGCAGTGTTGGCTGGCCTTTGCCATACCGGCTTGGAGGTCATCGCCACGGCATCACCCAATGGTCACGTGGTGGTGCCCCTGATCGCTTTGCTCGGTGAGCGTTCGGGCATCTGCCGTTCGCGGTGCGCAGCACCACGATCCTGCCTGCCCTCGTGGTTTCGTGGTTTTGTCTCTGGCGGCGGGCGCCCGGGTATTTGATGCCCTGCCGTACCGGCTCTACCGGCGCCTTACTCTCGGCTCCCCTGGTTTCGTGGTGGGCACCGTGGCCCGTGCGCGAGGGCCGCGCCCCCAACTCACCACGCTTGCCCTCCGAGACAAAACCACGAAACCAGCCACACCCGAAACGGCGCAGCACTTCGCCCCGCGAACGGCAGATGTGGGAATGGTCACCGCAAGCGAGGTCAGGGGCTGCACCACGTAACCCATAGGTCATGCCGTAGCGATGCCCTTGGGGCCGGTAGGATCGGCTAGCCAACACTCCGGGCCGTACGACGCAACCACCGGGGCCGAACAGCCTTATTGCTCTGCTCCCGGCAGGGTCGGCTTTCTTCTCGTTAGTCTTCTTTGCCGACGCAAAGAAGAGTGACCGGCAGCCCCCGCAGGGGGATGTCGTATGGCCCTTGGGTGCAAAAGCCATCGCCGATGAAAGAAACAGCGACACCCCAAGCAGAGCGATGTCGTATAGCTGTTGGGTGCAAGCTGCCATCGCCGCCCAAAGAAACAGCGACCAACCCAATCACTCCAACACCCCCCGATACCTAGTCACCGCCAACAACACAATCTCATCCAGCCCAGCATCTTCACTCCCATCCAGCCGCGCCAGCAAAGCGCGCCGCATACGTGGCTCCCAGAAACGCTTGATATGGCTGGCGATATCCGCCACCGCTTCTTCGCGGTCCGGCATGGCTTCGAAGAAGGTGCCGATCTGGTTCGCCATCTTGACGAGGTTGTCGGAGTTCATGCTTGTTCCGTCCTGCTGTGCAAACGTTGGGGGTGGGAGTAGACCACGTGCCGGCCGGCGCGTACAAAGCCGGCCAGCGTGACGCCGGCATCGATCGCCAGGCGTACCGCGAGCGCGGTCGGGCCGGATACGGCGGCCAGCACGCCGACGCCGGCGCTGGCGGTCTTCAGCACCATTTCGTAGCTGGCGCGGCTGGTCACCAGCACGGCGCCGCGCGAGCGGTCCTCGCCGGTGCGTGCCAGCGCGCCGATCAGTTTGTCGAGCGCGTTGTGGCGGCCCACGTCTTCGCGGACCAGCGCAACCTGGCCGTCGGCGCGCAGCCACGCGGCGGCGTGCGTGGCGCCGGTGTGGCGCAGCAGTTCCTGCCGGGTCTGCAACTGCGCGAATGCGGCGTACATCGCCTCGTCGCTGAAGCTGGCGCCGCTGCTCACGGGTGCCGGGGCGCGCATGACTTCCTGCAGCGATTCGGTGCCGCACAGGCCGCAGCCGGTTCGGCCCGCCATGGCGCGGCGCCGATCCTTGAGCGCGGCGAAGGCTTGCGCCGCGATGCGCAACCGCACCGCGATACCTTCGGGGCGGACCTCGGTCTCTATCTCATAAACATCGCGCGGGCTGGCCACCAGCCCTTCGCTCAGGCTGAAGCCCAGCGCGAAGTCTTCGAGATCGGCCGGCGAGGCCAGCATGACCGCATGCGAGATGCCGTTGTACTCGAGCGCAACCGGCACTTCCTCGGCAATCTCGTCGTCCTCCAGTGCCAGCTCGCCGAGGTGGCTGCGGCTGACCGCGAAGGTGCTGTGGGTGGCCGGCTCGGCGTCGGCCATGGCGAGTTCGCAGAGTGTCATGCCGGCCCTGCCTCGGCGCTGGCCGCCTGCAGCAACTGCATCTGCTGATCGTGGAAATCGCGGTACTGGCGCTGCCATTCGGACGGCTGCGCCACCGGCATGACCTGCACCGCGGTGACCTTGTACTCGGGGCAGTTGGTCGCCCAGTCCGAGTTGTCGGTGGTGATCACATTGGCGCCGGACTCGGGGAAGTGGAAGGTGGTGTAGACCACGCCCGGCTGCATGCGCTCGCTGACGATGGCGCGCAGCACGGTTTCGCCCGCGCGGCTTTGCACGCCGACCCAGTCGCCGTCCTTGATGCCGCGTTCCTCGGCGTCGTGCGGATGGATCTCCAGGCGGTCTTCGTCATGCCACATCACGTTCTCGGTGCGGCGTGTCTGTGCGCCGACGTTGTACTGCGACAGGATGCGGCCCGTGGTGAGAATCAGCGGGAACTTGCGGTTCACGCGCTCGTTGGTGGGCACGTAGCGGGTGATGATGAACTTGCCCTTGCCGCGCACGAATGCGTCGATGTGCATGGTCGGCGTGCCCTCGGGCGCGGCGTCGTTGCACGGCCACTGGATGCTGCCGAGTTCTTCCAGGCGCTGGTAGCTGACGCCGCTGAAGGTGGGCGTGAGCCGCGCGATCTCGTCCATGATCTCGGAAGGATGCTTGTACTCCATCGGATAGCCCAGCGCGTTGGACAGCAGCACGGTGGCTTCCCAGTCGGCATAGCGCGCCTTGGGCGGCATCACTTTGCGCACGCGCGAGATACGGCGCTCGGCGTTGGTGAAGGTGCCGTCCTTCTCCAGGAAGGACGAGCCCGGCAGGAATACGTGCGCGTACTTGGCGGTCTCGTTGAGGAAGATGTCCTGCACCACGATGCATTCCATGGCCGACAGCGCGGCTGCCACGTGCTGCGTGTTCGGGTCGGACTGCACGATGTCTTCGCCCTGGCAGTACAGGCCCATGAAGCTGCCGGACAGCGCGGCCTCGAACATATTGGGAATGCGCAGGCCCGGCTCCGGGCTGATCTCCACATTCCACGCGGATTCGAACAGCCCGCGCGTGGTGGAATCCGACACGTGGCGGTAGCCCGGCAGTTCATGCGGGAACGAGCCGATGTCGCACGAGCCCTGCACGTTGTTCTGTCCGCGCAGCGGGTTCACGCCCACGCCTTCGCGGCCGATATTGCCCGTGCACATGGCGAGGTTGGCGATGCCCATCACGGTGGTCGAGCCCTGCGCATGTTCGGTCACGCCCAGGCCGTAATAGATCGCGGCATTGCCGCCGGTGGCGTACAGGCGTGCGGCGCCGCGCAGTTGCCCGGCGGGAATGCCGGTGATCTCGGCCATGGCTTCCGGCGAGTTCTCCGGCAGCATGACGAAGTCGCGCCATTGCTGGAACGCACGGTCCTCGCAACGCTCGGCGATAAACGATTCGGCCATCAGGCCTTCGCTGACGATCACGTGGGCCATCGACGTCACCACCGCCACATTGGTGCCGGGACGCAATTGCAGGTGGAAGTCGGCGCGCACGTGCGGCGAATCGACCAGGTCGATGCGGCGCGGATCGATCACGATCAGCTTGGCGCCGGCGCGCAGGCGCTTTTTCATGCGCGAGGCAAACACGGGGTGGCCGTCGGTCGGGTTGGCGCCCATCACCATGATGACGTCCGCCTTCTCCACCGAGCGGAAGGTCTGCGTGCCGGCGGATTCGCCCAGCGTCTGCTTGAGGCCGTAGCCGGTGGGCGAGTGGCAAACCCGCGCGCAGGTATCGACGTTGTTGTTGCCGAAGGCGGCGCGCACCAGCTTCTGCACCAGGTAGCCTTCCTCGTTGGTACAGCGCGAGGACACGATGCCGCCGATGGCGTCGCGGCCATGCTTGGCCTGGATGCGCTTGAATTCGGAGGCCGCGTGGCTGATCGCTTCTTCCCACGACACTTCGCGCCACGGATCCGTGATCCTGGCACGGATCATCGGGTTCAGGATGCGGTCTTTGTGGGTCGCATAGCCAAAGGCGAAGCGGCCCTTCACGCACGAGTGCCCCTCGTTGGCCTGGCCGTTCTTGTACGGCACCATGCGCACCACTTCATTGCCCTTCATCTCCGCCTTGAAGGCGCAGCCCACGCCACAGTAAGCGCAAGTGGTGACCTTGCTGTGCTCCGGCTGCCCCATGCGGATGATGGAGGTCTCGGCCAGCGTGGCGGTAGGGCACGCCTGCACGCAGGCGCCGCACGACACGCAGTCGGAATCCATGAAGCTGTCGCCCTGCCCCGCCGTCACGCGCGAGTCAAAACCGCGGCCGCTGATGGTGAGCGCGAAGGTGCCCTGGGTTTCCTCGCAGGCGCGCACGCAGCGATTGCACACGATGCACTTGGAGGGATCGTAGGTGAAATACGGATTGGACTCGTCCTTGGCCTCGGCGCGGTGGTTCGCGCCGTCGTACCCATAGCGCACTTCGCGCAGGCCGACCACGCCGGCCATATCCTGCAACTCGCAGTTGCCGTTGGTGGGGCAGGTCAGGCAGTCGAGCGGATGGTCGGAGATATACAGCTCCATCACGCCGCGGCGCAGGTCGGCCAGCTTGTCGGTTTGCGTCTTCACCTTCATGCCGGCTTCGGCCGGCGTGGTGCACGAGGCGGGGAAGCCCCGCCGGCCTTCGATCTCGACCAGGCACAGGCGGCAGGAGCCGAAGGACTTGAGGCTATCGGTGGCGCACAGCTTGGGCACGTTCACACCGGCTTGCACGGCGGCGCGCATCAGCGAGGTGCCGGCGGGCACGGTCACGTCGACGCCGTCGATCTCTAGGGTGACCTGCTGTTGTGAATCGCTGGCCGGCGTGCCGAAGTCGATTTCGTTGCGTGTGTTCAAGGCGGGCTCCCGCTGCGGCCTGGGCCGCATACTGGTGATTCAGAGTGGCGCAGTGGCAGCGCCGGTTCGATAGGCTGAGGCGCTACGCTCAGGCAGCTTTGGCTGGCGCTGCCACGCCAAAGTCTTCCGGGAATGCGTCTAGCGCCGACAGCACCGGGTACGGCGTCATGCCGCCCATGGCGCACAACGATCCGCCCAGCATGGTGTCGCACAGGTCGCGCACCAGCTTGACGTGCTTCACCGGCTGGTCGCCCGCGATGATCTTGTCGATCACCTCGACGCCGCGCGTGGAGCCGATCCGGCACGGCGTGCACTTGCCGCAGGATTCGATGGCGCAGAATTCCATCGCGTAGCGGGCTTGCCTGGCCATGTCGACGGTGTCGTCGAACACCACGATGCCGCCATGCCCCAGCACCGCGCCAAACGCGGCGAAGGCTTCGTAGTCCATCGGCGTATCCAGCCGCGACACCGGCAGGTACGCGCCCAGCGGGCCGCCCACCTGCACCGCGCGGATGGGCCGTGCGCTGCGCGTGCCCTGGCCGTAGCCCTCAAGCAGTTCGCGCAGGGTCACGCCGAAGGCTTTCTCCACCAGCCCACCCTGGCGCACATTGCCGGCGATCTGGAACGGCAGCGTGCCGCGCGAGCGGCCCATGCCAAAGTCGCGATAGAACTGTGCGCCGCGCGCGAGGATCACCGGCACGGTGGCCAGCGAGATCACGTTGTTGATGATGGTGGGCTTGCCGAACAGCCCTTCGATGGCCGGCAGCGGCGGCTTGGCGCGCACCACGCCGCGCTTGCCCTCCAGGCTTTCCAGCAGCGCGGTTTCCTCGCCGCAGACATAGGCACCGGCGCCCTTGCGCACTTCGAGCCGGAAGCGCCGGCCGCTGCCGCGGATATCGTCGCCCAGCCAGCCGGCCGCCTGCGCGATGCCGACGGCGGATTCCAGCACGGCGATAGCGTGCGGATATTCAGAGCGCACGTAGATGTAGCCATGCTCCGCGCCGACAGCTAGGCCGGCGATGGTCATGCCTTCGATCAGCATGAACGGGTCGCCTTCCATCACCATGCGGTCGGAGAAGGTGCCGGAGTCGCCTTCATCGGCATTGCAGACCACGTACTTGATGGGCGACTGCGCGTTGCGCACCGTCTGCCACTTGATGCCCGTGGGAAACGCCGCGCCCCCGCGTCCGCGCAGGCCGGAATCGGTCACTTCCTGCACGATCTGCGCGCCGTCCAGCGCCAGCGCGCGGGTCAGGCCGGCATAGCCATCGTGTGCGATGTAGTCCGCGAGCGAGAGCGGATCGGTGATGCCCATGCGGGCAAAGGTCAAGCGCTCCTGCCCCTTGAGGAACGGGATTTCCTCGGTGAGCCCCTGCGCCAGCGCATGCGCGCCACCCGCCAGGAAGTCGGCATCGAACAGCGCGGCGACATCTTCGGCGGTAACCGGCCCATAGGCCACACGTCCGGCGGGGGTCTGCACTTCAACCAGCGGCTCAAGCCAGAACATGCCGCGCGAGCCGTTGCGCACCAGTTCGATGCTGGCGCCACGCGCCGTGGCCTCACGCGTGATGGCGCGGGCCACCGCATCGGCGCCCATGGCCAGCGCGCTGGAATCGCGGGGTACGAAAACGGTGATGCTCATGCTTGCACCTCCTGGTCCACTGCCACGTCCGCGCAGGCTTTGATCAGGGCATCGAAGCGCTGCGCCGTGACGCGGCCAGCCAGCTCCCCGTCGATCATCACGGCCGGGCCACAGGCGCACTGGCCGAGGCAATACACCGGCTCCAGCGTGAACTCGCCATCGGCGGTGGTTTCATGGAATCCGCAGCCCAGCGCGCGCTCGGCGTGCGCGGCAAGGGCCTCGCTGCCAACCGACTGGCACGCTTCCGCGCGGCAGACCTGGACCACGTGCCGGCCCGGCTTGCTGTCGCGAAAGTGGTGATAGAAGGTGACCACGCCATGCACCTCGGCGCGCGACAGGTTGAGCGCGCGGGCAATCTCGGGCAAGGCGTCGGCGGGCACGTAGCCTACCGTGTCCTGGATCTCGTGGAGGATGGGCAGCAAGGCGCCCGGCATGTCGCGGCGCGCGGCCACGATGCGGGCGACCGGGTCGCGCACGGCGCTGGCGGCTGGCTTGGCAGCGGAATCAGACATCGAGTCTCCTGGTGGCGCAGCTCGGGCCGGCGCAAGCGCTCAAGCGCGGCGCCAGCGGCAGACGTTGTGGCGCATTGGCTTGCGCGTCTTGCCAGGATTTGCTGCGGGGTGCGGCACGCCGTGTCGCGGCGACCGCTTTATATGCTATTTTTTTCATATCTTGGGGGCTCTGAACGGGCATTCCCCATCTCGCCTGGGCAGTTAAGCGGGCTTATATCGGGTGCTATGCCTCTTCGAGCGGACTATAGGCAGTTGGCCACGTTCGAGCAATATGCTATTTTTCTCATATGATTCGCATCTCGATCCTGCCCCACCTCCAAATCCGCGACGACAGCGATGCCGCCAGCGCCCCACTAGACGTGTCCCGCCTGGTCACCTTGCTCGGGCATATCGAAAGCACAGGCAGCATCAGCCAGTCGGCGCAGGCGACCGGCCTGTCCTACCGCTACGCCTGGGGCATCCTGCGTGACGCGCAAACCCTGTTCGGCGGCGCGCTGATCGTCAAGACCCGCGGGCGCGGCAGCGCGCTGTCGCCGCTGGCACAGCAACTGGTGTGGGCCAGCAAGCGCGTTGCCGCGCGGCTCTCACCCACGCTGGAGAGCCTGGCCTCGGAACTGGAAATCGAACTGAAAAAGCTGGTGGACCAACCCGGCCCCACGCTGCGCCTGCACGCCAGCCATGGCTTCGCGGTGGCGGCGCTGCATGATTTCCTGGATGCGCACCAGGTGCGCCACGACCTGAAATACTGCGGCAGCCTTGAGGCGGTTGCGGCACTTGCGCAAGGTGCCTGCGATATTGCCGGCTTCCATGTGCCGATCGGCGAATTCGAGCGGGACATGCTGGCGAGCTTTGCCACATGGATTCGCCCGCAGACCCATTGCCTGATTCAGCTCGCGGTTCGCTCGCAAGGCATCTTCGTGCGCCCCGGCAACCCGAAGCAGGTCACCACGCTGCAAGATCTCTGCCGCGCCGACGTGCGCTTCGTCAACCGCCAGACCGGTTCCGGCACGCGGCTGCTGCTGGACCTGATGCTCAAGGCGCGCGGCATCGACAGCGGGCGCATCGAGGGTTACAGCAATGGCGAGTTCACCCACGCCGCGGTGGCCGCCTATATCGGCAGCGGCATGGCGGATGCGGGGTTCGGCGTGGAAACGGCGGCGCGCCGCTTCGGGCTGGATTTCGTGCCGGTGCTCAAGGAACGGTACTTCTTTGTGATCGAGCGGGAGCGCCTGCAAAGCCCAGCACTGGCCGGCGCCGTCGCGGCACTCAGGAGCGCCGGTTTCCGGCAGGTGGTGGATGCCCTGCCCGGCTATGACGGTAGCCTGACCGGTACGGTATTGACGCTGGAAGAGGCGTTCCCCGACCGCGCGGGCCCGAGCGACTGACCAGGCTGGAGCTAGCCGGATCTAGCGCGCAGGCGCGCCGTCCGGCACGGCCTCGATCCGCTCGACGCGGATGGCCGGCGCCCACGTGCCGGGCTGGTTTGCGCGCAGCACGGTGCCGGTCACGCCCACCTTCTGGCCGCGCAACGCCTCGGCCTCGCCGACAGGGAATTTCTCCAGCACCCATGCCTCGCCATCAGCGGTGACCAGCACCGGCTGCTGGAACAGGGCGCTGCCCTTGACCATCACCGTGCCCGTCAAGGCGATGGACCGCCCGGCCGGCACCGCGTGCACGCACGCAGCCAGCACGACGGACAGGGCAGCAATCAGGAGCAGGATTCGGCGCATGAGGTTTGTTGGATTGACAAGTCCGGGCGGCGAACATCGCCGCCCGGGAGCCGCCGGAGGCAGATCCGGCGAGCCTGCGCTTAGCGCGGTCAGTACAATCAGTACACCACGACGGATAGCGTAGCGCCGGCAGGCACGCGCACGGTCTCGCTGAACGTGGCCCCCCCGTTGCTGCGAACCACCGGGAAACTACCATACGGCTGCAACGTGGCGGGCACGGCCACCGGCAGCTTGCGCGAGGCGCGGAACAGGTCCGGATCGATCAGCGGGAGCGTGAAGCCGCCGTCGACACGGGCCGGGTAGCCGTAACGCGACGGCGACGTCGCGGCTGGCATCAGCGAATTGCTGGTCACGCTCCAGCGCAACAGTTCCTGGCTGAAGCCAGAGTCCGGGCGCGCGGCCTTGATGGCCTGGTCGAGCACGGTCTTGGAGTCCGCGCTGGAAGTCCGGCCCAGCAGGTCCTTGTAAAAGGCCAGGCCGAGTTGCCGGTCCAGGAAGCCGCCGAAGCTGCCCGACACCGAATAGCTCTCGCAGGTGGCGCCGAATCCAGTGAAATTCAGCATATTGCAGTTGAAGTTGCCGTTGCCATAGCTCACGTAGTCCCTGAAACGCACGTCGCGGATCGCGTTGTACGTGGGGTCGATGGTCTGGCTGGCGAAGTCCTCCATCATCATCGCGGACATTTCTTCCAGCCAGCTATCGAATGCGTACTGCTGGCCGGCCTTGACGCCGCGGCGGTAGAAGTTCTGCATATGCATCCCCTCGTGCGCCATGGTCATCTTCATCGACTTCAGGCCTTCGGCGCCGCCCAGGTACAGGGTCTCGGAATCGAGATAGAGCGACAGCGACTCGTTGCTGCGTGAATCCGAGGTGGCCTTCAGGTTGTGCAGGCCCCAGAAATAGCCCACGGTGCCGAATGGCTTGCCATTGTTGTCGAAGTTGAGCACGACGATATCCACCGGCTGGCCGCTGCCGGCGATCAGGTTGTTGTAGCTGTGCGCGCCCCACAACGGGCCGCCGACCGAGGTCAGCATGTCGTAGATGCCGCCGCCGCTAGCGAAGGCGGCAGCCAGCGTGTCGACGAGGGTGCCGGTGACCTTGCCAGGCGCCGACTCGGTGGTCTCCACCCAGATGTTGACGGTGGTGGCGTCTGCCGTGCTCACTTGCTTGACCAGCGTGGCCGCGCGGCGTGTGCCGTCGGTGTGGTACCAGCTCTTGGTATCGTTGAGCACGGAAGCGAGCGGCGGTGGCGGTGCGATTTCGGAAAGGCTGGCCACCTGCTTGCCGCCGGCCAGTGCTGCCCAGCCGGTGCGATTGAACTCGGCAATGTCGCGCAGCGTTTGTTCGTCCTGCCCGGTGGAGACCGACTGAATCGAGAGGTTGCCCAGCACGGACTGGATCACCGACAGCGACAGGCCGGCCGGCATGGCCTGCGCCGTGGCGCCGTTGGTGTAGAGCAGCGTCACGGCCTTGCCATTCACGCCGCCGATGGCAACGGGCACATCGGCTGGCGCGCCGGTGGTGTTGGAGGCAGACCAGACGCCAACGCCGGAACCCGAGTAATTGCTGGCATCCACGGCGCTGCAGCCGCCGCAGGCCGGCGCCAGCGTGGGCGGCACGGGCGCGCTGGCGACCGGCACGGAAGGACTCGCGTTTGTCTGGGCGGCAGCTGGCGCATCGCCGCCACCGCCACCGCAGGCGGCGACAGACATGGCGGCCAGCAGGGCAGCGAGCTGGCTTGCGCATTGTCGGAAGAGAGGACCCCTCATGTTCTAAAGCTCCGATTCTTGTTCTGTGGATGCAGGCCTGGGCGCACGAAGCCTAAGCCACACAAATAACGGCATCCGGGACAAGAGCTTTAACGAGGGAGAAAACTGCAGGCGAGTGCCAGAAGCGCTGCGCAAGCCAATGGATTCAGGCCTTGGCGGCGCCGCGCCAGCGCCGGTACATCGCCATCAGGGGCGTGGCCGATGAGCCGTGCAGCACCACCGATAGCACCACCACGCAGAGCGTGGCGTCGGCCAGCATGGCCCCGTGGCGGAAATCCGCACCATGCGCAAGCGCATAGGCCAGGTAGTAGACCGAGCCGATGCCGCGCACGCCAAACCAGGCAATGAGCCGCCGCTGCGGCGGCTGCAGCGCAACCCCGATGGTGGAGATCCCCACGGCCAGCGGGCGCACCACGAGGATCAGCGCCAGGCCCAGGCCAAGGTACTCCCAGCGCAGCATCCGTACGGAGAGCAGCGCGCCCACCGCCACCATCACGCTAAGCTCGGCTAGCCGCTCGAGGTCCAGCGAGAACTCGCTGACGGTGTGCGCCAGGTAGGCGGCAGCCTTGTCGTGCTGCACGGCCGTGCTCTCCTGCTCCGAGAACACGGTCGCGCCCAGCACTTCGTCGGCCTCGACGTCCTGGTTCTCCTGGTGCTCGACGTGGCGCATGGCCATGCCCGCGGCAAACACCGCCAGGAAGCCATAGCTGTGCACGGCCAGCGCGGCGCCGTAAGCCAGCCCGATCAGGCCGACGGCGAAGAAGCTCTCCATGCCGGCCGCGCCACGCTGGCGCTTGCGCAGGGCCAGCACCGCGCGGCTGCACAGCCAGCCCATGCTCCAGCCCAGGGCCAGGCCAGCCAGCGAGGCCCACAGCAGGTCGACCCACAGCCAACGCTGCCAGCCAACGCCGGCATCCTGCGCGCCCATCAGGCCAAGCGCGAGGATGACGAAGGGAAACGCGGCGCCGTCGTTGAGCCCGCCCTCCCCGGTCAAGCTAAAGCGCATCCGGTCGCGGTCCTGCGCATCCTCGACCTGCACGTCGGAGGCCAGCACCGGATCCGTTGGCGCCAGGATGGCCGCGAGCAGCAGGGCCACGCCCGCAGGCAAGCCCATGGCCCAGAAGCCAATCGCGAACAGCATGGCGATGGTCAGCAGCATCCCGACCGTGGCCAGCCGCAGGGCAACGCGCCAGAGGCGATCGCGCGGATGCACACGCAGCCGCAGCCCCACCGCGAACAGCGATACCAGCAGGGCGATCTCCGTCACGATCTCCAGCGCAACCGCATGATCGCGATCCGTCACATCGCCCCGGATCAGGCCAAGCCCCCATGGCCCGAGCCCGATGCCGAACAGCAGGTAAAGCGCCGACGCCGACAGCGGCAGCCGCTTTACCTGCGAACTGATCAAACCCATGGTGATGAGCAACGCGCCGATGACCCAAGCCCAGGTACCGAACAAGGAACACCTCCTGTAGCGAGCCTTCACTGAGAATAGCCGGAGCCAGGCAGGGCATGCACCGGGGCGAGACGTGCGAAGCGCGCGTGGCATTCAACTTGCTGTGCATCCATGCCTGGCCCGGCGGGCACGCCATGCCGCACTGCGCGCGGCGACTATGCAAGAATGGCTGGCAGCACTTGAAAAAGCTACCGAAGAGGAAGCCTTGCCGATGCTCAGACCGCGCTTTCTTTCGCTCCTCCTGGCATTGCCGCTGGTGGTCGGCCTAAGCGCCTGCTCCACATCGGACGTGCTCAATGCCTTAACCCAAAGCAAAGCCTATGCCCTGAGCACCAACGTGCCCTACGGCGACGGCGAACGCGCCAGGCTCGACATCTATGCGCCGCGCCAGCCGGCGTGCCCAGGCCAGGCGCCGGTCGTGGTGTTCTTCTATGGGGGCACCTGGAACAGCGGGGAAAAGGCCGAATACGCCTTCGTCGCGGCAGCGCTGGCCGCGCGCGGCATCCTGACCGTGATCCCGGACTATCGCCTCTACCCCGAAGTCAGCTATCCGGATTTCCTGGTGGACAACGCGCGCGCGGTCGCGTGGACGCGGCGCGAGATCGCCAGCTACGGCGGCGACCCGCAACGGCTGTTCCTGATGGGGCACAGCGCGGGTGGCTACAACGCCGCCATGCTCGCGCTCGATGCGCGCTGGCTCGGCAGCTTCGACATGAGTCCCGCCCTGCTGCGCGGCTGGATCGGGCTGGCAGGGGCCTACGATTTCCTGCCGATCGAGAATCGCCAGGCGCAGCCGGTGTTCCACCACCCCGACTACCCGCCCGGTTCGCAGCCGATCGACTACGCCGATGCGCGCTCACCCGCAGCGTTCATCGGCGTGGACGACGGCGACCGCCTGATCAACCCGCTGCGCAACTCCGCGCAAATGGCAACCCGGCTGGAACAACGCGGCGTGCCCGTGCAGTTCCGCAGCTATGCCCGGCTCTCCCACACACTGCTGATCGGCGTGTTCGCCGACCCGCTGCACTGGCTGGCGCCCGTGCGCGACGACGTGGCCAGCTTCATCCTGCAGCGCGCCGGTTGCAGGAGCGCGGCATGAGCGTGGCGTCTGCCTGCCTCTATATCTGCAGGTTCGACAACGCCACCGGCTACGGCTACGGCAAGGGCTGCCGGCACCCGCGCAAGACGTCGTCGCGGCGCGCGAAAAAGAAGGCTCAGTAGACTTCCGGCACGATCATGTTGTCGGGCACCGGCTGGCGCGAGTAGTCGTCGTGCCGCTCGCGCTGCGGCAGCACCACGGGCGGCTGCACGCGCTCTTCATAAGGCATCTGCTGCAGCAGGTGATGGATGCAATTGAGGCGCGCCTTTTTCTTGTCGACCGCCTGCACCACCCACCACGGCGCCTCGTCGATATGCGTGCGCTCCAGCATGATTTCCTTGGCGCGGGTGTAATCCTCCCAGCGCCGGCGGGATTCGAGATCCATCGGGCTGAGCTTCCACTGCTTGAGCGGATCGTGGATGCGGGAGAGGAAGCGCAGGTGCTGCTCTTCGTCCGAGATCGAGAACCAGTATTTGATCACCTGGATGCCGGAGCGCACCAGCATGCGTTCGAACTCCGGCACCGAGCGGAAGAACTCTTCGTACTGGTCGTCGGTGCAAAAGCCCATCACGCGCTCCACGCCGGCGCGGTTGTACCAGCTGCGGTCGAACAGCACGATCTCCCCCGCCGCCGGCAGGTGCGAGACATAGCGCTGGAAATACCACTGGGTGCGTTCGCGGTCGTTGGGCGCCGGCAGCGCCGCCACCCGGGCCACGCGCGGATTGAGCCGCTGGGTGATGCGCTTGATCACGCCGCCTTTGCCGGCCGCGTCGCGCCCTTCAAACAAGATCACGACCTTGTGGCCAGTCTCCACCACCCAGCTTTGCAGCTTGACCAGCTCGCCCTGCAGGCGGAACAGCTCGCGAAAGTACAGCCGCCGCGCAGCCCGCTCGTCGTCGTCCAGGCCGCCGGCGGCTTCGCCGAACAGCGTATCGACATGGTGGTCTTCCAGCTCCAGTTCGAGTTCTTCGTCATAGTGATCGGCCACCTCGCGGTGGATACGCCGAATCAGCTCGTTCTCGTCTGGTCTCATTGCTAACTCCTGTTCGCAACAACGTGGTGACTGGCAGGCTAACCGCGAGATGTGACGCGCTCGTGAATGGTCACCCGTGCGCTCAGTAATCGCCCTGCTTGCGGAAGGCCCAGCGCCCCGCCAGCACGGTGAAGCTGGCCACCAGCACCACCAGCACCCAGAAACCGTGCGGATGGTCCGCCAGCGGAATCCCGCCCACATTCATGCCGAAGAAGCCGGCCACAATGTTGATCGGCAACGCCAGCACGGTGACCAGCGTCAGCGTGAACAGCGTGCGGTTGGTCTGCTCGTTGAGCTTGGCCGCGATCTCTTCCTGCAGCAGCTTGATGCGCTCGACCAGCGCGGCCAGGTCGCTCAGGACCAGGGAGAACTCCTCGGTGGAGGAGCGCAGATCCTGGATGTCCTGGTCCTGCAGCCAGGCGGGAGGCCGGTTGAGCAGGCGGAACAGCGCGCCGGGCTCGGGCGCGAGCAGCCGCTGCAAGCGCACCAGGCCGCGGCGCATGGAGCCAAGCTCCGCGCGGTTGCCGTGCAGACGATGCGAGAGCAGGCGATCCTCGACCTGGTCCACGGTCACGCTGGTTTCGCGCACGATGCGCACCAGCACATCGGCCTGGTCGCGCAGCAAATGCACCAGCAGCGCCAGCGGCGTGTGGAACAACTCGCCCTGGCGCACCGAGGCGCGCAGCTGGTCAACCGAGCGCAGCGGCTTCATGCGCGCTGTCACCAGGATGCGGCGGTCGGCGCAGGCCCACAGCGTGGAGATATCGGTGGTGGCCACGCCGAAGTTGTAGATCACGTCATTGACCACCGCAAGCAGCGCCGTATCCAGGCGCTCGATGCGGGTGGAGCGCGAGCCCTCGCGCAGCGCCTCGAAGAATCCCTCGGGCAGGTCGAGCTGGCCCTTGAGCCAGCGCTCGCACGCGCTATGCGACAGATTGAAGTGCAGCCAAAGAAACTCGTCGCCCGGCGGAGGCTGCCCGAGCCACGCGGCCGCCGCGGCGGAATCGATGGGCTGGCCCGGCTCGCCGGGCAGGAAGCGGAAGCCGCTGACCAGACCAACCGGATCGGAGCCGTAGCTGGCTTCGACGATAGCCGCATGCATGTGGTGCCTCTTCGAAAACGCGAATTCGCGAAGATGGGACATTAGCATGCGGGGATGACGGACGGCACCCGGCCATGGGCTGCGGTCTAGGGCATCTCGCTCTTGCCTGCGCCCGCCCGGCCCCTCCCACTGCGTGGGGGGAGCGAACCAGAGAGAGCAGAAAACGATATTCCGTGTAGCCGTGATTCCCGCCTCCAGGCGGAAATCACCCAAGCGCGATGCAAACCGAGGCGTGGAGGTTTGAATCTCCCGTTATGCGGCGCCTCGTCGTCAGGCCAAAAGAGCGGAAAAGAGGGACCCGTGTCTGAGCATCGCCTTAAGGCGATGTGAGTTTGGGTCCCGGCCGCTCTTTTGGTCTGGCGACGAGGAGTCTTTCGCCGCATCCGGGTCGCCTTCTTTGCCTACTTTCTTGGCGAGACAAGAAAGTAGGTCGCCGCCCCGCAGGGGTGGTGAAACTGCAGTTGCCCTTGACGTTGAGCAGTTGCAGTTGCAGTCAACCTACCCCACCCAATCCCCTCACCCGAACTTGCGCCGGGCATCCAGCGCCAACCCGGAACCAATGCCGCCAAACAGATCGCCCTCGATCCGCTGCGCCCCGGGGATCAGCTCGGACAGCCGCTCACGCAGCAAAGGCACGCTGCTGGACCCGCCGGTAAACAATACGGTGTCGATCGCATCCGCCTGCACGCCCGCATCGCGCAACAACGCCTGCACCGTCAACTCGGTCTTGCCAACCAGCTTCGCAATGGACTGGTCAAAGTCAGCGCGGCTGATCGCCATGGTCTCGCCCGGGGCGATGCGCCCGAGGTCGAGCTGCGTCTGCGGCTCGCCCGACAAGGCGATCTTGGCGGCTTCCACCTGGATCGCGAGCCAGTGGCCGGCGCGCTGCTTGATCAGGCTGATCAGGCGGTCCAGCTTTATCTTGTCGGCGGCATCGCGATAGTTGTCCATCACGTGCGACCATGCCTTGCGGGTGTAGACCAGGTTGATGGTGTGCCAGCTCGCCAGGTCGAAATACTGGCCCGAAGGCATCGCCTTGCCATTGCGCAGCTCGCTGCCCAGGCCCAGGAATGGCATCACGCTCGCCAGGCTCAAGCTCTTGTCGAAGTCCGTACCGCCGATGTGCACGCCGCCGTTGGCCAGGATGTCGCCACGCCGGTCGACCTTGCCGGCCCGCTCGGGCGACAGGCGCACCAGCGAGAAGTCGGAGGTGCCGCCACCGATGTCGGCCACCAGCACCAGTTCCTCACGCGCGATCGTGGCTTCATAATCGAAGGCCGCGGCGATCGGCTCATACTGGAACTCGATGTCCTTGAAGCCGGCATCCGCCGCGATCTCGCGCAGCGTCTGCTCGGCGAGCTGGTCGGCCTTGGGGTCTTCGTCGATGAAGAACACCGGGCGGCCCAGCACGACCTTGTCGAAGCTGGCGCCGGCCGAGGTCTCGGCGCGCTGCTTGAGCTCGCCGATGAAGTGCGAGAGCAGCTTGCGAAACGGCATGGCCTGCCCCATGACCTCGGTGCTGTCCTCCATCATCGAGGTGCCGAGCAGGCTCTTGAGCGAGCGCATCAGCCGGCCTTCATAGCCCGCCAGGTAGTCGCCAAGCGCGGCGCGGCCGTAGCTGACCAGCGGATCCTCGGAATGGAAAAAGATCACGGAGGGCAGCGTGAGCTTGCCATCTTCGAGCGGCAACAGCGTGGGTTGTCCCGGCCGGCACCAGCCCACCGTGGAATTGGACGTGCCGAAATCTAGGCCGCAAGCGTTTGACATCATGTTTCTGGTTTCTTCCCTACTGCATGGTTAAGTCCGGGCCGGGATGGCCGTGCTGGCTGGGCCGTCTTTTTTCCGCGCCGGACGTTGCGGCCAGCATGATAGCAAGCCCGGCCGGCACGCCAGGGCCACGGGAGTGCTCAAGCAGGCGCATTCAGCAGCGCGAGTATCTGCTGGTGCAGCCGCGGGTCGCCGCAGGCCACCACGGTGCCGCCCTGCTGCGCATCCCCGCCGGTCCAACTGGTCATGACGCCGCCAGCGCCTTGCACGATGGGAATCAGCGCCTGCACGTCGTAGGCCTTCAGGCCGGCCTCGACCACGGCATCCACATGGCCTGCCGCGACCATGCAGTAGGCGTAGCAATCGCCGCCGTAGCGCTGCATGCGGGCGGCGTCCGCCACGCGGCGGAAGGCGGCGAACTGCGCCGCGTCCTCGAACATCTCCGGCGTGGTGCACATCAGCTTGGCCTGCGCCAGGTCGGCGCACGGCCGGGTACGCAGGGGCTGGCCGTTGAGCCATGCCTGGCTGCCATCGCCGCTGAACCGCTCGCGCGTGAACGGCTGGTCCATGATGCCGATCACCGGGCGCTGGCCGTCGTTGAGCGCGATCAGCGTGCCCCAGAGCGGCAGCCCGGTAATGAAGGCACGGGTGCCGTCGATGGGATCGAGCACCCAGGTCAGCGGCGAGGTGCCGGCCACGCGGTCTTCTTCTTCGCCCAGGATGCCGTGCTCCGGGTATTTCGCCAGGATCAGGTTGCGCATGGCGCGCTCGGCTGCCTTGTCGGCCGCGGTGACCGGGTCGAAGTGCCGGCCGCCCTTGTCCTCTACCGCCGGGGCGCTGCGGAAGTACGGCAGGCTGGCGTTGCCGGCGGCCTGCGCGAGGCCTGCGGCGAAGTCCATGTATTCGATAAGCTGCTCTGCGGTCAAAGGCATGCGGAGGTCCTGGGGTCCGTGGATGGTGTCGGGGCGGCGGCCGTATGCGGCTGCGGGCAGGCCGGGCTGCGCGCGCGCTGTGGGGCAGCGCTGGCCACGCGGCCCGCCAGCATTGTAGCGGGCCGTGGGAGGCGGGCATCGATCGCCTTTGGCGTCTCGCGGGCGGAGTGCTAATGTCAAGAGTGCGGGTAGCCGTCCATGCGTCGCCCAGCAGTCCGTACCTTCTTTCGCCGAGCTCGCTGAGTGACTCCGGGGACACCCGTTGCCGACGTGCCCGCGTGCCAGGAAAAATTTCCGTCCCGCGTGTAAGTTCGTGCCGCCACCGTCGACAAAGGCACATAAACCGTTGCAGCCGCACCTGCGAGCGCCACGGAACATTGGAGAATGACGGTGGACACAGCCTCCCAGCTATCGCGGCCCGCACAGGGCCGCCGCGGACAAACGTCCGCCTCCATCCAGCCGGCATGGGTGCGCATCACCCATTGGCTCAACGCCATTGCCGTCATCATCATGGTGATGAGCGGCTGGCGCATCTATAACGCGTCGCCACTGTTCGGCCTGCATTTCCCCAAGGGCATCACGCTCGGCGGATGGCTGGGCGGGGCACTGCAGTGGCACTTCGCCGCCATGTGGCTGCTGGTCGCCAACGGGCTGTTCTACTTGTTGATGAACGTCCTCACCGGACGGTTCCGCCGCCGCTTCCTGCCGCTGTCGGTGCCCGCCGCGCTGCGCGATATCGCCGCGGCGCTGCGCGGCCGGCTGGCGCACCCGGACCTGGCTGAATACAACGCAGCCCAGAAGGCCATGTACCTGGGCGTGGTGGTGGTCATCGTGGTCACGGTGCTGTCCGGCCTGGCAATCTGGAAGTCGGTGCAATTCCCGCTGCTGCGCGACCTGATGGGCGGCTATGACGCGGCGCGCTGGGTCCACTTCGTGTGCATGAGCGCCATCGTGCTGTTCATCGTGGTGCATGTGGCCATGGTGGCGCTGGTGCCGCGCACGCTGCTGATCATGCTGCGCGGCCGCTGATCGCCGGCCGTGTTCACGCAAACGCATCCACAGAACTGAATCCACAGAGCCGCATCGCGGAGAACCGCCATGAACAAATCCAAACCCATCGTCACGCTAGACCGGCGCCTGATCCTGCGAGACGCCGTGCGCGAACTCGATATGCCGTCGCGCCGCCTGTTCGCCAAGCGCGCCATCACGCTGGGCGGGCTGTCGATGCTGACGGGTTGCAGCCTGAGCGACGACGCCTCGGTGGAGCGCTTTCTCACCGCGGTATCGCGCTTCAACGATCGCGTGCAAGGCTGGCTGTTCGACCCCAAGCGGCTCGCGCCCACCTACGCAGAGTCCATGATCACGCGGCCGTTCCCGTTCAATGCCTTCTACGGCGAGGACGAAGTACCCGAGGTCGACGGTGCCGACTTCCGGCTGGAGGTCGGCGGCATGGTGGCGCGCAAGGATCCGTGGACGCTCGAGCAGCTCTACGCGCTGCCGCAGACCTCGCAGGTCACGCGCCATATCTGCGTGGAAGGCTGGAGCGCCATCGGCAAGTGGGGTGGCACGCCCTTCTCGGAATTCCTGCATCGCGTGGGTGCCGACACCAGCGCGAAGTACGTGGGCTTTCGCTGTGCCGACGACTATTTCACCAGCATCGACATGCCCACCGCGCTGCATCCGCAGACGCTGCTGACCTTTACCTACGACGGGGAGAAGCTGCCGCCCAAGTACGGCTTCCCCATGAAACTGCGCATGCCGACCAAGCTTGGCTACAAGAATCCCAAGCACATCATGGCGCTGTACGTCACCAACACGTATCCCGGCGGTTACTGGGAAGACCAGGGATACAACTGGTTCGGCGGATCCTGATCCGCTTGAAATTGGCCGGCATGATGCCGGCCTGCACACTGACCAACCCAAGGAGATCTTCATGAACAAAATTTTCGCAGCCACCCTGCTCTCGACCACGATGCTGTTTGCGGGTCATGCCTTTGCCCAGGACTCCATGAAGAAGGATGCCATGAGCAATGACAGCAGCATGGCCAAGGACACCATGGGCAAGGACACCATGGGCAAAGACAAGATGAGCAAGGACAAGATGAGCAAGAGCCACGACAAGATGAGCAAGGACAAGATGGGCAAGGACAGCATGAGCAAAGACTCCATGAGCAAGGACTCGATGGGCAAGGACACGACGAAGCAGTAAGCAGTGCGCCCGCTTGCCTGCCAGGCGAGCGGCGGGCCATGTGACAACGCCCCGGCTTTTGGCCGGGGCGTTGCTTTTCGGGCGCAAGGAATCTCAGGCATCACTCACGCGTCACTTCGGCGTCACTTAAGCATCACTCAGGCGTATCGGGACATACCCGCAGCTGCCGTCACTGAAAGGCGGATGAAAGCACTCGCGCCTACTGTGCTTGGTAAGCCATTGGGGTGCGCCTAAGCGCGCGCGCTTGCTGTCGATGACGATCTGTGGCGGAAACCAGCGTAGCCTCGCGCCGCGCCAGCTTCCTCCGATTCGCGCGCAATTCCGCAAAAAATACCGCGCGTAGCCTGGTCCGCCGTGCCTGCCTTGCCGCAGATGCGCGGCCCGGGTTTCACTGCAGGCGAGGGAGACAGCCTCATGGAACTATTCGAACACCTGGCCCTTGGGTTCTCCACGGCGCTGACACTGCAGAACGTTGGATACTGCTTTCTCGGCTGCGTGCTGGGAACGCTGATCGGCGTGCTGCCCGGCATCGGGCCACTGGCGACCATCGCCATGCTGCTGCCGGTGACCTACACGCTGCCCCCGGTGGCTGCGCTGATCATGCTGGCCGGCATTTACTACGGCGCCCAATACGGTGGTTCCACCACCGCCATCCTGGTTAACCTGCCGGGTGAGTCGTCGTCGGTGGTGACCACCATCGATGGCTACCAGATGGCCAGGCGAGGGCGAGCGGGGGTGGCGCTGGCAACCGCCGGCCTGGGCTCCTTCTTTGCCGGCTGCGTGGCTACGCTGATCCTGGCCGCGTTTGCTACGCCGCTGTCGGAACTGGCATTCAAGTTTGGGCCCGCCGAGTATTTCTCGCTGATGTGCCTGGGCCTGATCGGCGCCGTGGTGCTGGCTTCGGGCTCGCTGCCCAAGGCCGTGGCCATGATCGTGCTGGGACTGCTGCTGGGCCTGGTCGGCACGGACGTGAACTCGGGCGCCGCGCGCTTCTCCTTCGACGTGCCGGAGCTGACCGATGGTGTCGACTTCGTCGCACTGGCCATGGGCATGTTCGGCTTTGCCGAGATCATCGCCAACCTGGAGCAGAAGGAAAACCGCGAAACCTTTACCGATCACGTCACCAACCTGTGGCCCTCCAAGGCGGACTTCAAGCGCATGGCGCCAGCGGTGCTGCGCGGTACCGCGCTCGGCTCCATCCTCGGGATCCTGCCCGGTGGCGGCGCGGCGCTGGCTTCCTTCGCGGCCTACTCGCTGGAGAAGAAGACTTCCAAGTACTCGCATGAATTCGGCAAGGGCGCCATCGAAGGCGTGGCAGGTCCGGAATCGGCCAACAACGCCGCGGCGCAGACCTCCTTCATCCCGCTGCTCACGCTGGGCATTCCGCCCAACGCCGTGATGGCGCTGATGGTGGGCGCGATGACCATCCACAACATCCAGCCGGGCCCGCAGGTCATGACCAGCAACCCCGCGCTGTTCTGGGGCCTGATCGCCTCGATGTGGATCGGCAACCTGATGCTGATCATCCTGAACCTGCCGCTGATCGGCATCTGGGTCAAACTGCTGCAGGTGCCCTACCGCTACCTGTACCCGGCCATCCTGGTGTTCTGCTGCATCGGCGTGTTCTCGGTCAACAACCAGACCTTCGACGTCTTCACCGCGGCTGGCTTCGGTGTGATCGGCTACCTGTTCATCAAGCTCAAGTGCGAGCCGGCGCCGCTGCTGCTGGGCTTTGTGCTGGGGCCGATGATGGAGGAGAACTTCCGCCGCGCGCTCTTGCTGTCGCGGGGGACATTCACCGTATTCCTGACCCGTCCGTTGTCGCTCGGCCTGCTGATCGCGGCCGGGCTGCTGGTCTGCATCGTTGCCCTGCCGTCGATCAAGGCCAAGCGCGAGGAAGCATTCCAGGAGGAATGACGCCGGCATGGCGACGCCGCCGCGGGCGGGCGCCTCATCGGTAACAGCGTTAGGGAAAGGGCCGGCACAAGCCTACACTGGGAGAGTGCCGGTCCGGCACGGACGGACATCGATGGGGGTATTGAATGAATTACAGTCCCAGGCAACCTGGTCAGCAAACAGCGCCGACCACACCCTGGAAGACACACTTCCAGCAACCCGGCGAAAAGCGCAGGACCTCCCAGCCCGGCCAGTTTGACCCGCAAGCGGTACAGCCCGCCGACAAGAAATAGCGTGACAAAGCCCGTGCCGCAATAGCCACGGGCTTTGTACTTTATAGCGGGGGATTTGGTTTGTCTGTGCGGCCGGGCTGGCGGCCGGCCGGATGCCTGCTAGGCCACGCTGCGCGCTTCCGCGCGGTCGTGGCCGGCCCAGGTCAGGCGCCACCCGGAGGTAGCGGTCTTGGCGACCAGGCCCGAATCCTGAAGCAGCAATAAATGGTGGCTGAGCTTGGATGCATCGGCATTGCCCAGCGCCTTGGCGAGCTGGAGATCCGTCATCATCGCCTGGCTGTCAGCGCGCAGTGCCGTCAGCACGCGGTCCGCGAAGGACATGTCACGCCTCATCTTGCACTCCCGGTGTCTCGAACGCCCCGGCGGCAGCTTGTCACCGCCACCGCCTCGGGTGAGCGTCAGGTGCTGAACGGGAGCACGCCGGCAGCGGCGGCACCCCGCGCTTCTTGCTGCAACGCAAGATGACACGGTCCAGCCTGACGTTCCGTCTCAGTCGCACTTCAGTTGCGCATTATTTGCGCATTATTTGCGCTTTACTCGCGCCTTGATTTGCGCCTTGATTACTTCTTCTTGCCTGCTGCGCCATCATTGCCGACGCGCGACTGGACGGCACCGAACGGTGCTGCGGGCGCGACCGGCTTCTTGGGTTGCTTGGGCTTCTTGGTTTCGCGATTGCCGCGTAATTGACCTTTGGCCATGGTGTGTCTCCACGAGTGGGTTACTGCATTGCGTGCCAGGCGGCAGATCCAGCATACCCGCTTACTCCAGCGTTCAGGGAAATATCGCGCGCGAGGCGCCTGCGCATGACGGAAGCAGGAGAATCGCCTTCGGCCGCCGCCTGATAACCGCGTGCCATCGCCCCGCCAAGTAAATCGGACGCCACCGGGCAAACAGCGTATGCTCGTTGAAGAAAGGAGATCAACATGTCTCAAAATCATGCGATCTACAAGGGGTTCAAGGTTTCGGCCAATGTACGTCGCTCGTTCGACGAAAGCGCCAATGCCGAACTCGCACGGGCGAGCTTTCTCGCCACCGTGACCATCACGCAGGTCAGCGGCGACAGCGGCTCGCTCAGGCTGGTGCCACCTTTGCTCGAGCATGTCGCGCACACGCCGCACGATGCCATCGACCTGGCCGTGTCCTATGCCAGGACCGTCATCGACGACATGTCCACCTTCGTCAAGCGCAAGTAATCCCGCCCCCTCGATTCGCCCGGAATTGCAGTCCATCGCGCGGCCGCCCTGACCGGCCTGGCCGCAGCCACGCCCAGCAAGACTTCCCCACGAAAAAACAGGAGACGACCATGGACCGACAGATCAAGAACAAGGCGGAACTGCGCGCGATGATTCGCGCCGAGCAGCAGAAATTCGCGGAATGCAGCGGCGCCTGCTTCGGCGACGTTTGCTGGCATGCGCCGGACGCAGGCGGCTGCAATTGGAATCTGTCCACCATGGAGGGCGGCGACAGCGCGGCCTGCATCGAGAAGATCCGGCCATTCACGGCCACGCTGCAGGCGCAATACAACATTCCCGACGAGGGGAAGTAAGGCGGCCAGGCGCCTGGTGCCACGTAACTAGTGCCCCAGGCGCTCGATCCGGGCCTTGGCGTTCTCCAGGGCATCCGCCATGGCAAGCTCGCGCGAGCTGAACGCGTTGCCCTGGTTTTCAAAACGGCCGTGCGTATCCAGGGTATAGACCCAGTTCCATTGCCCGAAAGTGCGCTGCGTCAACTCCAGGTTGACGTAATGGCCCTGATAGAAAAAACTCTCCGGCATCGATCACCTCGTTCAGTTACGGCCTGCCGGGCATCGGGCACCGGCTTTCCCGTGATACGACAGGTAGCGCCGGGCCACACCAGCGCCACGAGGGGCGCTATGCGCAACGCCATGTCTATCGTACGCGCAAATCCGCGGGCGAGCGCCGATTGACGGAAAATGGTATCATTGCCAGTCTTGGCCGTTCGCCGACCCTCTTCTCGTCGGCCCAAACGTGCCGGCTGCCAGACATCATCAAAATATTAACGGCAGCCTGTCGGGCGTACACCCGATTCGTTCAGGGCGACAACCGCCCATCACCCTCCCGACCCGGCGGCATGTCCGCTCCGTAACCTGTGCGCATGTACCTGGCGCATCAGCCTGCGCAAGCACGGTCCACTCATCACCAGCTGCCTTTCCCGCGCAAATGCGCGAGACCTGACGTTGCTGGACAACGCAAACACGGCGACCGATCGCCAGAAGAGAGCACGCGGCGCACCATGAGATGCGCTCAACGTTGCCTCAGATCGTCCGCCCGCATAAGGGCAACACCTTGAATCAAAGCATCAATCGCACCAATAGCACCACCCGCGCCAACCGCGCCAATCCGTACACGGTGTCGGTCTACCCGATACAACAAGAGCCAGGCGTGTGGTTTGCGACCTATCTGATCGCCGAATACAAGAACGGCTCCGAATGCATCGTCGCCAACGTCTCGATGCGCCATGCCACGCATGGCACCGAAGCCCAGGCTAAACAGGCCGCCCGACGCGCGGCCGAGAGCGTCGCTGCCGATATGCGCCTGCAATAAGCCGGCCACACGAAAAGCAACCCGCATGCGTCTCAACCTACTGTGCAGCAGGTCTTGCTGCAAAAGGATCATCCTTGGCTAAAGAAGAACTAGTGGAATTTGGTGGACAAGTATCGGAAGTACTGCCGGACAACCGTTTTCGCGTCATCCTGGAAAATGGTTTCCAGGTGTGGGCCTATTCGTCCGGCCGCCTGAAGAAGAACCGCATTCGTATCCTGGCCGGCGATCGCGTCACGCTGGAAATGTCGCCCTACGACCTGACCAAGGGCCGGATCAACTACCGCCACAAGTACTGATACTGGTCGGCCGGATACGCTGCCGCGCCGTCAAGCTGTTGGCCCGCGGCTCCTCCCACCCTCTAACGAAAGGAAGAAACATGTCGATCAGCGAAGAATGGGAAGAGATGCACCTGACGCCAGGTGGCTGGGTAGGCGGAAGCTATCGCCACGTGCCGGGACCGGAAGTCACGGTGGAGCGCCCCGCGGATGAAGTGCTAACCGTGCGCAGGCATGTATGCGCAACCTATTGCGGCCCGTCGCGAGCCACGGAAGACAGGACGCCGCAGACCGAAGACATGGCACTGATCGAATCGCTGCTGGCCCGCTTCGGCAGCCCGGCATTCGGCGTCTAGCCAGGCAGTCCGGACCAGCACGATCTCCCGGGCGCTCCCCGCGCCCGTGCCAGCGCCAGGCAACGCGATGACTCAGCCAGGAAACCGCATGCGCGGCATGCTGACACCAACGCGCGAACCAACCGGGCGCAATTCGCCCTCGAAAGGCTGCGCGCCCAGGTCCAGCACGTAGTCTCCTTCGCCAGCCTTGTCATAGAGGTTGTCACGAATCGCTTGCCCGATCGCCAGCCGGCACAATGCCTCGAAGCTGTCGACCATTTCGCCCGCCAAGGCCGCCTCGTTGGCCTGAACCCCGAATGAACGCCTGCCGTCACCGACAAAACTGGTGAAGCGCACACCCGTCGGATGACTGGAGTCGAGAAAGCTGACGGCTACATGGTAGGCGATGCCCTTGCCTTGCCCCGGTAGCGTGCAGAGGAAGTTGGATGGTGTGGCAACCTTGTTCATGACGTATGCGCTCGCGGCGCCGGCGCAACTGCGCACGGCAGGTTTTGACAGGTAGACCGGCAGGGCGGGCATTGCACGGCGCGGTCCCGTTTCCTCTTGCTTCCCATTGCCTGGCGGTGGCCGGGCCACCCCTACGATACCAGTTGGCAACACCTGCATTACGGCAAGCACGGGCAACGCCGCGCTACTGGGCCAGATTCTGCCGGCGCAGCGTTACAGCGTAGCGACAGACTCCCCGGGGATCAGCCCGTTAATAATATCTTCACCGAACTTCACGGCACCCCTGCGCGCCGTGCCGATATTCTCCCAAGGGGTACTTTCCAGGCGGAACACGCGCGTGCGTTCACTGCCGGGCCGATGGCCTTCGCGGCAGATCACCACGGACGCGTTGAAGCTGCGATCCGGCTTGGTCCTCGGCCAGGATTGCGCGGGCTGGATCTTGTACACCAGCGGATAGAGGTCGAAACCCTTGTAGCAGGCGGAAGGCGTATTGTTCATGTAGTGCTCCAGGCGGCTTGATGCCGCGGCTGGCCTTGTGCCGGTTCGCTCGCAATGGCCAATGCCTAGGCCCAATGCGCCAGCACGCGGGCAAGCTAGGGAGCCATCAGGCGATCGACGACAATCACGATCGCGTTCCCTGGCTTGTCCTGCTTGCAATGGACGCCAAGGCGTGCGCGCAGATACCGGTCAAGGCTGCGTTGTAGTTGATATAAGGCGTCCTGGTCCGCGTTGCTCAATTGCTCCGCGACGTCCTGCGCCATCTCTATTTCAAGCGCCCTGGCTGGCCAGGTAAAGCTCCTGGCATCAGGGATCTGCCAGTTTGCCGTCACCACGCGTTGCCCCGCCGGCCAGATCCTGACGTCTTGCCCGGTGATCTCGTCAAGGACGGGCTTCACGAAGGCAACGAGATCTAGCATGACGATGCACCGACGAACGATCGGCGCGCCGTCGGTCCGATGGACAAGCAGGACATCCCGGGGATCTCGTCAACTGGCGACGACGCAGCGGTGGCTGGCTGCTCGGCCAAGCCATGGACAGGCGAGGACATGACAGGCGCGCCTGCGTCATCCTCGTGCAACGACGGACATTGCCGCATCTCGCTCTAGGCGTCAGAGCGAGACGACGGATTGCCCGGGAATCGCGCCGTTGATGATGTCCTCGGCGTAACGAACGACACCACGGCGCGCAGCGCCGACGTTGTCCCACGGCACTGTGTCGAGGCGGAACGTACGGGCCTGCGTTCCCTCGGGCTCGCCACCTTCGCGGCAGATCACGACGGCGGCATCGAAGGTCCGGTCCGGCCTGCGTTCCGGCCAGGTGCGCACCACGGCGTGCTTGTACACGAGAGGGTATAAGTCGAACCCTTTGTAGCTGGCAATCGGATTGACGTCCATGATGCACTCCACAGTTCCACTGAGTCCCACTCTACTCCTTCTACTCCTATTAGGAGCCGCTCCATGACCTTTATTTTGGCCGAGCGGGCGGGACTGGCGCGGGAGCAGCCGCCGGGGCAACCGACGGCATGGCTGCCGCATTGCCAATAGCCGCTGCAGCAGCAACGGGGGGCGTAGCAGCAGCGGGAGTAGCGGCGGCGCCAGGCGCGGTCCGCGCGGGCTTTGCCGCCACGGGCTCGGTCAGGGTCAGCAGCATGTCCGCATACCAGGCAGAGTTCAGCCCAAGCACTTCGTCCTCCGCCAGGTCGCGCGAGCCGACGTCGAAGCGAGCCGAGTGGATGCCGAGCAGCATCCACGGCAGGTCCAGCTTGTCGCCCCGGCCATCGCGCATGCGCGAGACTACGAGCGCGCCGCTGGTGCCGCGGTGAGTCCTGGCATCGGTCAGGAAAAACCCCTGGCCCTGGAAACGCAATCCGTACGCGGACGCGACCACGGCCTGGCGCGCAACCGGCAGATGATGGAGCGCGTCATGAAAACCCAGGGGAAACCCAACGATCAACAGGGAGTCGCCCACCTCGACGCGGTCGGAAGGCTGCGCCAGATGTTCCGGCGTGAAGGCCCGGTAAAGCAGCTTGGGCGGCAACGCCTTGCGCTCGATCTCCACCACGGCGACATCGACCGGACCACCGCCGTCCTCGCCTTCGCGCCAGACCGCAAGCCCGTCACGGTACAGCGGAATCGAAAAGCCGATCGAGTCGGCCATGTTTTCCGGCTGGCTGTGCAGTTCGATCTCGATACGGTCCGGGTGGTGCTTGCTTGGCTCGTCGAACACCACATGGCGGCTGGTCACCACGAAGAGCCGGCCATCGCGCTCGAAGAAGAATCCGCTCGCATTGGTCAGCGGCTGCTGGCCTTCGAAGGACGAGACCCGGACGGCGGCTAGAAGGATGGATTCGACCATAGGCATGATGTTTTATGCGCTTGCGCACCTCGATGATTCCCGGTCGGTAAAAAAAAGCCCCGCTAAGCGGGGCTTTTTTCTAGGCGATTCGAATCGGCTCGATTAGATCGGCTCGATCTTGGTCGCTGCGGGGCCCTTTTGGCCAACGCCTGCGACATAACGCACTTTCTGGCCTTCTTGCAGCGACTTGAAACCGCCGCCTTGAATTTCCGAGAAATGCGCGAACAGGTCGTTGCCGCCTGCGTCAGGGGTGATGAAGCCGAAGCCCTTGGAGTCGTTGAACCACTTGACGGTACCGGTTTCCATGCTGGATATCCTTTAAACCTTAAAAGTTCTGGATGAGCCTGATGCTCACCAGGCATGACGATCAAGGAAGGAACATGGAGCAAACGAATCGCCGCTTGGAGGGGACGATCCATAACATCTGAGTAACCGCTTGAAAGATCCTGCACCAACGTTTATACAGGGCTGGGATAGGCATGTCAACTTACTGAAGAAAAAAGTGCCTCATTGGTTGCGGGCACGGTCTTTTCCACACCTCGCGCCACGCATCGCGCGCGCCCACGTGCGCGAACAGATACAAGCTCGCGGCGGCGGTTTATAGCAGCATGAACGTGCTACAGTCACCCACCTTCCGCCGTCGGATTCCGCATGTCGCCTTGCCCAGCCTGCCTCGCCATCGACACCAACCGTGGTGGCTCGCCAGGCCATGCGTTGCTCAGGATCACCGACACGCAGCGCATCAAGGTGCCACGCCGCCCTGCAATGACAGTCAGTACCTTTGTGTGCCAGGCCTGCGGCACCGGCTGGATCTACCGCGACGGCAAGAACGTCGATGCGCAGGGCTGGCAGCTAGCGCCGCAGCAGGCGCCGGTCCCGGACCTTCAATGATCCAGGCACGCGCCTGCATCGACGCGGCGCCGTAGCACCACACCACCAAGACGGGCCCAACAAGCCCCGCAAGCCCATTAGCTGGCAATCACCACCACTGCCGCGTCTTTCACGCGAGACAGCGCTGCACGCCCGCGCCACCTGGCCGCGGCGGCGCGCGTCACGCCTCGCGGCAACCCTTCAGGAACAGGATGATCCAGCGTATCGGACTATTTTTCACCGTCAGCCTGCTGCGTTTGCTCGCCGCCTTGCCTTATAGCGTGTGCGCCCGCGTCGGCATGGGCCTGGGCGCCCTGCTCTATCGCATTCCAAGCCGGCGCCGCAGCGTGGTGCAGACCAACCTGCGGCTTTGCTTTCCCGACCAGAGCGAAGCGCATCGACATGCCCTGGGACAGGCGCATTTCAGCCACGTGATTCGAAGCTACCTGGAACGCGGGGTGCAATGGTATGGCTGTGCCGGCAAGCTGAATGACCTGGTCGAGCTGGAGTCCGCCATCGAGCTCGGCAACACCGAGGCCGGCCCGACCATCTTCCTGGGATTCCATTTCGTGGCGATCGAGGCCGGCTGCATGTTCTACTCGATCAAGCATCCGGTGGCCTCACTCTACTCGAAGATGTCGAACCCGTTGCTGGAACAACTCGCCAAGCAGCAGCGCGGCAGGTTCGGCACGGAGATGATCCCGCGCAATGGCAGCGTGCGCCAGGCCTTGCGCGCGCTCAAGTCGGGCACGCCGCTGATGCTCGCGGCAGACATGGATTTTGGCTTGCGCGATTCGGTATTCGTGCCGTTTTTCAACGTCCCCGCTTGCACGCTCACCTCGGTGTCGCGCCTCGCCGCGCTCAGCGGCGCGCGCGTCGTGCCCTTCACGACCTCTGTCCTGCCTGGCTACCGCGGCTACAAGCTGAAGATATTCGATGCGCTGGCGGGCTACCCCTCCGGCGACGAGAAGGTCGACGCGCTGCGCATGAACGCGTTCCTGGAGCAGCAGGTCCGCGCCATGCCGGAGCAATACTACTGGGTGCATCGCCGCTTCAAGCACCGCCCCGAAGGCGAGGCGCCTGTCTACTGAAATGCCTGCAGCGGCGCGCGCGCCGCCCACTTTCCCTTCAGCCTTCGTAGCCATCCAGGCCCACGCGATAGAGCGTGGCGCCCACCGTCTCCAGCAGCGCACGCGCCGCGTCGGAAAACGGCTCGCTGGCAAGCAGCGCGGCCAGGCCGGCCACGGCATCGTCCACCGATAGCTCCACCGTGTCGTCGTTGGCGATGCGCTCGAAGGTGCTGATCACTACTGTCGGATCCATCCAGATTCCCCTGCAAAAGTCGAACTCTGCCCCCGGGCCTGATGCCCGGGCTAGCAAGCTGCGCGCATGGTAGCACCCCGGCGCGGCCTCTCAGCGCTTTGGCGGCAAGGCACGCAGGCGGCGATTCACTTCCAGCAGCGTGTCGCAATCGTCGCCTCGGTTGGCGCTGCGCTCGCGGATATAGGCGGTGATGGCCAGCAGCGGACGCTTGCGTTCGTTGCATGTCGCTGGCGAAGGGTGAGCACAAGGCACTTCCACCTCCTTGACCAGGCTATCGCGCACGATGGTGAGCAGATCACCGCACTGCGCCACTTCGACCGCAGATGCCGCCTCCGTCTGCTCGGCAAAGGCATGGCCTGCCGGCACGCCGAGCGTCACCGCAGCGAACACGACATGACGAAGGCAAACGTGTCTCCCGGGCGCGCGCTTTTCGTGTGCGGCGGATCGACTGAGAACGGCGGCGATAGCACTGCATTTTTTACAAAACGCGGCCTGCATGGGTCGGAGAAAGTGCAAGATGGCGTGTTCTTGTTCGGTAACGACAGGCCAGGGATCTGATCTGGCGGCGGCAACCGCCTGCGCGTGACAGCCACGGGCAAAGCGGCCCTGCCCTGCCCCCCATGCAGGATTCATTCCCTCAGCCGCCGTCCCCCCGCACGCCTTCGGCATTCACGCTACCGGCTTGCCGGCAACGCCGCCAGGCCATCCAGCAGCGCCTTGTGGAACGCCATTGGATCCTGCATCTGCGGCGCGTGGCCCAGCGCCGGAAACTCCACCAGCCTGGCATTCGGCAGCGCCTTCAAGGTGCGCAGCGCCAGCACCGGATAGTTGCCGACCTTCGCGCGGACTTCCGGCGGTGCTGCATCCTTGGCGATGGCCGTAGTGTCCTTGTCGCCGATCAGCAGCAAGGTTGGCGTCTTCAGCGCGCCCAACTCGTACACGACCGGCTGCGTGAAGATCATGTCGTAGATCAGCGCGGAGTTCCAGGCCACCTGCTGCTTACCCGGGCCGCGGTTCATGCCCGCCAGCATCTGCACCCAGGGCTCGTACTCGGGGCGCCACGTGCCCACATAGTAGGTAGCTTTTTCGTAGCTGCGGATCTTGTCAGCGTTGGTGGCGAGCTCACGGGCATACCATTGATCCACCGACAAGGATGGCACGCCCAACGCCTTCCAGTCTTCCAGGCCGATCGGGTTGACGAGCGCCAGTTGCTCCGTCTGTTGCGGATACATCAGCGCATAGCGCATCGCCAGCATGCCGCCCGTGGAATGCCCGATCACCGTCGCCTGCTGGATCCCGATGGATTCCAGCAAGGCGTGGGTGTTGCGCGCCAGTTGCTGGAAACTGAACTGATAGTGCGCCGGCTTGCTGGATTTGCAGAAGCCGATCTGGTCCGGCGCAATGACGCGATACCCGGCCGTGCTGAGTACCTTGATCGTGTCCCCCCAGGTCGCCGCGCAGAAGTTCTTTCCATGCAGCAAGACCGCGGTGCGGCCGTTGGCGCGCTCTGGCTTGATGTCCATGTAAGCCATCTGCATCGCCTCGCCTTGCGAGGTGAACGCGAACTGCTGCACCGGCGCCGGATAGTCGAAGCCTTCCAGCTCGGGGCCATATGCGGGCCCATCGTCGGCGGCAGCCAGCGCGACGGGGGCGGTGGCAACGGCTGCCAATGTGAGCAAGGCAAGCAGGAATTGGCGATGAAACGTCATGGGCGTGGTCTCGGCTAACGAAAAAGAAACGGACAACGGCCTTACGCCGCCAGCCGCGCGCGCTCCGGCGGCGCGGCAAAGTCCAGCACCGGCCCCGCCGGCACCACGCCACTCGGATTGATGGAGCGGTGGCTTTCATAGTAGTGCCGCTTGATATGGTCGATATTGACCGTCGCCGCAATCCCCGGCAACTGGTAGATGTCGCGCGTGAAGCCAGACAGGTTCGGATAGTCGGCGATGCGCCGCAGGTTGCACTTGAAGTGCCCCACATAAACCGCGTCAAAGCGTACCAGCGTTGTGAACAGGCGGATGTCGGCCTCGGTAAGCCGGTCGCCCAGCAGGAAGCGGCGCGTGGCGAGCCGCGCCTCGAGCCAGTCGAGCGTATCGAACAACGGAGTCACCGCCTCTTCATATGCATCTTGCGTGGTGGCAAAGCCGGACTTGTAGACGCCATTGTTGAGCGTGTCGTATACCCGTGCGTTGACTTCGTCGATTTCCGCGCGCAGCACCGCCGGATAGTAGTCGCCCGCCTTGGCGCCAATACCATCGAAGGCGGTGTTGAACATGCGGATGATCTCTGACGACTCGTTATTGACGATGGTTGCCCGCTGCTTGTCCCACAGCACGGGCACGGTGACGCGCCCGGTGTAGTCGGGATCGGCGCCGGTGTAGACCTGGTGCAAGAGCCGCGCACCGTTGACCGTGTCCGGCACCACGCCCGCGCCCTCGGCGAACGTCCATCCCTCGCCGAGCATCAGCCAGTGCACCGTGGATACGCTGATCATCTCTTCCAGCCCCTTGAGCGTGCGCATGATCAGCGTGCGGTGCGCCCACGGGCAGGCCAGGCTCACGTACAGGTGATAGCGCCCGGCCTCGGCCTTGAAGCCACCGGCGCCGCTCCGGCCGGCGGCGCCATCGGGCGTCACCCAGTTGCGAAAGGCAGCGTCCTTGCGAACAAAGCGGCCGCCGGTGGATGCCGTGTCGTACCAGCGGTCTTGCCATTTGCCGTTGACGAGCAGTCCCATGTCGATACTCCTTTTTTTTGATGCGGTGAGGTAGGCGTCTTTAGTCGGCGCTAACGGGTTGCGACGGCGCGTCGATGAACTGCACGATAGCTGAAATGGTCTGCCCTGGCGCTTCTTCCATCAGCCAGTGCCCCGAGCCCTTGACGATCACGCCTTGCACATGGGTGGCGACGAGACGCGCCTGGTCGATCAGGAAACTACCCGAAGCCTTCTCGCCCGCCAGCACCAGCATGGGCATCGGCAGCGGGTGCTTTGCCAGCGCCGCGAAGTCTTCGGCATCCTGCGGGAACGCACGGAAGAACTCGAATCCCGCGCGCATCCGGCCCGGCTTGGCGTAGTTGGCAGCATAAATCCGGCGATTTGCCTCCGACACCGAGTGCTTCGGGTCAGCGGCGAAATCGTTCCAGAAGTGTTCAAAGTAGGTACGCTCGCGGCCCTTCACCAGCTTCTCCGGCGTGTCGCCGTAGAAGTTGAAGTGCCACTTGTCGCGCAGCAGCCAGACCTTTTGCCAGTCGCCCACGCCGGGCAGGAACGCGTCCATCAGCGTCACGCTTTCCACTTCGTCCGGGTATTGCGCGGCGTAAGCGTAAGCCACCATCAGGCCGATATCGTGGCCAACAATGTTGATCTTGCGATAGCCGAGAGCCTGGACCATGGCGTGAATGTCCTGCGCCATGTTCTTCTTCTCGTAGCCCGACTCGGTCATCGCCGAGTCGCCCGCGCCGCGCAGGTCCGGCGCGATCACGGTACGCTTGTCACCAAGCTTCGCCATCAGCGGCAGCCACATATGGCTGGATTCCGCGTAGCCGTGCAGTAGCACGACCGGCGTGCCACTACCGCGCCCGGATTGCAGGTAGTGCAAGGCAACGCCGTTCGCCTTGATCGTATGAGAGACGACGGCGGCGGCAGCGGCTTCGGCGCGTGGCGCAGCGAGCGCGCCGAACACCAGCAATGCGGCGCCGGCGTAGCTTGCGATGCGATGAATGAGAGCCATGACTTTTCTCCGGTGACTGTGCCATGGCTGGACGTACTCTCCTGGCCGACGGCGCTTGCAAACAAAGGGGTTTCGGGAATCGGGTGAAGCATTGCGACGAATATTGCGCCGGCACATGTGTTTTGCCGTACGATTTTCCCGATGAACTCGTTCGACGGAGTTGAACATGTTGTCAGAAGACGAACTGGCCTTGCTGGAAGCCATCCGGGACAGCGGCAGCCTCTCGCGCGCCGCGGCGCGCCTGGGCAAGGCGCCATCGACCGTCTCCCACGCCGCCCGGCAACTGGAGGGCCGCTTTGACGCCCTGCTGTTCGACCGCCGCCGCTACCGCCTGCAACTCACCCCTGCCGGCCACCTGCTGGCCGAAGAGGCCGCGCGCCTGATGCAGGACGTATCGCGCATGACCCAGCGCGTGCGGCAGGTGGCGAGCGGCTGGGAAGATCGTCTATGGATCGTCACGGATGAAGTGCTCGAGTTCGAATTGCTGATGCCGGTGATCCGCAGCTTCGATGCGCTCAAATCCGGCGTGGCGCTGCGCCTGACCCACGAAGTCCTCAGCGGCACCTGGGAAGCGCTGCGCGACGGCCGCGCCGATGTGATCGTCGGCGCGACCAATGAGCCACCCGCCATCCCCGGCCTGCGCTGGTTCGAGCTCGGCGTGGTCGAATGGGTCTTTGCCGTGGCGCCGCGCCACCCGCTTGCCAGCGTAGCCGAGCCGCTCACGCGCCAGCGCATCTCGGCGCACCGGGGCGTGGCTGTGGCCGATTCATCGCGCGGTACCGCAGGGCGGGCCTACGGCCTGGTGGGCGGGCAAGCCTCGCTGGCCGTGCCGAGCATGCGCGCGAAGATCCTGGCGCAGCGCGAGGGGCTGGGCGTCGGCTGGCTGCCGCGGCACCGCGTGGCTTCGCTGCTCAAGCGTGGGGAGCTGGTGGAAAAGCGCACGGCCGATCCGCGCGAGCCCAACACGCTGTATGTGGCGTGGCGGGGCGACCATGAGGGCCGCGCGCTCGAATGGTGGCTGGATCAGTTTCGGCAGCCACGGCTGGCGAAGCGCCTGGTGCAGGGCATGGATCTGTTTGCGCAAGCGGGCCCGAACTGGCCGCCAGCAGGATAAGCAAGATCAACAAGGTGCCGCTGCTGCGGGCCGTTCCATACCGCTGCTGATGTGTGCACTCCGACAGGCAGTTGCCCGCAAGCAGCAATTTATAGAGCGTGGCCGCGCGTGGTCGAGGAATGAAATCAAAGCCCGGCCACAATGTGGCGCATGGCCGGGACGCCGTCGATTTCCATGGCGCAGCCAGTACCGGCCTGCCAGACGCTGCCAAGGCTGCCACTGCGCAACAGGTGCGGCGGCCAGTCGTCACGGATGGCTTCGGGCCCAGTGAAGCTGTCGCTGAGCAAATTCCCCGAGGCGGCCTGATTCCGTGCGCCGGCCAGGCGCTTGAACGACACCTGGATGCGACCCCGCCAGCCGGGTCGATGGTTGGCCCACAGGGCATCGACTGCCGCGGCCAGGCCCGTTCGGTCCGGCAGGCGGGTGTGGTTATGCACCAACTGCACCAGATCGGTGAGCCAGTGCGCCGGTGCGCCGAGCAGCTGCTCGGCCCATTGAGCGCTGACGCTCTGCCAGACCACCAGCGGGTAGCGGCGCCCCACCCGGTCTCGGGACGCGGCCATGACACCAATCAGGTAGCTGCCCTCGCTGGGGAACTTCAGGCCGCGCGTGCGCAGGATGAAATGACACGGTTCAGCCGCGCGCAATCGGGCTTGGCCCGCGAGGCTGGGTGGCGTCAGATGCAACCAATGCGGCGCCTGGCCGACAATGGAAAGCGCTGGCGCCCGGACCGGAGCTTCGGCCTGCCCGGGGTCGAACCAGTTCCGCCACATCGCCACCTGGGCCAGGGGCGCATTGTGGCGAACAAAGTCCCCTTGCGCTGGCAGCTTGCCGAAAATCGACGGTGCCGTAATCACCCCGACCTCCCCGGACACTGGAAGCCCTGCAGCAGGGCGGTGGTCCATGGATTCGCGAGACTGCCGGTGTTGATGTCGAGCTTCGCCTTGCGGCCGTCAAAGTCATACTCGGCCACGAAGTGGCTGGCTGTCGCCGAGCCGGCCAGCTTACCCTTGGCAATCACGCGCATCAGGGCCCACGGGCCGTTGGCGGTCAACGTCGAGGTGTCGGGGCGGATGCGCGGGCTGGCGGTGATTTCGGCACCCTGCCCGCCGCGCGGGCCTGGCCAGGTCACCTTGAGCGGGATCACCGGGCCGTGCACGTAGCGCTGGCTCTGCCCATCGAAATCCATGTTCAGCTCGACGATTTCGGGATCGAGCTCTATGACCTTCAGGTCGACCTTCCAGGCCATCTTCTTTGCGCCCGGATCACGGAAGAACACCTCCCGGATCTCCTTGGCGCGCTGGAACGGCACCAGGCTCGGGCCGGCCACCGGTGGCACATCGGGCGCGGTCAACTTGTAGCGCCACGGCGAGATGGTGGTATCCACGTGTGGAGCCAGTACCTTCTGGAAGAAGTCGTCCAGCACACCGCCGGTAGCAAAGACGCGTGCAAGATCCTCCGGATCCACGTCCTGCATCGACGTCGGCGTGAACGGATACTTGCCGTCGACGGCACTGCGGCAACTTTCGCCGATCACAGCGTCCATCTGGGCAATCAGGATGTCGCCAACGCCCTTGTTGACATCCCGGGTGCCCTGCACGACCAGATCGGCCAACACCGACTTGAAGGGCGCCGGCAGCTTGGCCGCCTCCATGCGCAATTGCGGCCCAGCCTCTGACGGGGGCGGCAGGTTCCGGGTGTTCAGCGCATTGTTGGCCACTACCAGACTGGTGTAGTAGGCGTTAACCATGCCGGCTATCGTATCCAGCTGCGGCTTCCCGGCGGCAGCCTGCGCCCCCGGGTTGGCGGCATCGGCCTGGCCAGTCACCACTTCGCGCAGCGCGGCGAAGCGGCTGTCGACCACCTCGCGCTCCTGGCGAGCCTCGGCGCGGGCGGTCAGCGCGTTGACCTTGTCGGATTTCTTGTCCAGCGCGGACAGCGCCTTCTCCGCCAGGGACTTATCCTCGGGATCCACCGGACGGCTCAGCGTGGTTTCCTGCACCGCTGCCCGGCCCAGCCGGGCCAGCGGGGAGTCCGGCGCGGCGAAATTGCGCAGGATCTCCAGGTCAAAGGCCAGGTTGTTGCCGGTCACCGTCCGGATATCGCCCAGGAATTCCTCCCAGTGCCGCGCATACTCGCTCAGGTACAGGCGTCGAATCTCGCGTGTCAGGGGATCGTTGCCTGTCAGCTTGCCCGCGGCGCTCTCAAGCGTTTTTTTTTGAGCGCCGAGCCCCGTGCCCCTTCCCATGACCCAGGTATCAACCGCCTGTGCCTTGCCGACGAATTCCGGCAGGCGCGCATTGAACAGGTCGTGGTAACCGGCGTAGGTGAAGAGCCCAGGGATGCCCCGCTCCAGCGGCTCACCACTGGCTCGGGTGAAGACCGTGCCAGCCTGCGGCCCGACCGCGCGCACCAGCGTGAAATCCTGTGGCGCCTCCTCCATCATGGCCGCCTTGGCGCGGTCGTAGAGGCGTTCGACGGAAGTATTTCCATCCAGGAAATCCCGCGCCGAGCGGATCAGCGCCTCGTTCTTTGCGTATGGCGACAACACGGGACGACTGCCATCCAGCAGGCTGTCCAAATGCGCGAGCACAGCCACCCGACCACCGAAGGCCTCCGCCCCGTTGCCGGTTGCCCAGTCGCTTTGCAGCCAGCTGCGCACGTTGGACGCGTTGAACTTGTCCCTGTCGTGCAGCATCAGGTAAACCCGCAGGGTGTCGTAGGTCTGCTTGGCATCGCGCTGATCGACAGCGGTGGACAGCACGGCTTCGACCCGGCGTACCAGGTATGGCACCAGCAGGTTGTCCTGCAATCTCGTATGGGTCTGGGTCGCAGCGCCCAGCACCGGCGGCACGCTGTAGAGGCCATACCGCCAGTCGACAGACGGATCGGCCAGATTCAGGCTGGCGTAGGCGGGCAGGTCGCGGGCCGCAGCCAGCACCTCGGGCATCGTATCCGGCTGCGGCTTCTTGTAGAACGCCGTCACCGTCGCGGCCAGCCCCTTGGCTTTCTCCTGCACCACGTCCAGATAGTTATGGTTGTGGCCGAAGCTGTTATAGAGCGCACCGGCAAGCCAAAGGAAGATCACCAGTGCCAGCGCGTGGCCGAGCAGCCGCAGCAGGCGGAAGCGGAATTCCCAGCGCAGGTTCGGCTTCACCAAGTGCGCCTCGGGCACAATGATGCGATTGAAAACATCCTGCAGGAAGTAGCTGCGGTTGCCGGTGGCCTTCGCGCCGGCGTCCTCCATTGCTTGCGCGCCTGGCTTCGTCGTGCGAAGTACCTGCCGGATCAGTGTGCTGGCATCAGCGACAACCGACTGCGCGGTCTGCGTTGCACTGGTGAAGTACACACCGCGCAGCATGGAGTTTCGCTCGGTATCGTCGTAGCGGGAATCCAGAAAGATCTGTTCCAGCATCGCGACGAGCGGTTCTGTCAGGCTCTCGAGTTCGTCCTCCAAGGCGTAGAGCGCCTTGCGCCGGCTCAGGTCAAACTCCTCATACAGTCGACCGTCCAGCCCTGCCTCCAGCCGCATCACCAGCGACCGCATCTCCTCGCGGCACTGCGCAGCGGCATTCACTGCCGGCTGTCCCCGCCGCCGCCTGCCCGCGACCGGCAAGGTGAAGCCCCAAGGCTGGGCCCGCCCTTCGCTGGTCAGGTACTGGAAGTACTCGGTAAAGCCGGCAAGCTGATCGAGCTTGGTCACCAGCACATAGATGGGGAACTGGATGCCCAGTTCCTCACGCAGTTCGGCCAGGCGCGCCCGAATCCTGGCCGCTTCGGCAACCCGCTCCTCGGCGGAATGCCGCAGCAGGTCCGCCACGCTGATCGTCACCAGCGCACCATTGATCGGGGCGCGGGCACGGTGTTTTCGCAGCAGGCCAAGAAAGCCCTTCCATTCGGCCAGCTCGATCGCCGAACCCGATTCCTGCGCCGTATAGCGGCCTGCCGTGTCGATCAGGACCGCCTCGTTGGTGAACCACCAATTCGTCTGCTCCGTGCCCTGCCGTGCGCGAGCCGCCGCGCTCATTTGCTCGGCAATCGGGAATTGCAGCCCGGCGTTCAACAAGGCTGTCGTCTTGCCAGCCCCTGGCACGCCGACCATCATGTACCAGGGCAGTTCGTAGAGGTAGCGCCGTCCCTCGAACAATCGGCCGATCCGGCTGCCGGTGCGCATGCCCTTGAGCTGGCGCAGCGCAGTCTGGATGGCGGTGTTGAGCACGGCAACTTCATCCTTGGCGACCACCTCCTGGCGCTTCCCGCCAAAGTTCAGCAGGCTCGCGACGAAGGTCTCATCCGTACGTGCACGCTGCCAAAGCAGGTACAGCAGGTACGCAACGAACACGAGGACAATGGCCGAGATCAGCAGGATACGAACCGAACTCGGCGCCAGCGGATGGCTGGCCCCGACGGCAAGTAACGGCCCCGCGTGCCAGATCAGCAGGCACAGCGCGGCGACCCCGATCGTGGACACCGGCCAGCCAAGCAGCCAGAAAAGCGCCAGCGCCAGCAACAGCACGATGGCCGTAGCGCGCGCGCCGAGGCCTGCCAGCGGATGCATGCCATTGAATCCAAGCAGCGGTCCGATAAACCAGATGGCTGCCGCCACCAGAAGCACGGCGACAAGTGCTAGCGTCTGCCGGGAGACGAGCGCGCCCCCAATACGTTTCAGAAATTCCATGCCTTGACCCCGGTCACTGCGTAACGACGATCTCAACCCGGCGATTCTTCGCTCGGGCTGCCGGCGTCTTGTTGTCGATAAGTGGCTCGGTATCGCCCTTGCCAATGGCTTCGAGGCGCCCCTTGGCCACGCCCTTGCTGGCCAGGTACTCCGTCACGGTCGCGGCACGCTCCTCGGACAACGCCTGATTCGAGGGGAACCTGGCCGTCTTGATGGGAGCGTTGTCGCTGTGGCCGATGACGGTCACCTTGCCGGAGACCTTGTTGATCTCCCCTGCGACCTTGTCCAGCAGCGGCAAGATCTTGCCGCTTACCTCGGCCCGCCCGCCGCCGAACATGTCGTCGCCGCGGAAGGTCACGGCACTACGCGTCGCATCCTCCTGCACGCTGACGACCCCACGCGCAATCTCGTCCTTGAGCAACTCTGCCAGGCGCAGCGCCTTGGGCGGCTCCGGCGGTGTGATCTTCCCAATGGCAAGGATCTGTTGCTCGAGATCATGTGTGCGGAACAGCAGCTGGTATTTGTACCAGGCAAACAGGCCAAAGACCGCAAGGGCCAGGACCGAAACCGTGACCCAAACCGGTACCGTGCGCAACAGGCTCAGCCGGCCGGCATCCGCGCCGCGCCAATGCGGCGAAAGGTCGCGCGGCACGCTCGCGCGCGCGCCACTGATCAGGTGCAGGAGCTTTTGCCTGATCGTATCGAGATGACGATGGCCATCAGTGTGGCCGGCATAGCGGCCTTGGAACCCGAGTGACAGCACGTGATAAATCACCTCGATCACGTCCAGATGCTCCGTCGGGGAGTCCACCAGGCGGCCCAACACCTGGAACACCTTTTCGCCACCGCCGTTCTCGCCGTGCAACTGGATCAGCAGACTGTTGTCAGCCCACGCATGCTGGCCCCACGGCATGCCATTGGCCGCTTCGTCCAGCGCCGTGCACAAGCTGTAGCGCGCCGCGAGGATGTGCTCTCGCCGGATATTGGCGCGCTCGCAGATCGCCTGGAAATCCTGTGCTTCCCGCACCAGAAGCGATTTCAGGGTCACCATCTGGTCTTGCCGCAGCGATGCCGGCAGGTCCGCCAACGCGCGCAGCAGCGGCCTCGCCGCAGCCAGCAGCGGGTTGGCTGCGCGCAAGATGTCTTCGACCCGTTGCTCGACCGGCTTATGGAAAGTGCGCGGCGCTGGCTCCTGCTGCGCGGCATGCGGTTCCGCTTGATTCGTCCCCGAAGGCGCTTGCCCGGCCAGATCACCGACCGGACTATCTGCGGAGAACGTCGGCTGGTTCTTCATTGTCGCACCCCCCACAACTCCATGCGCAGCCCAGGGAAATTCCCAGCCACATGCATCGCCAGGCCACCATAGCGCTCAATCTGCTCCCACAGCGGATGTTGCTGCGAGAGCTCGAAATAGATGTGGCCGGCATTGAACGGAATCTGCCGTGGCGGCACGGGCAGCACTTGCAACGGCAGGCCGGGCAAGTGAGAGTGAATCAGGCCCGCGAGGCGATCGGAAGGGCCGACCTTCGTCTGCGCCGGAAACTGCTGTTGCAGCACGTCCGCCGGAACTTGAGCGGTCACGGCGAGCACGAAGGTGCCAAAGCGTTTGAAGTCGTTCGGGTCAATCACGGCCAGCCGGATCCCGTTTGGCCGCGGCGCAAGGTCAATGCGCTGGGCCGCCCGCTCCAGGACCACATTGAGCAGGAAGCGCAGATCTTCGATCAATGGCTTCAAGCAAAGGTGGGGGGCATCATGACGGTAGGCATCGAGCCGCAAAGGCCGCCGCGTATCGGTACGCACGAAAGTCGACAACTCTCCCGATAGCGCCGCCAGGTGTACATAGAGAAGCTCCGGCGATGCCGCTTTCGCGGCAAGCAGATGGGTCAGTATCGGCTCGTACCGGTTCAGAAGCTGGAGGATCAGATATTCGGATATCTCCGCTGCATCGCCGCCGCGCATGGTGGCTGCGGACAAGCGCTGCGCCAGGGAATCGGCCCGCAAGTGCAGCAGGCCGTGGATCTCGGTAAGCCAGGTATTCAGTAGCGTGCTGGCCGTATAGACGTTGACCGGTGGAATCAAGCCGGCATCCAGCCGGGCACTGCCGTCTGCCCGGATCTCGGTCACCTTGGCCAGTGGCAGTCCAAGCCAGGACTCTGAAAGTTCCTTCCCGGGGAGCAACCGCAGACGCAGGTTCGCCAGTTGCACCAGCTTCGGCCCCTGCGCAATGGAGTTTGCGTCCAGCAGTTCTTTCTCGAAGGCTCGATACCGTGCCAGGGAATCCGCGCCATCCTCGAAATTCGTCTCTTCGGCGTTTGGCGTCCGAATCGGTACCGCCAGATAGATGATCTGATCCAGGTGTTCATGCTGCAGCGCCAGTGGCGCCGGCAACGCTGCATGCCCAGGCGCCTCGAACGGTGTTCCGTCCTGGAAGATGCCGGCAACCCCTGAAACCACCAGCTTACCCAGCGCCAGCGCCTCGGTATCAATGGCGAATTGATGGAACCCCCAGAAGAACGGGCTAAGGGCAGCACTGCGCTTGTGTGCGTAGTGCTCCAGATAGCGCTCCTGCTGCTGGAAGAGTTGTGGGCGCAGGAAAAGTCCTTCGCTCCAGATGACCTTGTTATACCAGCTCATGAATTCAATCAGGTTTGGAAATGGTGATGGTCTGCTGGTCCAACGAGACTTGCAGTTTGACCTTGCGCGCGGGAATTGCCGTTCGATACCACGCCGCTTCCGGCGCCGGTGGCAATTTGTGGACCGCTCTCCAGGTAGCTTTGCCAAGCTCCCTGTAGCCAACCAGAATGCCGAGGGCCTGCGTATCCGGGTTGAGCTTGCGCTCGATGTCCCGTGACTCGCCGGGACGGAGGATGAACTCGTCCCGCGCCAGCAGATCCTGCGTCAGAAGCGCTTTGTCTGCCGTCTCCAGCGAGAAGTAGTCAGCATTCTCAAAGGCGCCGTCGGTCTTGAGTTCATAGACGCGAACCAGGACCGGAGACGGCCTGCCCTTGTCATCGGGGTTGACGGTGTCTTTGGCGGTCACCGCCAGATCCAGCTTCATCTGCTCGCGCTGGGCGGGCGTGGTAGAGCAGGCAGCAAGCGACAGCAGCACAACGCCGGCTGCCGACTGCCAGCGAACCCATCCGGCGCCCGCCGGGGCCATGCGCCATGGCTTCATGAATGCCTTCATGCCCGCGCCTCATGACTGCCGATCAGCGCGCAGCCGCATTCGGTCAGGTCGCCCGCGCAGGCGCCGGGTATGCCGCCCACCTTGTAACGCCCGGCCACCTGCACAATCCGGTTGATGCCGTGCGGGCGCCCGTCGGGGTAGCTCTGCGGACATCGCACCAGATCGCCCAGGCGGGCAATCGCTTTGCCTTTGATCCTGCTGGTCGGCGAACCACTGATCACCACGCCGCCATGGGTGGTGATGTCGCCTACTGTAATGATGTCTGCGGACATGAAAGACTCCTGTCTATCTGGTTTCTACACGGCAGCCTGGGCTACCGTCCCTGCATCCCGTTTCTCACCCTGCTCGTTTGCCAAACCACGGCCAGTACGCACGGCCCTCGCCACGCGCGCGGTCCCATGTCTTCACCGGCGGCTGCCAGCCCGGTGGCGGCGCAATCAGCACCGCCCACGCATCGTCCGGGTTGGCCAGACTCGTCACCACCGCGCTCTTGCCGCTCTGGTTGGCGTAGGCCGCCGCAAACGCCGCGTTGACGGCGAAGCTGGCCGCGCCGGCTGGCCCCACCATCTGCTCTGACACGCTGTGCACCGCATCGGCCTGGTCCAGATCCGGCCACTGACGGTGCAGCGCCTCGCGCAAGGCCCGGGTCTGCGCCACGATCTGCGGCGACTTGGGATGCACGTCGTGATAGACCCGCTGCACCGGGCTGGCCTGCGGCGCCTGCGCGGCCGCTGCCTTGAGCAGGTCATTCCATGCCCCGCCGGGATTGCCCGCGTTGGCGTGGATGCCGCCCTCGCGCTGCTGCGGCGCATAGATGGCCGCCAGCGGCGCGTAGCCCCAGTCCGCACTGGGATGCCCCAGGATCAGGAAGGCCGAGTTCTCGTTGGTCTGCGCCCCCAGCGGATAGTTGGGGGCATCCATGTTCCAGACCCATACCAGGCGCTTCGGATTGGCTTGCAGGTAGGCCAGCGCTTCGCGGAGCGTATAGAAACCCACGGTTTCCGTGCCGGCTGCCACCGTCACCGTGGGCAGCTTGCCGTTCGGATTGAGCAGCACGCTCTTGCACGAGGCCGCAAAGGCCACCCGATCGAACACCAGCCGGCGTACTGCGTTGATGGTCAGGGTCCGCTCGCCGATGATCATCTCCTCGGACGCCGGTACTCCGCGCATTGGCTTGCCATCCAGGCCTATATGCATGGTGACCCAGTAGTCGCGCATGCGTTCCTCGGCGTGTGCCGCATCGTAGGCGATCACACTTGGCGCCGGCACGCCGGCCGCTTTCTGTTTGCCCAACATCCTCTGTTCACTCGAAGTTGGTGTCTCACTGAGATAGGTCGGCGTACCGATCCAGCGTTGCGCGATGCCGGCAAAGACGCGCGTGTCCATGTAGTCCGGCCGGTCAGTCCCCTGGCGCACCGAATAAAAGTAGTTTGGGTCGATCGCGTAGGTATCGAGCGTACGAAGTGGGTTATCGAGCAAATCGCCCAGGCTCTCCCCATAACTGATCCGAAGATTCGGGATGTCCTCGACGCGCCTGCCCGGGCTGATCCCGGTGACCAGCCGACCCACGGCGTCCCCAAGCTTGAAGCGCTTCGCTTCCGTGTCGTCCGCATTGGGCTGCGCCAGCCCCTGCGCCCACAGCAGGTTCCATTGGGTCGGGTAGCTGCGACGCATCAGCGGGTTCAGCCATTGCACCCCCAGCACCAGCGCAGCCGGCGCGGTGGCGGGATCGGTATTGGCGGCAGCCGCTGATGGGCGCGGCCATGCGACGGGCTTGCGAGAATAGTTGACGCCGGACGACTTGCAAGCGGCCAGCAAGAAACAGACACTTGTCGCAATGCACACGCGCGCGACAAGATGGCTCTTGCCTGATGCCTGCCTGCCCCGATGCACGAGGGTGCGGATATCCCTTTGCCTCATTGTCACCCCGCTCGTTTGCCAAACCACGGCCAGTACGCGCTGCCCTCGCCACGCGCGCGGTCCCATGTCTTCACCGGCGGCTGCGGCTGCCAGCCCGGCGGCGGCGCAATCAGCACCGCCCATGCATCGTCCGGGTTGGCCAGACTGGTCACCACCGCGCTCTTGCCGCTCTGGTTGGCGTAGGCCGCCGCAAACGCCGCGTTGACGGCGAAGCTGGCCGCGCCGGCTGGCCCCACCATCTGCTCCGATACGCTGTGCACCGCATCGGCCTGGTCCAGATCCGGCCACTGACGGTGCAGCGCCTCGCGCAAGGCCCGGGTCTGCGCCACGATCTGCGGCGACTTGGGATGCACGTCGTGATAGACCCGCTGCACCGGGCTGGCCTGCGGCGCCTGCGCGGCCGCTGCCTTGAGCAGGTCATTCCATGCCCCGCCGGGATTGGCCGCGTTGGCGTGGATGCCGCCCTCGCGCTGCTGCGGCGCGTAGATGGCCGCCAGCGGCGCGTAGCCCCAGTCCGCACTGGGATGCCCCAGGATCAGGAAGGCCGAGTTCTCGTTGGTCTGCGCGCCCAGCGGATAGTTGGGTGCGTCCATGTTCCAGACCCATACCAGGCGCTTCGGATTAGCTTGCAGGTAGGCCAGCGCTTCGCGGAGCGTATAGAAGCCCACGGTTTCCGTGCCGGCTGCCACCGTCACCGTGGGCAGCTTGCCGGTCGGATTGAGCAGCACGCTCTTGCACGAGGCCGCAAAGGCCACACGATCGAACACCAGTCGGCGCGCTGCGTTGATGGTCAGGGTCCGCTCGCCGATGATCATCTCCTCGGACGCCGGTACTCCGCGCATTGGCTTGCCATCCAGGCCTATATGCATGGTGACCCAGTAGTCGCGCATGCGTTCCTCCGCGTGTGCCGCATCGTAGGCGATCACACTTGGCGCTGGCACACCCGCGCGGCTCTGCATCCAGAGCACCTCGCGTTCAGTCGAATTCGGCGTTTCGCTGAGATAGGTTGGCGTGCCGATCCAGCGCTGTGCCATACCCGCAAAGACGCGCGTGTCCATGTAGTCCGGCCGGTCAGTCCCCTGGCGCACCGAATAAAAATAATCTGGGTCGCTCGCGTAGGTATCGAGCGTACGAAGTGGGATATCGAGCAAATTGCCCAAGCCCTTCCTATAGCGAATCTGAAGATTCGGGATGTCCTCGACGCGCCTGCCCGGGCTGATCCCGGTGACCAGCCGGCCCACGGCATCCCCAAGCTTGAAGCGCGCGGCCTCCGTGTCGTTTGCATTGGGCTGCGCCAGCCCCTGTGCCCACAGCAGGTTCCATTGAGTCGGGTAGCTGCGACGCATCAGCGGGTTCAGCCATTGCACCCCCAGCACCAGCGCGGCCGGCGCGGACGAGGGATCGGTATTGGCGGCAGCCGCTGACGGGCGCGGCCATGCCACGGGCTTGCGAGAATAGTTAGACATGTGGGATCCGGACTGACAGGCAGATAGAACTAGGCAGAGGCACGTCACGACCCTGGCGGCAAGGCGCATTCGGAGACGGCGCGAATTGGGCAGCAGGCACATTATCGGCACCTAGGCGACGCGGGGGCCATTGCCACCCGCGTCATTGTTGGCCTGCAGCGGCCAGGTGTTGCGTTCGCCATTGATCCGCAATGTATCAAGGCAATTCCCCTCCCCCTCTCCGACTAGCTGGCTGTTGTACTTGGGCAATTCCCTCAGGTTCGTGCCACCTATCGCTGCAGACGCGTAGTACTGATATTCATTGTCCTTGTCACTACCCACGTCATCCTCCCTGGGCATGCACCACCGCCAATCGGCCATACGCCGCAACTGATTCAGTTCCGCCGCGTTGAAGTAGCACACCCCTACATCCACGTCATAGGCCAGCACGTGTTCGCTATGCGCCGGGTTGGTCAGGATGGTCGAGTGGTTGGTGGCCTGCTGGTCCACGCCCTTGGCCAACAGGCCCATGCGGGTCTCTTGTGCATAGTCCCCAAACCTGGTGTTCCCGATTTCGCCGTTTTGCTTGGCGTTGAGCTTCTTCACATCTGCCTCGCTGTAGGGCGAGTCCGACTGCAGGCTCCCATCCTCGGCATAGATATGCCGCCGCGCCTTCTGCCGGATGGCTGCGTTCTGGTCGTAGCGCATTGCGGCCTCGCTGGCGGCATCGCCATGTCCGCTGGCACGCTGCCCGGCATACGGGTCGTCGCTGCCCGACGTATGGGCCGCCTTCAAGGCATCGGCGGCAGACTCCTTGTGGCGGTTGAATGGCCCTCTCACGCGCGGGTCGTCCGCGCCGGTGGCCGTCTTGAGCCCGCTCGGGGTTTCGCCTTCCCGTTTCTGTCCGTTCCCCCGCGCCAGGTAGAGTGCGCGGGGTTCGATGCCACCACTGGGTACCGCGGGCGCGTTGACCTCCACCGACCACTGCTTCTCCGGGTCTGCGTTGACATACGCCACCTTGCCTCCCGCGGCAGTGATGCCCTTGAGCACTAGATGCGCGAAGCCGCCAAGCAGAGTCACCCCGGCCTTGCCCAGCACGCTGCCACGCGGGTCCTCCCAGATCTCCTGGATCTGGATGCCCAGCCGGTCGGCCTGGGGCTCCCAGAACTGGTTTTTCTCCAGCCGGGCCCCGATCGTATGTTTCCAGTAGTTGTAGCCGAATCCGGAGCAGGCCCCCACCTTGAACGGCTCTCCGCCCGGCAGGACCGCCTGCGCCCAGACCCGCTGGTACAGCACGCCCTCGGCCTTGGTGGCCTTCACTTCATCCGGGCTCAGGCCCAGCCAGCCCATGCCCTGCACCGTCGACACCGAGATCACCCGGTCGTGCGGATTGCAGTAGAGAAAGACCCGCTTGCGCGTGGCGCGTGCAGTCCGGTCCTTGTCCGCCTTGCATGCCGCGTCGCCGTTGCGCGGGGCGCAGTTCATGACCTCGCGATTGACTTCCTTGTCATCGGCATGCTTACCCGGCCCATTGCGCACCATGTCGAAAAAGGCCGCCAGGCTCTGGGCCCGCGCTTCATGCGTGACCCGTCCGCGCATGGTCGTCAGGTCGTACTGGGAGAAATTGTCGACCCTGATCTTCTGCAGGCTGTAGGGCGCGTTCGCCAGCACGTAGGTATCCGCCACGCCCAGCCCCCCGAGATCCGGGTGATTGGCCCCGAAAAATGCCGAGCCGATGCCGATCATATTGCCCTGGCTGTGGCAGACCACCGTGACCGGGCAGTCCTTGCCGTCATACCGGGCGCGGTGCAGCTCGCGCACGCGCGCCACCAGCTTGGCCAGGCGCCAGGCGGCAAAGGCCTGGTAGTGGCGAGGCGGACAGTCATAGATCAGCCGGTCGCTGGGGTTCATATCCTGCAACGCCACCCCGAGAAACAGCCCGGTATCGACACCGCCGCCAAACATGTCGGGCAGTGCCGAGCAGCCGTTGGCGAACGGGCCGCCACCCCAGGCGTCCGCCTCATCGAGCAGGATGTTTCCACCCACCGTCGCCAGCTCCTCCTTGCTGGCCTTGTAGCCCCAGCGGAAGCGGATCACGGGACTGTAGCCATCCATCTGCACAAAGCTGTCGGCACTCAGATCGTCGGGAATGAAGCCGTCGTCGCTCAGCTCCCCCTGATAGATGGCCGGCTGCATTTGCCCGCTGCCCCTGAGGCGGAACACCTGATCGGTGTTGCGCTGCAGCCGGGTGTTGATGCCGGCGCACAGCCCGGCCTCGCTGTCGTCAAACCATTCGCCCATGGAGTTGACGCCATGCACGTAGATCACCACGCCGGGCAGGCGCGCGGGATAATCCACATCCTGCCGCGGGCTTCCGGGCAGGGTCAGTGATTCGGCACTGTAGTCGGCTTGTTGGATCATGTGTGGCTCACGATGCAATGGAAATGACATGGCGGCGGTGGACGGAAGCTGGCGGTGCGTCATGGCAGGGCTGAGCGGGAAACTTCTCGCGGTCAACATTGCGCAACCGGCCCTCGGAGACGTCCCGATCCGCGCCAGCTGAGAATCTATGCACGTTCAGTCCCCTCGCCGTTCGCCCCTGCCTGCGGCATTTGCACGGCAACCGGTCCGCCATCGCCGGACGGCTCTTTACCGAACGTTATCGAGAGCGCTTCCGCCGCGTCGGATGCGTAGAGATCCGTTTCGCCTTTGGCATTACTGACTCCCGTCACCACGCTGCCGTCTGCCTTCACGATCCGGTAAGGCATGTTCGCCACCGGCTGGTTGTCAAGCGGGCGCACCAGTCGGAACAAGCGGCCCGTATCGGCGGCTTCGAATCGCGGCAAGGCACCATGGATGCTCTGCGCGCCCGGCACGTCGAAGTCTCCGGTGTTAAGGTGCACGCGCGTCGGCCCGAAGACATCGACGCAGCCATCGGCGATACGGATACCCGCATTGCCGCTCATGAAGGTGATGCTGGCCTTGGCGTTGAGCAGAATCGCGCCATGGGTGGCCGTCATCGTGATGTCGTTCAACGCATTGGTCATGACGCTGCCGCCCTGCGCTTGCGTCATGACATTGCCCTTGTGGGCAAGGGTGCGGATGTCACCGCTGTGCGCAAAGCTGCTGATCCCCTGACCCGCGTTGACGATGAACCGCTGCCCCGCCGTCAGGTGCTGGTTGAGCCTGGAGACGGTGTCGATATGCTTGCCGGCATAGGTAGTCAGCACCCTGGGCGTGGCGAACGCCATACCCGCCGGCGCATAGGCTCCGATCAGGGGCTGACCTCCCTCGCCTGGCGCATCCTGATGATTGTTGGCGCCAGCGTGCCATTCCTTGACGGCCTGCGTGAGCCTGGCCTGCGGCTCGGTGTCGGCGGCCAACCCTTCATGCGCATGGCCATAGTCGCCCAACGACCTGGCCGCCTCCAGCGCCGCTTCCATGCAGCGGATGAACTCGTCGCGCGACAGGTGCCCACCCACTGCGGCGGCCTGCCCTTCCGCGGTAAAGAACAAGCCCTTCCCGCCGCGTACGGCGCCGTGGCCGTCGGTGCGCAGCTCAAAGCCTTCGCCGCGCTTGTCCTTGCGCCCGGCATTGTCCGGCACCCCGGTCAGATAGCCCAGATTCAGCTGCGAGGCCTGGTGATCGGAGGACAGTTGCGCCTGTATCTGGTCCTGCGTATCGTCCATCAACAGGTGATTGTGGCGCCCGCCAAACAACTCCTTGCTTCGAATCCCCGACAGCGCATGCTGCCCCGGCAGCGCCCACGGCGGCATATTGAGCTGGTTCGGTGCCCGCCCGACGATCAGCGGGCAATCCGGATCGCCGTTGAGGAAGGCAACAATGACCTCCTGGCCGATACGCGGAATATGCATGGCGCCAAACTGCTCGCCGGACCAGCCGTTGACGACACGAATCCACGGTGAAGAGTTCTCGTCGTGCTTCCCATAGCGGTCCCATTCAAACTGGATGTTCACGCTCCCGTGCTCATCGCACCAGATTTCCTGGTTCTTCGGCCCGGTCACGACCGCGCGCTGCAGGCCGGCGACGCGCGGCTTGCCGACCGTACGCGGCGGCCGGAAGACTTCGTCGGTGGGATGGCCTTCAAAAGCCACGCGGCAGGCAAACCGCTGCCGGCTGCCGGACTCGCCGCCGACGTCCTCCAGGTCGAACGTCGTGCTGGTCACGAGGAACTCCCGGTTCAACGCGGGATTGCCGTGATTGCTCACCGTGTAGGTGCAGCCCGGCGCCACGCCGCGCAAGGCACCGACACCGCGCACGCGCCGGCCCCGGGCACGGCGCTCTTCCATGCGGATCCTCGCCCGCATGTCGCCTACCGCCGGCTCCACATAGTCGCCCGGGTACTCGTAGCGCTCAAAGTCGGCAAAGCCGGTTTCGCGTGGCTGGCTGTTGTCGGTGGTCAGGTCCGCCCGCGGCTTGCGGAAGTCATAGTCTTTCAGCGTGACCTTGCCCGTGCGCAAGCGGTTGACCGGGTCGAGGCGCACCAGATGTTCCTGATCCACCTTGAATCCATGCGGATAGATGGGCAGCGTGTGATAGGCCTCACTGGGGAAACTGCGATACGCGCCCGTTTCGGAGGCCAGGATCAGCCGATGGTGCCCGCCGTCGTGCTCAAAGAAGTACGTGATGCCATATTCTTCGGTCAGGCGCTGGATGAAATGGGCATCGGTTTCCCCGCTCTGCACTTCCCAGACCAGCTTGGGGTAGATCGATACGTCAAGACGCTTCTCCACCGAGAACGGATAGTCCGCCAGGACCTCATCCAGGATCTCGATGACTGTCTTTTTCTGGAAGGGCTTGAAATCCGAAGTCTGTGTGGCGAGCCACAACCAGGGCCGCAACGTGAACCGGTACAGGCGATTCTCCGCAGCGCCGCCAACCTGTTCGATCTCCGAGATGACACCGGTGATCTCCCGCTGCCCGGCACCAACACCGCCCAGCAGGCCCGTGCCCATGCCATCGAGCTCGATCGTCACCGTCATCTCGCGCCCGATCATTTCATCGGGGTCCGCCTCGGCGAGGAACTGCTCGGCCGCTGGCGAGACCGCTCGCAGATCGACCTTGTAGGTAAACAGTTCGCTCAAGCCTTCATGGCCGGAGAGCCGCACAAATTCCAGCTGCGGCTGCCCGAGCAGATCGGGGATGGCTGCACTGGAGACGCTGACTGTCCGGCGCCGTCTTCCCATGAGGTTCTCCACATCATTTCGCATGCTCATGAGGTCATCTCTCAGGCCAGTGGCCAGAAGTAAAGCGTTGAGCGGAACCCGTAGCTGCCATCCGCATCGGCCGTGTCGGCGTAGCCCATGTCCTCGTAGCCGAGCTTGTTGTCGCGCCACGCCATGCGCCACCCCATGCGCCGCGTCGAAGCTGCCAGCACACGATTCAGGTCATGCGATTCGAACGCCGAGGCCAGCCAGGCGTTTCGCAGCAAGTCAATGTGCCCGCCGTCGTAGCCGGGCGTCTCGTCAAAGGCGATGATCCCCTGCTCGGTCCATGTCATCAGACCCCGCAGGTTCGTGACATCGAGCCGACGAGGGGCGCCCAGGTAAGCCGGACCGCTCAGCCGCTCGGCCAGGCGTGCCCGGCTGGTCTCGATCTTCATGCCCTTGTACCGGCCGAGCAGAATCGGATCGTTGCCGTCCACATGGACGCCGCACGCCATTAACGCAAGGCTCATTCGGATCGCGCAGGCGTTCTCACAGGCCGGATCGTCAACGCGGCTTTCCCAGCCAATCTGGCGGAACAAAGCCAGCCGGGACCGGCGCAGGGCGGCCTCGTCGCCGTGCTCGGGCTTCGGATAGGCATGCCAGAGGTCATCGAAGCGCAGTGAGAGAGCCATGTCCGTTGATGGTCAGATCAGGTCAGCGATCCCGCCGGCTACGTCAAGCGTGGCCGGCGGGCACGGTCAAGACAATCAGGCTTCCTTGTTGCCCTTGATGTCGTAGCCCGCGGTCACGGCGCCGCCGCTGCCGCCCTGGGCGTTCTGCACCACGTACTCCTGCTTGATCTTGGAGAACGACAGGGAGACCTTCTCGCGCATGCGCAACTCGTCATCCACCGAACCCTTCGGGCTCACCTTGGTGACGACCACGTCGGTCATGGTGAGCTTCAGGTATTCGAGCGGATTGCCGCCGGCCTTGCGCACGACCAGCACCGCTTCGTTGATGTGCTTGCCGGTCAGGCAGTACTTCATCAGGTTGGGCGAAGCGCGATCGATGAAGTGGTCGAAGGACAGGTCCGACACGGTCGCCTTGCCGGCGCCGCCGCCGCTACCCGCGTGCATGGTGGACTGCTGCTCGATGCTCCAGTCCCAGGCCAGCACTTCGATTTCGTTCTTGTGCGAGGTGTCCTGCGACTCGCCGTCGATGCCGTTGATCTTCAGGAAAATGTCCTGTGCCATTGCAAAACTCCTTCACGTTAAGACAGGTACTGCAGACAAGAGCCACAACAAGGCCCCCGCCCCCAAGGGATCAGGGGCGGGGGTGCCTGATGCGGGACTACCGGTACATTTCAGGCCTCGGACGACGCTCAGGCGGCGTCCTTGACCGATGGCAGGCGCGCCACCAGTCGCAGCGACACCGTCAGGCCTTCGAGCTGGAAGTGCGGGCGCAGGAAGAACTTGGCGCTGTAGTAGCCGGGGTTGCCTTCCATTTCCTCGACGACCACTTCGGCGGCCGCGAGCGGACGGCGGGCCTTGGTCTCCTGCGAGGAGTTGGCCGGGTCGGCGTCAACGTAGTTCATGATCCATTCGTTGAGCCAGCGCTGCATGTCCTCGCGCTCCTTGAAGGCCCCGATCTTGTCGCGCACGATGCACTTCAGGTAGTGGGCGAAGCGCGAGCAGGCAAACAGGTACGGCAGCCGTGCCGACAGGTTGGCGTTGGCCGTCGCGTCGGCGTCGTAATACTCGGCCGGCTTCTGCATCGACTGCGCGCCGATGAAGGCCGCATAGTCAGTGTTCTTGCGGTGGACCAGCGAGATAAAGCCGTTCTTCGACAACTCGGCTTCACGGCGATCGGAGATGGCGATCTCGGTCGGGCACTTCATGTCGAGGCCGCCATCGTCGGTCGGGAAGGTGTGGCACGGCAGGTTCTCCACCACACCACCGCTCTCCACGCCGCGGATCAGCGTGCACCAGCCGTACAGCTTGAACGAGCGGTTGATGTTCACCGCCATTGCGTAGGCGGCGTTGCTCCACACATACTTGCGGTGGTCGGCGCCGTCGGTGTCTTCCTCGAAGTCGAATTCATCAACCGGGTTGGTCTTGATGCCGTATGGCAAGCGCGACAGGAAGCGCGGCATGGCCAGCCCCACGTAGCGTGCGTCTTCCGAGTTGCGCAGGCTGTTCCACGGCGCGTATTCCTGGTTCTGGAAGATCTTGGACAGGTCGCGCGGATTGGCCAGCTCCTGCCACGAGTCCATCTGCAGCACGGACGGCGATGCGCCGGCGATGAATGGCGCATGGGCGGCCGCCGAGATCTTGGCGAGCGAACCCAGCAGTTCCACGTCGGGCGGGGTGTGGTCGAAGTAGTAGTCGGCGACCAGGCAGCCGTACGGTTCGCCGCCGAGCTGGCCGTATTCCTCTTCGTAGATGCGCTTGAAGAACGGGCTCTGGTCCCAGCCGATGCCCTTGTACCGGCGCAGCGTGCGACGCAGGTCCTCCTTGGACACATCCATCACGCGGATGCGCAGCTTGTCATCGGTCTCGGTGTTCGAGACCAGGTGATGCAGGCCGCGCCAGGCCGACTCCAGCTTCTGGAAGGCTTCGTGGTGCAGGATCAGGTTGATCTGCTCGGAGAGCTTCGTGTCGATGGCGCCGATGATGGCCTCGATGCTCTTGTACGCATCGTCGCTCATGGTGAACGCGCTGGCGAGCGCCTGCTCGGCCAGGGTCTTGACGGCGAGATCGACGGCCTCGCGGGCCTGGTCGGTCTTGGGCGAGAACTCGCGGCTGATCAGTGCGGCGAAGTCCGATTGCTCTACGGTCGCGAGGGCTTGCTGTTGCTTTTGTTGGGCGGAAGCCATGGAATCCTTGCTTGATAAGGTTGTTCAGGTAGGCAAGAAGCCGTTCCGGTCAGGACTGGGACGCCTGGGCGTCGCCATCGGTAGCCTGGGGCTTGGGCGCCTTGGCGAGCGACTGCAGCAGCGCGGGGTCCTGCAGCAGTTGATTGATCAGCGATTCGGCACCCGACTTGCCATCCATGTACGTCTGCAGGTTCGCGAGTTGCGTGCGGGCTTCCAGCAATTGCCGCAGCGCATCGACCTTGCCGGCCACCGCCGCTGGCGAGAAGTCCTCGATGCTCTCGAACGTCATGTCGACCATCAGTTGGCCGCCGCCGGCCAGCGTATTGGGAACAGCGAACGCAACACGAGGCTTCATCGCCTTCATGCGCTCGTCGAAGTTGTCGATATCGATCTCGAGGAACTTGCGGTCGGCGACCGGCGGCAGCGGCTCGGCGGGCTTGCCCGACAGATCGGCCAGGACGCCCATCACGAAGGGCAACTCGATGCGCTTCTCCGAGCCATAGACCTCAACGTCGTACTCGATCTGCACACGCGGCGCACGATTGCGCGCGATGAATTTCTGCGAACTGTTCACAACAGACATAGGTCTCCTCAACGGGTGACAAGAGGGGTTGCAAGGACGTGCCGCACGGCGTCAGGCCGCTTCGGCTTCGGGATATTCCGGCCCAACAGCGTCGCGGCCGGCACGGTACTCGGTGTGATAGGTCAGTACGGGCGCATCTGGCGGTTCTCCCGCCAGCCGGATGTCGATCGCAGCCAGCTGGCGCTTCTCCGATATCGCCGACAGCCACAGGCGAGCCAGTTGCGGCTGGACGACCTGCTCGATAAAGCTGATCAAACGGCGAGCTCCGGTTTCGCCAACCGGGCAGCGCGCCACGATGAACTCGACCACGGCGTCGCCATAGGTGAGCGCAATGCCGTGCTGGTCGTGCATGCGGGCCACGACGCGGCCCAGGTGCAGGCGCACGATGCGGCCGAGGTGTTCGGCGGCAAGCGGCAGGTAGGGCACGATCACCAGGCGGCCGAGGAACGCCGCCGGAAAGACTTTGCGCAGCGCCGGCATCAGCGCGTCGCGCAGCGCGGCGGGCTCCGGCATCAGTGCCGGGTCCTCGCAGAGATTCGCCAGGAGATCCGAGCCAGCGTTGCTGGTCAGCAGCAGGATGGTGTTCTTGAAGTCGATGTGGCGCCCTTCGCCGTCTTCCATGTAGCCCTTGTCGAACACCTGATAGAAGACTTCGTGGACGTCGGCATGCGCCTTCTCGACCTCGTCAAGCAGCACCACGCTGTAGGGCCTGCGGCGCACCGCTTCGGTCAGCACGCCCCCTTCGCCGTAGCCGACATAGCCTGGCGGTGCGCCCTTGAGGGTCGACACCGTGTGCGGCTCCTGGAATTCGGAGAGGTTGATGGTGATGAGGTTCTGCTCGCCGCCATAGAGGACATCGGCCAGCGCCAGGGCCGTCTCGGTCTTGCCGACGCCGGAGGGGCCTACCAGCAGGAACACGCCGACCGGCTTGCCGGGATCGGTCAACTGCGCACGGGCGGTCTGGACACGCTCGCCGAGCTGGGCCAGCGCGTGGTCCTGGCCGATGACGCGAGTGCCAAGGGTCTGCGGCAACCGCATGACCGTGGCCACCTCGTCCGCGACCATGCGCCCAACCGGGATGCCCGTCCAGTCGGCGACAATGGCCGCGACCACGGCTTCGTCCACTTCCGTGTACACAAGCGGCGCCTCCCCTTGCGCCGCACGCAGGTCGGCTTCGAGCTCAGCCAGAGACTGCTGAGGCTGCGCCGTGCTCGCCGGCTCGATCACCGGCTCGATCGCCGCGCGTTGGACCAGCGCCTGCCGGCGTGCAACCAGGTCGCTCGCCAGGCTTCGTTCGCGCTCCCAGCGCGCTTCGGCCTGCGCCAGGTCGGCATCGATCTGCGCGCGCCGGGCATGTACGCCGGCTATCCGCTCGGCATCTGCTTTGCCGAAGCCGGCTTCCTTGGCGAGCAGCGCACATTCGGCGTCGGCAGCGGCCAGTTGCTGGCGCAGGTGCTCGACTTCTGCCGGTGGGGCGTGCAGTGACAGCGCCACGCGGGCACAAGCCGTGTCGAGCAGGCTGATGGCCTTGTCCGGCAACTGCCGGGAGGGGATATAACGATGGGAGAGCTTGACGGCGGCACGCACCGCTTCGTCGCGGATGAACACCCGGTGGTGCGCCTCGAAGGTGGCGACCAGCCCCCGCACCATGGCGACAGCCTTGGCTTCTTCTGGCTCCATCACCTGCAGGACCTGGAACCGGCGCGTGAGCGCCGGATCCTTCTCGATGTGGCGCTTGTATTCGCTCCAGGTGGTAGCACCGATCGTGCGCAGCGCGCCTCGCGCCAGCGCCGGCTTGAGCAGATTGGCAGCGTCGCCCGTGCCGGCCTGGCCGCCGGCGCCGACCAGCGTGTGGACTTCATCCACGAACAGGATCACCGGCTTCTGGGACCTGGCGGCTTCCTCCAGCACGCCTTTCAGCCGCGCCTCGAATTCACCTTTCATGCTGGCGCCGGCCAGCAGCGCCCCGACGTCGAGACTCAGGAGCCGGATATCTTTCAAGCTCGGCGGCACCGTGCCCGCAGCGATGGCCTGGGCGAGTCCCTCGATGACGGCGGTCTTGCCAACCCCAGCCTCTCCCGTCAAGAGCGGATTGTTCTGGCGGCGGCGCAGCAGGATGTCCGTCATGGTGCGGATCTCGTGCTCGCGGCCAATCACCGGATCCAGCCGGCCGGCGCGGGCCTCCTCGGTCAGGTCGAGGCAGTACTGGCCAAGGGCAGATTTGCCGGAACCCGTGGGCGCCAAGGCGCCGCTGGCCTCGCCAGGCGTGGCCGGTGCGAGGCCACTGCCGTCGTAGGCCGCTTCCCGGCTTTCGGGCGACTGCGCGACCAACGCGGGAACGGCTTCGACCAGGTCATCGGCACGTACCTTCGCGAACTGATTCGAGATGCCCAGCACCGTACGGCGCAATTCCGGCGTCTTGAGCAGTGCGCTCAGCAGGTAGGCGCCGCGCACGTGGTCATCGGCGAAGGCCAGTGTCGCGTAGACCCACGCCCGCTCCATGGCGGACTCGATCTGGAACGAGAAGTCGCTGATCGACGTGGCGCCGGCTGGCAGCAAGCCCAGCGCGCGCGTCAGGTCGGCTTCCAGGGCGGGCAGGTCGGCGCCGGCATGGCGCAGGATCCGCTGCAGGTCGCCATCGGGGGCCTGCAGCAACTGGTGCAGCCAATGCACAAGCTCCACGTACGGGTTGCCGCGGAGTTTGCAGAAGGCGGTCGCGCTTTCGATCGCCTTGAATAGGGTGGGATTGAGTCGGCCGAACAGCGCCTGACGCGAAATGTCCATTTGATGCCTTGCTCTTTTTTGAATGATCGACTGCGATCGACTGCGCTTGCCCGATGGAGTTCTTGCGATGGAGTTCTTGATTAACCCCTTTTTAGGATATGGCAAAAACATTAGATGCGTAAACCCCTTCCGTGATCATCGCAGTGCGGCTTCCGTGACCAGACAGGAAGCCTGATCGCCGTGGATCCTTGGTAGTCAAATAGCCAAAAGTGACCAATACGTGTGCGTCTATCACGTCCAGCATGGAGGCGCAGTAATTTACGACGCTCACGAACCGAGACATGAAAGATTCGGAAATTTCCCAATATTGATTCCGAAAAATTTCGGCGTTTTATAGGACAATATCGGCGTTTTTATAGGACAAGTCCTAAAAACATTAGGACAACGGATCCTTAATTCAAAGCCATCGCGCAGACCGCAATTAATGACATCCGTTTGCATTTTGTCTAGCCGTGATTTTCGATTATCATCGGGTCCATTCCTGAACCTATCACTAGCGAGGCAAGGTCATGAGCGACTCGCAGCCCCTCCCGGCAGGGACCGGCGCCACCGACCCCGGATTCGACCGCGATAGCGATACGCCCTGGCCTTGGGATGCGCTCGGCGGAATGCACCCGGGCACTGCCGATCCGTTCTCGGTGCTGAGACCAGCCGCTGGCGAGCGCACAGCGCAAACTGCTGCCCCCGATCGGACTGACGTGATCGAGCAGCTCAAACGCGAGGCCGAGGCGGCGCTGCGCGATCCCGACTACCTGAGCGCCCACCCGGGGGCCACCACTGGGGCGGCATCGGTTGTACCGGCGGAGACCGCTCGGAACCCGCTGCAGAGGCTCGCACGCGAGGCCGACCATACCCACAGCTTGATGGACATGCTTGCCACCGCCGGCCACATCAACGCCCTGATTGGCTCCCCGCAGACCCTGGATGACTACCCGTTCTTTGTGATCCCGCCTGCGCCGGACGTGCTCTGGCTCTTCGCAGGGGACATCGTGCCCACCAGGCGCCGTGACGTCGCCGCTCCCCTTACCCGCCGCGAACACCACCTCGTCTCGATGGATAGCGCCTACCGCCCTGCACAGGCACAAACGCAAAAGCCAACGCCAACGCCAACGCCAACGCCGGAGCCCGATCATGGCGCTTGATACGCAAGCCCCCGAAAGCACACGCGACGCCGGGCTATCTTCAGTCCTGCGCCGAACCGGATCGGCCGCCGGCGCGCTCTGCGCAGCGGAAGGCCTGGTGCGCCTGCAGCCCGGCTCATTTGACTCCCGTTGGCAGCTATTCCAGTGGCTGTGCGTGGTTGGTGACTGGACGCGCGCGCTCCGGCAACTGCAGGTGGCCACGCAGCTCGCACCCGACTTTGCGCAAACCGCGCATGTCTACCGCGACTTGATCCGCGCGGAGGTGTTCCGGTGCGAGGTCTTCGCAGGCCGGCGCGCCCCCGGCACCCTGCTGCCGGCCCCGGCCTGGATGCCCGGGCTGCACGTCGCGCTCGTACAAACCGAAGCCGGTGACATCGCCGCCGCCGATAGCAGCCGCAACCTGGCACTGTCGGAGGTCCCGGCCTCGCCCGGCATGCACGACGGTGTACGCTTCGCGTGGATCACCGACACCGACACGCGCCTGGGCCCGACCTGCGAAATCGTGGCGGCGGGCCGCTACGCCTGGCTGCCTTTTGCCCAGATGCAAAAGCTTGAGCTGGCCGAGCCTGCCGGCTTGCTCGATCTGCTGTGGCGCCCGGCCACCGTGACGCTCTCCGACGGTGTGGTCAGCCGTGGCTTCATGCCGGTGCGCTACCCCAACTCTGAGCAGGGTAGCGACGCCATCCGGCTCGCCCGCGAAACCAACTGGGCCGAAGTGGGCGAAACCGGTGTCATCGGATTCGGCCAGAAGACCTGGATGACGGATGCGGGCGATGTGGCCATGCTCGATGTGGCGACCCTCACTCTGGTAGCCGGGCATGGCTGACCACCGCCCGCCGCGGGTACCACGCCGCCCGAATACGCAGCTGCTGCCGACGCTCTTTGACCGGCTGCGCGACGACGCGCCCCAACGGCAGACCGAAAGCGCGAACGAATACACCGTCACGCGCGCCCAGATGCGCGAGATCATCCAGCGCGATCTCACCTATCTGCTCAATACCACCAACCGCGAGGATGAGATTGACCGCGAGCGCTATCCCGCTGCCGCGGCATCGACGATCAACTACGGGGTACCACCGGTCGCCGGCAGTTACCTGTCCGAGCACAAGTGGAACGACATCGTCAACATCGTCAGGCGCGCCATCCTGGACTTCGAGTCCCGGCTCATTCCCGGCTCGCTGGACGTGAAGCCGCTTTTGAAGGAAGACGCGCCGCAGCGCTACAACACCCTGGTTTTCGAGATCAAGGGCCTGATCCATATGGACCCGTACCCGATGGCATTCACTGCCCAAAGCTCGCTCGACCTGGAAACCAGCCGGATGAGCGTCCAATCGATTCACACCACCTGACGCCATGGATCCGCAACTGCTCGACTATTACAACCGCGAGCTCGTCTACATGCGCGAGCTGGCCGGGGAATTCGCCAATCAGCACCCGAAGGTGGCGAGGCGCCTGGGCATGCATGGCACCGAGGTGGCCGACCCCTATGTGGAACGCCTGATCGAGGCGTTCTGCTTTCTGTCGGCGCGCACCCAGATCAAGCTCGATGCGGAGTTTCCGCGCTTTACGCAGCGGCTGCTGGAGGTGGTCTACCCGAACTACGTTGCGCCGACGCCGTCGATTGCTGTCGCACAGTTCCGCCCCAGCCGGATCGCGGGCAATCTTGCCCGCGGCGTGGAGGTGCCGCGCGGCGCGCAGCTCGATGCCGCGCCGGCGCCGGGCGAGAAGACGGCCTGCCAGTTCAGGACCACGCAACCGCTGACGCTGTGGCCGCTCGAAATCACCGAAGCCCGGCTCACTGGCATTCCACCGGACATTCGCGGGCTGGAGCGCTATGTGCCTGCCCACCTGACGGTACAGGGAGCGCTGCGCCTACGCCTGCGCTGCACGCGCGAGGCCAACTTCGATCAATTGCCCGGCCTGGACCAGTTGCCAGTCTATCTGTGCGGGGACGACCAGATCGCCTCGCACCTGTTCGAGCTCTTGCACAGCGCCGGCGTCGCCACGCTGATTGGACTGCCCGGCGCCATGAGCGAACGCCCCTACGCGGTGACAGAGGATGCCGTCAGCTATGTGGGCATGGGTCCGGGCGAGGGCGCGCTGCCGTTGCCGTGGAACAACTTCTTTGGGCACAACCTGTTGCATGAGTATTTCGCATGCCCGCAGCGCTTCTACTTCTTCGGCCTCAACAAGCTGGCACAAGGGTTCGGCCGGATCCGCGGCAAGGAGGCCGAGATCGTCGTGTTGCTGTCAAAGCCGCCTGGCAATCTGACCAGCCAGGTCGACCGGGATCAGTTCGCGCTCTTTTGCACACCGGTGGTCAATCTGTTCCCGAAACGCACCGATCGCATCGAGATCACACCCGGGCGCACCGACTTCCATTTGGTCGCCGACCGACAGCATCCGCTCGACTACGAAATCTACACCGTCAAGCAGCTATCCGGGCAAAAGTCCGAGCACAGCGCCAGCATCGCCTTTCAGCCGCTCTTTGCCACGCTGAACAGTGACGAGGGTAATCACGGCCGCTACTTTTCCCTGCGGCGCGAGCGCCGGATGCTCTCGGAGCAGGCTCGCAAGTACGGCACTCGCACCGCTTACGTCGGTACCGAGCTGTTCGTGTCGCTGGTGGACCAGCACGAGGCCCCTTACCCGGACACCTTGCGCTACCTGTCGGTGGAGTCGCTGGCCACCAATCGCGACTTGCCTAATCTGGTACCGCGCAATGGCCTGCACGACCTGACCCCGGCGGCATCCATCCCCGTGGACGGGATCGGCCTGATCCGCGCGCCGTCGGCACCTCGGCCACCTTATGCGGACGGCGAAATGGCCTGGCGGCTGATCCGGCTATTGGGCTTCAACTACCTGTCGCTGACCGACCTGGAACATCGCTCGGGCGGCCAGGGCCTGCGTGACATGCTGCGGCTTTTCGTGGCGAGCGACGATCTGGCGCACCAGGCGCAGATCCAGAGCCTGATCGGCTCGAAGGTGGAGCCGGTCATGCGACGGCTGCCGGGCAACGGCCCGTTGATCTACGGCCGTGGTATCCAGTGCCAGCTTACCGTGGACGAAGGCGGCTTCTCCGGCATCAGCCCATACCTGTTTGGCGTGGTGCTGGAGCATTTCCTGGCGCGTCACGTGTCGGTCAACGTCTTCACGCAGACCGAACTGCACTCGATGCAACGCGGCCTGGTGCATCGTTGGCCCGTGCGCATGGGCGGCCGTAGCGCCGTGTAGCCATGTACAAAGGACACGACGACAATGCGCCGCCAGCGCTAACGGCCACGGCGCCGGGAAGCTACGCCGGCCAGGCGCCGTGGAAGCTGAGCTTTCTGGGGCTCCTGCGGCATCTGTCCGCCCGGCACCCTGACTTGCCCCCGATCGGGCAGGCCAGCCGGCCGCGCGACGAGCCATTCCGGGCTGGCCAGCAGGCCGCGCTCACATTCGCGCCCCGCGAGATCGCGCAGGTGCAGCCGCTGCCTGACCGGCTCAAGGTGCAGTTGTTTGGCCTGGGCATGCTGGGGCCGAATGGGGCACTGCCGATCCACCTGACGGAAATCGTACGGGAGCGCAGTGAAACATACCGGGACAGCACCACCGCGGATTTTCTGGATCTGTTCCACCATCGCGCTTTCACGCAGTTCTACCGTGCCTGGGCAGGCTCGCAAGCCGCAGCGGGCCTCGATCGGCGCGACGACGAGGTGTTCTCCCGCTATATCGGCTGGCTGACGGGCAACGAAGCCGAAGAGATCGCGCACAGTCCCCTGCCCCCGCACGCGCGGCTCGCCGCCGGTGCGCATCAGGTGCGCGAAGCACGCAATCCCGATGGCATTGCGGCCACGCTCTCGCACTTCTTCGGGGTATCCGTCAGGCTGGAAGAATATGTGCTGCACTGGATCGCCATCGATCCGGCCGAACACAGCCGCCTGGGGCATCCGGGCGCCCCCAGCGTCATGGGGCAAGGCGCCATGCTTGGCGAGATGGTACCGGACCGGCAGCACAAGTTCCGCCTGGTGATCGGTCCGCTCGGGCTGCAGCAGTACCTGAACTTTACGCCCAACGGCCGGGACCTTCCGACGCTCATTGAATGGGTGCGCGCCTTCGTAGGCCATGAATTCGTTTGGGAAGCCGAGCTGCAGGTGATCCCTGACTCGGCGCCACCCGCCATCCTGGGCTCACAGGAACGCCTGGGCTGGTCTACGTGGCTGGGCGAACCGGATCGCAGCCGCGCCATCACCGGCATGGTGTTCGAGCCCGAACACTACGCGACACATTGACCATGAAAGCCAAAACCAAGCCCGTACCGGCGCCAAGACCTGAATTTCCCTTCCCGGAGCTGCTGGAACCGGTCTCTCCCGACAGGCCATGCGGCGATGACCTGGAGTACGACCCTGAATTCGTCGTGCTTCTGGCCAAGGCCGCTCCGAAGGCGGACGCACAGTACGGCGACTTCGTCAGTGAGCCGGAAGCCTGCAACTGGGCCGAGCTGGAGCGCGACTGCCAGCGCCTGCTCTTGCGAACGCGCGACATCCGCATTTTGGCGCTGCAGCTGCGGTGCCATACTCGGCTAGCCCAGACGGCCGGGCTGAGAGACGGCCTCGAGGCGCTGGCGCAACTGCTGACGAAATGGCCGGATGCGATCCATCCGCAGTTGATGGTCGATGGCGAAGCCGATCCTGCCATGCGCGCCAACGCACTGGCCGCACTGGCCGACCCGGACGGGCTGATGCGGGACGTGCGGGCGTTGACGATCACGGGCAATGCCGCACTACGGCTGCAGGTCCGGGACGTCGAGCGTTCGCTCGGTGTGCCACGGCCCGTGGACGCCCCGGCGCCGGAATCGGTGCGCCTGCAATTGCAGGATTTGCGCCAGCAGCACAGCCCCGCCCTCCTCGCATTGGACGAAGCCGCAGGATATGCCGCTGCCATCGACGACTGGGCAAAAGCCAACCTCCAGAACGACCGCCCTGACCTGAGCCCGCTGCTCAAGCTACTCGGCACGATGACGGGCAATGTCGTGGCCGCCGCCGCGCCGCGGCCCGATTTGAGCGTCGCGGCCTCGACAGGCGACGGTGCCGCAGGTGGTCTTTCCCCTATAGCGACCACCGAGCATGCCGCCGCCGCCATGCCGCGGGACCGCGATGCCGCCTTGGCCGGCGTGCGCACCGCTCGTCAATGGTTCGAACTACATGAACCCAGCAGCCCCGTGGCGCTACTGCTCAGGCAAGCCGAGCGGCTGACCGGCAAGCGCTTCGATGAAGTGTTCCAGGCAATCCCCGCCGAGCTGGTGGAGCGCTGGGCGCAGGACAATTCGTGATCTTCCAACCGTTCGGGGAGCGCATCGTTCGATGCATCTTTAAGTATGCTCGGAGACACCAGAATGTATTGTTTCGAGCGACTGCCGCGGTCGCCGGCATGGGTAGCGCCCCCAACGCTGGCACGTGTCCGCCATCGAGACAAAAAAAAGCCCCTGAATCCCAGGGGCCATTTTTCAATGTCTTGTGCAGCGGCAACCGCTCGCCAGATCAACCAGCGAAGTTCTTGCTGGCGAAGTCCCAGTTCACGACGTTCCAGAATGCCTCGACATACTTCGGGCGGGCATTGCGGTAGTCGATGTAGTAAGCGTGTTCCCACACGTCGCAGGTCAGCAGCGGCTTGGCGTCGGTGGTCAGCGGGGTAGCGGCGTTGGAGGTCGAGACCAGGTCCAGCGAGCCGTCGGCCTTCTTCACCAGCCAGGCCCAGCCCGAACCGAAGGTGCCGACCGCGGTCTTGGTGAATTCTTCCTTGAACTTGTCGAAGGAGCCGAACTTGGCGTTGATGGCATCGGCCAGCGCGCCGGTCGGTTGGCCGCCGCCGTTGGGCTTGAGCGAGTCCCAGTAGAAGGTGTGGTTCCACACCTGGGCAGCGTTGTTGAAGATGCCGCCGGAGGACTTCTTGACGATCTCTTCGAGCGTCGAGTTTTCGAACTCGGTGCCCTTGATCAGGTTGTTCAGGTTGGTGACGTAGGTCTGGTGGTGCTTGTCGTGGTGGAACTCCAGGGTCTCCTTGGAGATGTGCGGAGCGAGCGCATCATGAGCGTAAGGCAGCGGGGGGAGAGTATGTTCCATTGTTCTGTCTCTTTCTGTGGGGTTGAAGATCAGGAATTGTCGATTGTAGGGGACTTGCCATACCCGCGCAAACGCGGCAAACAAAGCCCCTTCGATCATATTAGTTTGATCGATATGCAAGCGCTGTCGGCGGTCCGCCGACGCGCGCCGGGCTTAGCGTTCCACCAGCCGGGGCTGAACGCTGGCGAGGCTGGCATCGGCCACGCCTTCGGCCAGGTGGACTTCGATCACGGTGCCCGCGCGCAGCTCCGACGGTGAGCGCAAGGCGCGTCCGCGCTGGTCCAGCAGCACGGCATAGCCGCGCTCCAGGGTGCGCTGCGGCGCCAGCACCTCGAGCGTGCCGGCGGCACGCTGCCAGCGCTGGCCGGCGCGCTCAACCTGGCGCTGCGTGGCGTCGCGCAGGCGCAGCGCGGTGCGGCGCAACTCGGCCTGGGCCTGGGCCAGATCGGGCCGGCCAGCCGCCCAGCGCATGGCCAGCACCTGCTGGCGGTGCCGCTGGGCGGCCACGGTATCGCGCAGCGCGGAGCGCAGGTGACGCATGAGGTTGTCGACCTGCAGGCGGCGCTCCTGCAGCTGCGCTTGCGGGCTGCGCAGGCGGCGGGCCAGCCAGTCGAGGTTCTGGGCGCGCCGGTCGAGCTGGCGCTGCATGCACTGGGCCAGCGCGTCGCGCGCGCGGCTGGCTTGCATCAGCATATGGCTGCGGTCCGGGCTGACCAGCTCGGCGGCGCCGGTGGGCGTGGGCGCGCGCACGTCGGCGACGAAGTCGGCGATGGTGAAATCGGTCTCGTGGCCCACGCCGGAGACCACCGGCACGGCGCAGCGCGCAATGGCCTGCGCCACGCTCTCCTCATTGAACGACCACAGGTCCTCGATGCTGCCGCCGCCGCGGCACAGGATCAACACATCGCATTCGTTGCGCTCGCTGGCGGTGTCGATCATGGCGGCGATCTTCGCCGCAGCGCCGGCGCCCTGTACCGGCACCGGGTAAACCACGACGGGCACATGCGGGGCGCGCCGGCGCAGCGTGCTGATCACGTCGCGCAGGGCCGCCGCCTGCAGCGAGGTGATCACGCCAATGGTGCGGGCGTGGACTGGCAGCGGCCGCTTGCGCTCGGGCGCGAACAGCCCGGCCTGCGAGAGCTTTTCCTTCAGGCGCAGGAATGCCTCGTACAGATTGCCAAGGCCGGCGCGGCGCATGCCCTCCACGCCGAGCTGCAACTCGCCGCGCGCCTCGTACATGGATACGAGCGCCCGCACCTCGACCGCCTCGCCCTCGCGCGGCGTGAAGTCGACATGCTGGTTGCGCCCGCGGAACATCACGCAGCGGATCTGGGCGCGCGCATCCTTGAGCGAGAAATACCAGTGGCCGCTGGCGGCGCGTGTGAAATTTGAGATTTCGCCCCGGACCCAGGTCAGCGGGAAACTACGTTCCAGTACCTGGGCGATCGCGTGGTTCAGCTCTCCGACGGGAATCGCCTCACGCGCCCCGGGAGGGGCCATAGGCTGGGTTTCACGCGAAAAGTTCAGCGGTTCTGACATGGCGCACGGCCGGGCAAGCGGCGTGGAATTGACATGTCCACAGCATAACTGGTCTGTCAAGTCTCTTGGGGTGGGGGAGGCAATAACCCCGCAAAGCCCCATGACTTGACACAAGCCTTTGATTCTTATGCGCTTTCGGCTGTCTTATTTTTTAGGCAATGTAAGCAAACCCCTTATGCGTCAAACACTTACCGGCCGCACCCCCGGCTTGTTCACAAAGTTATCCACAGGAACTCTGGACAACCTTGGGTAGAACGCGCTGCCTGTGGAGAACTATTTCCTGCCCGCCGGAAACGCCCATCCGGCAGCCAAAAGAGATCGCAAGGCCTCCTTGTCGCGACATGGCATGGCCATGTCCTGAGCATGAGCACGGAGACTGGAAAACACCGTACAAATGGCTGTTGCCCATTTTTTAATCAGCACGTATGAAGCGCTTTTCAATCAATGACTTAAGTAGCTTCTCAGATAGTTTTCCACAACCCGTCCACAAGACTGTCCCGGCGGAATGTGGAAAGGGGGAGACATGGCGGGATTTTTTCATTCACGGGGCGTTGGAGGCCCCCGCGAAGCCCATCTGGCGTGCCCTGCACATTATTTAGGCACTATGTATACTCACCTTTCCAATCAATGACTTAGCATTCTTTTCAGGCGTCTGTCCACAAACGGTCCACAGCACTGTCCTGTTTTAATGTGGATAGAGCGGACTCCGGTTTTGCGCGGTTCGCGCGCGCGCGGAGGATGTCCTCGTCACCCGCCGTTTGCCCGTTTTTTAAGCGGCACACAATTTTTCCTTATCAATCAGTGACTTGACCGCCTTGTCAGCCCTCTGTCCACAATTCATCCACAGCACTGTCCCTGTTCCATGTGGACATCCCGCCAGTCGCCGCCTCCAGCGCCTTGCGCGCACGATGCTCGGCAGACACACCGCGATGCTGCGTCTTGCCCCGCCCGGTGCTGCGGGTTAGAGTGGCGCCTGATTTTTTCGAACATTTTCGAACATAGCCAGCGCGCGCACGGCCGCGGCGCTTGGCATGAGCACACAAGCCGTTGACTCGGGGTTCCACGTGTTTTCCATCATTCAAGCTGCCGGCTGGCCGATCTGGCCCTTGTTGCTCGCCTCGGTCATCGCCCTGGCGCTGATCGTCGAGCGTTTCCTCAGCCTGAAGCGCAGCAAGGTGCTGCCGCCCAAGCTGTATGACGAAGCTCTGTCGGTGGCGCACCAGCGCCGCGCCACGCCGGAGGTGGTCAACACGCTGGAGCAGAACTCCCCGCTGGGCCGCGTGCTGGCCGCTGGCCTGCGCCATGTGGTGTTGCAGCCCCAGACGTCGCGCGATGCCGCCAAGGAAGTGGTCGAGGAAGCCGGGCGCGCCGTGGCGCACGAGCTGGAGCGCTACCTGAACGCACTAGGCACGATCGCCTCGGTCGCACCGCTGATGGGCCTCCTGGGCACCGTGATCGGCATGATCGAGATCTTCGGCAGCCAGGGTGGCGCCGGCGCCAGCCCCGAGCAGCTGGCACATGGCATCTCGGTGGCGCTCTATAACACCGCCTTCGGCCTGATCATCGCGATTCCGGCACTGATCTTCTGGCGCTACTTCCGCCGGCGCGTGGACGATTACGTGGCTGAGCTGGAATTCCGCGCCACCGCCTTCCTGGACGCCATCCTGCCGCAGCGCCGCGCCTGATACGCCATGCACTTCCGATCCCGCCAGCGGCGTGAAGAACCGGAGATCAACCTCATCCCGTTGATCGACGTCCTGCTCGTGATCCTGATCTTCCTGATGATCACGACCACGTACTCGCGCTATACCGAGCTGCAGATCCAGCTGCCGACCGCCGACGCCGAAAAGGCGCAGCAGCGCCCCGGCGAGATCGTGGTATCCGTATCCGCCAAGGGTGTCTATTCGATCAACAAGCAGGTCATGGACCAGCAGGACGTGACCAGCCTGGCCCAGCGCCTGCGCGAGGTAGCCGGCCCGGCCGATGGCCAGCCGCCCGTGCTGATCGTCAATGCGGATGCGCAGGCCACGCATCAGTCCGTGATCAACGTCATGGAAGCCGCCCGCCTGGCCGGGCTGCCCCGCCTGACCTTCGCCACGCAGAGCTCGCAGGCGCGCTGAGCGGCCCGGCGCGGGGATGCAATCCCCCGCTGCGAGCCGCACCTTGCGGCGGGCGCCGCAAGGTGCCCATAATGACTGGGTAGCTCGCTTGCGCGGCCTCGCGATGACGCGATGAGGCCATCGTGCCGGCGCGCCGTGCTACCGTCCCCGGCCCCACGCCTGCTCTTTTCAACGCAGCATTACCGCCCAGCCCTGCTTACCACGCCCATGCCCGCTCCCCGCAACACACTTGCCGACTTCGTGACCGCCCAGTGGCAACGCCGCGGCTGGTTCGCCTGGCTGATGCTGCCGCTGTCGTGGGTGTTCGGCCTGGTCAGCGGCTGGCGGCGCCTGGCATACCGGCGCGGCTGGTACAGCTCGACGCGCCTGCCGATGCCGGTGGTGGTGGTCGGCAACGTGACCGTGGGCGGCACCGGCAAGACCCCCGCGGTGATCGCGCTGGCCCATGCACTGGCCGAGGCCGGCCTGCGCCCGGGCGTGGTCTCGCGCGGCTACGGCGTCAAGCTCAAGCATCCGCGCCGGGTCAAGCCCACCTCGCAGGCCAAGGACGTGGGCGACGAGCCGCTCTTGATTGCGCGCGCCACCGACGTGCCGGTCTGGGTCTTCCCCGACCGGGCGCTGTGCGCGCAGACCATGCTGGTCTCGCATCCCGGCGTCAACGTGCTGCTGCTCGACGATGGCCTGCAGCACTACAAGCTGCAACGCGACTTCGAGATCGTGATGTTCGATTCGCGCATGGGCGGCAACGGCTTGCTGCTGCCGGCCGGCCCGCTGCGCGAATCGCTCTCGCGCCGTCGCGACGCCACCCTGATCAACGACCCGGACTTCCGCCCCAGCCCGAGCCAGCCGGATGTCTATGGCATGCGCCTGGTGCTGGACGATGCCTGGCAGCTGGCCGACCCGACCATGGCCAAGCCGCTGTCGGCGTTTGCCGGGCAGCGCGTGTTGGCCGCGGCCGGCATCGGCAACCCCGAGCGCTTCTTCGCCAGCCTGCGCGCAGCCGGCCTCGCGCCGGGCACCATGCCCCTGCCGGACCACTACGACTTCGCCGAAGACCCGTTCGCCGGCGATCCTGTCGCGCAAGCGGCCGATGCGATCCTGATCACCGAGAAGGATGCCGTAAAATGCGAGCGCCTCAGTGACCCGCTGGACCCGCGGATCTGGGTCGTCCCCACCACGCCCGTGATCGACGCGGGCCTGATCGAAAAAATTCGCCGCGCCGTCGCCGCGCATGCCCAGGCCGCTCCCACAGCGCCGGGCGCCGCGACCGCCGCCGGCCACACCAAGGAAACGCAAGATGGACAACCGGCTGCTTGAAATCCTGGTCTGCCCGCTGTGCAAGAGCAAGCTGGAACATGACCGCGCCGCCCAGGAACTGATCTGCCAGGTCGACAAACTGGCCTATCCGATCCGCGACGGCATTCCCATCATGCTGGCCGATGAGGCACGCCAGACCGTGCCGGGCCGGCTGGTCTCGCCGGAATAAGCGGCTCGCACCATGTCGCTGCCCGCTTTTACCGTCGTCATCCCGGCGCGCCTGGCCTCCACCCGGCTGCCCAACAAGCCGCTGGCCGATATCGGCGGCAAGCCCATGATCGTGCGCGTGGCCGAGCGCGCCCATGCCTCGTCGGCGCAGCGCACGGTGGTCGCCACCGACGCGCCCGAAGTGGCGGCAGCCTGCGCGGCGCATGGCATCGAAGCCGTGATCACGCGTGCCGACCACCCCTCGGGCACCGACCGCCTGGCCGAAGTGGCAACATGGCTAGGCCTGCCGGACGACGCCATCGTGGTCAATGTGCAGGGCGATGAGCCGCTGATCGAGCCCAGCCTGATCGACGAGGTGGCGCTGCACCTGGCGCACCATGCCGATTGCGCCATCGCCACCGCCGCGCATCCGATCAGCGAGATTGCCGAGGTGTTCAACCCCAATGTGGTGAAAGTGGTGTGCGATGCCGCCGGCCGCGCGCTGTATTTCTCCCGCGCGCCGATCCCCTGGGCCCGCGACGCCTGGGCCGGCGTGCCGGCCGCGGCGGCAGCCACCGCCCAGGTGGCATTACCGGCCATGCCGGTATTGCGCCATATCGGCCTGTACGCCTACCGCGCCGGATTCCTGCGGCGCTTTCCCACGCTGGCGCTGTCGCCGGTGGAGCAGACGGAAGCCCTGGAGCAGCTGCGTGCGATGTGGCATGGCGAGCGCATCGGCGTGCTGGAAACAGCGGCTGTGCCCGCGCCGGGCGTTGACACGCAGGCCGACCTGGACCGCGTGCGTGCGCTTTGGGCGCAGGCCATGGCGCAGGAAGGCCCCTGAGCGCACTTGGCGATGGCCGCCGGCTGCGGCGGTCATCGCATGACTTACGACATAAGTCATGACAGATGTCACCGCAGCGGCAAGCCGATTTCGCGCCGCCTCATGGCATAATGCTTGACGATACAGAGCCGTCGGGCGCCCGGGCGCCCGGCCAAGGCTCGGTGGGGAGATGAAAAGTGAGCCCGATCGGTACCCGCCCGCCGCCAGCGGCAGAGGCGTCAGCGTGCCGGTCGTCAACAGACCAGACTCCGACCTGAGGCGCGCCGTCCCGACGGCGTTGGTAAGCCTCGCGTCAAGTTTCGGCGTTACCCTCCTTCCATTCCCCCTGCCATACAAGATTCAAAACTCTGAGGACCCGTAATGCGTTTGATCCTGTTGGGCGCGCCTGGCGCCGGCAAAGGCACGCAAGCCCAGTTCATCTGCGAGAAGTTCGGCATCCCCCAAATCTCCACTGGCGACATGCTGCGCGCCGCGGTGAAGGCTGGCACGCCGCTAGGCGTGGCCGCCAAGAAGGTGATGGACGCAGGTGGCCTGGTGTCGGACGACATCATCATCGGCCTGGTCAAGGACCGCCTGCAGGCGGCCGATTGCAAGGACGGCTATCTGTTCGATGGCTTCCCGCGCACCATTCCGCAGGCCGAGGCCATGAAGGAAGCGGGCGTGGCGATCGACTACGTGCTGGAAATCGACGTGCCCTTCGATGCCATCATCGAGCGCATGAGCGGGCGCCGCGTGCACGTGGCATCGGGCCGCACCTACCACGTCAAGTACAACCCGCCCAAGGTGGAAGGCGTGGACGACATCACCGGCGAAGCGCTGATCCAGCGCGACGACGACAAGGAAGAGACCGTCAAGAAGCGCCTCGACGTCTACTCCCAGCAAACCCGTCCGCTGGTGGATTACTACTCCAAGTGGGCCGCCAATGGCGACGCCGCCGCCAAGGTGGCACCGCCGCAGTACCGCAAGATCGCGGGCGTTGGCAGCGTGGAAGATATCACTTCGCGTGTGTTCGAAGCACTGAAGTAAGCCGCGCATTCAGCGCTGCAGGTAAAAAAGGCGACCCTCGGGTCGCCTTTTTTATTGCCGCCGCCATCCGCGGAGATAGCATCGCCGAATTGACGTTTACGTAAACGTTATGCCAACATGCCGTATCTGCAGCGCCAGAAAACCATGAGACCACACATCCAAGCGAGGAAGACAACGATGGAAATCCGCGACAACGTATTTATCGTCACCGGCGGCGCCTCCGGGCTCGGCGAGGGTAGCGCCCGCATGCTGGCCGCCGCGGGCGGCAAGGTGGTGATCGCCGATCTTAACGAAGCCGCCGGCACCGCGCTGGCCGCCGAGCTGGGCGGGAAGTTCGTGCGCTGCGACGTCAGCAGCGAGGCCGACGGGCAAGCCACCGTGGCGGCAGCCACCGCGCTGGGCCGCCTGGCCGGGCTGGTCAATTGCGCCGGCATTGCCACCGCCAACAAGACGGTGGGCAAGAACGGCCCGCACCCGCTCGACGCCTTCGACAAGACCATCCGCGTCAACCTGATCGGCACCTTCAACATGATCCGGCTGGCTGCCGCGGCCATGGTGCAGAACACGCCCGACGCGGAAGGCGAGCGTGGTGTGATCGTCAATACGGCATCGGTGGCGGCCTTCGACGGCCAGATCGGGCAAGCCGCCTACGCGGCCTCCAAGGGTGGCGTGGTCGCCATGACGCTGGCCATCGCTCGCGACCTGTCGCGCGACGGCGTGCGCTGCATGACGATTGCGCCGGGGCTGTTCGAGACGCCGATGCTGCTGGGCATGCCGCAGGAAGTGCAGGACGCGCTCGGCAAAATGGTGCCGTTCCCGTCGCGCCTGGGCCGCCCGGCCGAGTATGCGAAGCTGGTGGGGTCCATCATCACCAACCCCATGCTCAACGGCGAAGTGATCCGGCTCGACGGCGCCATCCGCATGCAGCCGAAGTAACGCCGTCCCGGCCTTTGCCGGCCGCCCTTCACGCCGGCATCAGCATCACCAGCGTCAGGCCCGGCGCGGCAGCCGGCACCAGCGTGAGCTGCTCGAAATGCAACAGCCCGCGCACTGGATGCCGAAAGCCGCGGCGCCCGCCCTGCCGCTCTTCCACATCCTGCGACAGCCAGTCGACCCGGAACACCGGGCTCTGGGCAATGAGGCCCTCCACCAGCGCGCGCATCGGCGGATCGTCGGCATGGCGGATGCTGTGCGCGCGAAACTCCGACACCAGCCGCGCCGCCCGGTGCGGCCAGTCCTCCACCAATGCCTGCAAACCCGGCGATAAAAACATGCTGCGCAGCAGGTTGCGGTCTTCGCTGGCGGGATCGAGCCAGCCCACGAACAGGTCGGCGGCGGCGGCATTCCAAGCTAGCGCGCTCCATTGCCGGTCCAGCAGGTAGGCCGGGCCGTTGATGGCCTCCACGCTCGCGAGGACAGCTGCTGGCGCGTGTTCGTCCTGCGCCTGCATAGGGTCGCGCCGGCCCGCCAGCTCGAACAGGTAGGCCCGTTCCGCGCGCGACAGCCGCAGTGCGCCGGCCAGGCTGGCCAGCGCGCGGGCCGATAGCGCCACCGGCCTGCCCTGCTCCAGCCACGTCACCCAGGTGGCGCTCAGGCCGGCGAGCTGCGCCAGCTCCTCGCGGCGCAAGCCGGGCGTGCGCCGCCGCCGGCCGGGGGCCAGGCCAACTTCGGCCGGGGCAAGGCGCTCGCGGTGCGCCCGCAGGAAGCGGCCCAGCACAGCTTCGCGCGTGAGTTCGTGTGGCTTGGCGGGATCGGGGGGCGCGTATTCTGTCATGGAGGGCTGAGCGGGCAATGCAGATAGCCAGGTAAAAGCTCAAAAACTTAAAAACTAAAAAGCTGGTGCGTTTTATACCAGGATAAAACCCTGACTTGTACCGGGAAAACAGGCTGCTACAGTACGTCGAACCCGTTACGCGGGCAAGCCCCCGTCACTAATCCCCCGGTCCCCGGTCACCAGAACCCACTAGCGGCCATTGCCGCCAGGAGAGCCACATGCAACAACAAGAACTCGTTGCCGCCCAGTTCGGCGCCACCGCCAGCGCCTACCTCACCAGCGCGGTCCACGCCCAGGGCGCGGACCTGCAGCAGCTTGCACAGGAACTGGCGGCGCTGCCGGCGGCGCAGGTGCTCGACCTGGGTTGCGGCGCGGGCCACGCCAGCTTTGCCGCAGCGGGGGTTGCAGCGCAAGTGACGGCTTACGATCTGTCGGCGGAAATGCTGGCGGTTGTGGAAGGCGCAGCGCGCGACAAGGGGCTGGCGAACATCCGCACCCGCCAGGGCGCCGCGGAATCGCTGCCCTTTGACGATGCCAGCTTCGACGCGGTGATCTCGCGCATGAGCGCTCACCACTGGCGCAATGTGCCGGCGGCGCTGGCGGAGATGTACCGGGTGCTCAAGCCGGGCGGCAAGGTCGTGCTGATCGATATCGCCGGCTCGGACGACCCGCTGCCCGATACCTGGCTGCAATCGGTGGAGTTGCTGCGCGACCCGTCGCATATCCGCGACTACACCGGTACCGAGTGGAAAGCGATGCTGGAGGCTGCGGGCTTCACGGCCAGCGTCTCGCCGGCCTGGCGCATCGAGCTGGAGTTCGCCACCTGGGTGCAGCGCATGCGCACGCCGCCCGTGGCGGTAGCCGCCATCCAGCACCTGTGGCAACTGGCGTCGGCGGAAGTACGCGACCACTACCTCGTCAAGGCCGACGGCAGCTTTGCGCTGGAAGCGGTGATGGTCACGGCAACGCGCAGTTAAGCAGTTAAGCCGTTAAGGAGCTAAGCAGCTAAGCAGCCAAGCCAGGCGGGTGCCCTTCATTGCGCCATGGCCGGCTCGGCCGGCAATGGCAGGCTCTGTACCATCTGCCACACGGCGGCGGCCGAAGGCGACAAGGAGCGGTCCTCCCGGCAGACCATGACGATGCGCCGCTCCTCGCGCGGCGTGAGCGGCCGCCAGACCAGAGGAGACGCCGCCGGCAACGGCAGCGAGAACGAGGGCAGGACCGAAGCGCCGATGCCGGCCTCGACCATGCCAAACACGCTGGCCGAATGCCCCAGCTCCTGCACCACGCTCGGCGCCACGCCATGGCTGGCGAAAATGCGGTCGATCAGGGGCCGGCTGCCCGAGGCGAAATCCAGCAGCACCAGCGGCATGCCGTCCAGTGCGGACCACGGCACCGAGTCGGCATTGGCCAGCGGGTGATCACGCCGGCACACGAAGCAAAACGGATCGGTCGCCAGCGGCGCGATGGTCAAGCCTTCCGGCGCCAACGGATCAATCAATACGCCAAAGTCCACGGCCCCCGCGCGGATCTGCTCGAGGCCGTCGGCCTGCACGTTGTCGCGCACGCTGAGGCGGATATCCGGATATTGGCGCGCGCAGGTCGACACGTACAGCGGCATCAGCCGCGCGGAAATCGTGGGTGCACTGGCAATCACAACCCGGCCGCGATAACGCTCGCCAAGCTGGCGCGTTTCTTCCAGCGTATCGTCCAACTGGCCAAGCAGGCGCTCGATTGCAGGCGCCAGGGCCTGTCCCGCGTCGGTCACCACCACCTCCCGCGTGGTGCGGTCTAGCAAGCGCACGCCAAGTGCCTCTTCCAGCTCGGCAACGCCCCGGCTGACCGCGGGCTGCGTCAGGCCAACAGCGTCCGCGGCACGGCTGAAACTGCCATGCCCGACCACGGCGAGGAAGACCCGCAACTGGCGCAACGTGTAATTCATGCGTCTATGAGATGAATGGATGCGATAAATGAATTTGCATTCTAGGCGTCACTGACGTCCAATGCTAGGCGAAACCCTAATCCAACCTTGCCGTCATGTCCGCCATCCTCTCACCCTTCAAGAAAATCTACGACCTGATCGACGGGTTCGTGCTGATCATGCTGAGCGCCATCGGCATCGCGCTGCTGGCCCCGCAAATCGGCGCCGGCGACGGCCCGCTGCACCTGGGCATGGTCACCAACCTGGGCGTGGCCCTGGTGTTCTTCCTGCACGGCGCCGCGCTGTCGCGCGACAAGCTGGTGGCCGGCGCGCGCCACTGGCGCCTGCATGCCTTCGTGCAGAGCTTCACCTACATCGTCTTCCCGGTGGTCGGGCTGGCGTTGATGTTCGGCCTGCGCAACCTGCTGCCCGCCGAGCTGCTGCTGGGCGTGTTCTACCTGTGCGCGCTGCCATCCACCGTGTCGTCGTCCGTGGCGATGACCTCGATGGCGCGCGGCAACGTGCCCGGCGCGATCTTCAATGCCACCATCTCGGGCCTGATCGGCATGGCCGTCACGCCGCTGCTGATGGGCCTGGTGATCAGCGCCAGCGGCGCCTCGATGCCGCTGGGCAAGGCGCTGACCGGCGTGGCGCTGCAACTGCTGCTGCCGTTCGCGCTCGGCCAGCTGGCCCGCCCGCTGATCGGCAGCTGGCTGGCCAAGAAGAAGCAGATCACCAACAAGATCGACCGCGGCGTGATCGTGCTGATTGTGTATTCGTCGTTCTGCGACGCCACCGCCGCCGGCCTGTGGCACAAGTACAGCTGGGAAACCATCGGTGCCGTGATGGCGCTCGCCGCCGTGCTGCTGGTGGTGATCCTGGCCACCACCACCTTCACCGCGCGCCGCCTCGGCTTCTCGGTGGAAGATGAGATCACCGCGGTGTTCTGCGGCTCCAAGAAGAGCCTGGCCAACGGCATCCCGATGGCCAAGATCCTGTTTGCCGGCCATCCGGCGCTGGGCCTGCTGGTGCTGCCGCTGATGGTCTACCACCAGTTGCAGCTAATCGTGTGCTCGGTGATTGCCTCGCGCTACGCCAGCCGCGACGCGCTGCCCGACGGGGCTACCGCCCGCGCCTGAGTGTCAGAGTGTCAGCGCGCTGCATGGCAAACGGCCGGCAACGATGTTGCCGGCCGTTTTGTTTTCAGGCGCCGCCTCTTACTCTTACACCGACGGATTCTTCGCCAGCGGCGGATTGCGCGCGAAGTAGTTCTTGATGCCACGCAGGATGGCGTTGGCCAGTTGCTCCTGGTGGCTCTCGTCGTTGAGCTTGCGCTCTTCCTCGGGATTGCTGATGAAAGCGGTCTCGACCAGGATCGACGGGATATCCGGTGCCTTCAGCACCGCAAAGCCCGCCTGCTCCACACTGCCCTTGTGCAGCCGGTTGACGCCGCCGATCTCCGCCAGCACCGCCTTGCCCACCTGCAAGCTGTCATTGATCTGCGCGGTCGTGGACAAGTCCAGCAGCACCCGCGCCACCTGCGCATCCTTGTTGCCCATGTTGGCGCCGCCGATCAGGTCGGAGGCGTTCTCCTTGTTGGCCATCCAGCGCGCGGCGGTGCTGGACGCACCGCGCTCGGACAAGGCGAACACCGAGGCGCCCTTGGCTTCCGGCGAGAGGAAGGCATCGGCGTGGATGGACACGAACAGGTCGGCCTGCACCCGGCGCGCCTTCTGCACGCGCACGTTGAGCGGCACGAAGAAGTCCGCGTCGCGCGTCATCATGGCGCGCATATTGGGCTGGGAGTCGATCTTGGCGCGCAGCCGCTGCGCGATCTGCAGCACCACGTCTTTCTCGCGCGAGCCGGACGCGCCGGTGGCGCCGGGATCCTCGCCACCATGGCCGGGATCGATCGCGACGGTCAGCAGGCGGCGCATCTTGAAGGAACGGTCCGCCGGCGGGTTGTTGGCAGGCAGGGCCGCAGGCGGGTTGTTCTGCGCCAGCGGCGGTGCCGATGGCACGGCTGGTGAGGAAGGCGCCGGCGGCCTGGGCTTGACGGCTGCCATCGGTGGCAGGGCCGGCACCGGGTTGGCGCCCTTGTCCTCGAACTTGCGCACCAGTGCGCCAATGGCGTCTTCCTCGCCGGAGGCAGGCGCGCCGGACACGCCGTCCGCGCCGGCCGGGGGCTGCGTGGCGGCAAACCTGCGCTGCTTGTCCTCGGTGTCGCGCACCAGGGTCCACAAGGGATCCGGCGGATTGACGGGGTACAGGTCAAAGACCAGGCGGTTGCGGTAACTGCCAATCGGCGCCAGCGTGAACACCTGCGGCGAGACGTTTTCCTTCAGGTCGAACACCAGCCGCACCACGCGCGGCCGGTTCTGGCCCACGCGCACGGTCTGGATGTAGGGATCGTTGGAGGTGATCTTGGCCACCAGCTCGCGCAGGGTGGGCGAGAGATCGAGGCCATCGATGTCCACCACCAGCCGGTCGGGGCCGTGGATCATCTGGTGGACGGCGGCTAGCGGCTCATCGGATTCGATGGTGACGCGGGTGTATTCCTCGGCGGGCCAGACCCGCACCGCGACGATGCCGGCGCCAAAGGCGATCTGTGGCCCGGCCAGCGTGAGCACCACGCTGCCGGCGCCGGCCTTGAGGCACTGCGCCAGCCATTTGCGGCGGGCCAGCTGGATATCGTCGGGTCGGTCGGTGGCGAGTCGCTTGATCAGCATGCGCAAAGCAGGGTAAGTCCAGTCTGAGTATAGGCACGAAGCGTAACGATACGGCGTTCGGCCGCGTCATCGGCGTCGCTGATGTCCGATTGGAGCAACAAGTGAAGGTCCGGTTCCCCAAGCAAGCGCCCGGCTTTCTCCGGCCACTCCACCAGGCTCACGGCCGGTTCGGCAAAACAATCACGAAAACCGGCATCGGCCCACTCCTCCGGATCGGCGAATCGGTACAGGTCGAAGTGGTAGGCGGTCAGCGGCGAGCCATCGGCGCGCGTGACCGAATACGGCTCGCACAGCGTGTAGGTGGGGCTGCGCACCTTGCCCGCGTGGCCTAGCGCGCGCAGGATGGCGCGCGACAGCGTGGTCTTGCCGGCGCCAAGGTCACCCGAGAGCTGCAGGTGCACGGTCTGGGGCGGCAGGTTGCGCACGGCCTCGGCCAGCGCCGCGCCCAGCCGGGCGGTGGCCGCTTCGTCAGGCAGGTTGAGTGTGCGTTCTTGGAGCAGGGGCATTGCGTACAATTCGGGAATGATCGACCGAGCAGCCCAGGCGCCAACCGCCTCGCCCCCTCCTGCCAGCAGCGCCGCCCACGGGGCAGCGCCTGGCCTTGCGCCGCCCCCGGCGTCGTCCGTTGTGCATGCAGGCACGGACGCTGCCGGGCTGGAGGCGCTGGTGGGCTCGATCCGGGCCTGGGGCACGGAGCTCGGCTTCGATGCGCTCAGCATTGCCGACGTGGATCTGAGCCGGGCTGAAGCAGGATTGTTGGCGTGGCTGGCGCAGGGCTACCACGGCGACATGGATTATATGGCGAACCACGGCTTGCGGCGCGCCCGTCCCGCCGAACTCGTGCCCGGCACGGTGCGCGCCATCGTGGCACGCATGCCGTACCTGCCCGCCGCGGGCCCGCACGACTGGCGCGCCCATGAACTTGCCCGGCTCGACGACCCCGCCACTGCCATGGTCTCGCTCTACGCGCGGGGCCGCGATTATCACAAGGTGCTGCGCAACCGCCTGCAGCAGCTCGCCAGCCGCATCGAAGCCGCCATCGGCCCGTTCGGCTATCGTGTCTTCACCGACTCGGCGCCGGTGATGGAGGTGGCGCTGGCCGCGCAGGGCGGGCTGGGCTGGCGCGGCAAGCACACGCTGCTGCTCGACCGCGATGGCGGCTCGATGTTCTTCCTCGGCGAGATCCTGGTCGATGTGCCCTTCCCCGCCGACGCGCCGGAACCCGGCCACTGCGGCAATTGCCGCCGCTGCATCGATATCTGCCCGACCCAGGCCATCCTGGAACCCTACCGGATCGACGCGCGCCGCTGCATCTCCTACCTGACCATCGAGCACAAGGGCGCGATCCCGGAGGCACTGCGCGCGCCAATGGGCAACCGCGTGTACGGCTGCGACGACTGCCAGCTGGCGTGCCCGTGGAACAAGTTCGCCCACCGCGCCACCCTGCCGGACTTCGACGTGCGCAATGGCTTCGACGCGCCCGACATGGCCGAGCTGTTCGGCTGGACGGAGGCGGAATTCAACCAGCGGCTGGAAGGCAGCCCGATCCGCCGCATCGGCCATGAGCGCTGGCTGCGCAACCTGGCGGTAGGGCTGGGCAACAGCCTGCGCGCGGCCATCGCCAGCGGCGATATGGCGCTGGCCACGCGCATCCGCGCCGCGCTCGGCGCGCGCCAGGCCGAGGCCAGCCCGCTGGTGCGCGAGCATATCGACTGGGCGCTGGCCCAGGCGCCCGCTAACTGACGAGCTAACTGACGAGAGACAGCCAGAACGGCGTGGTGACGATGGCCGCCACGGTCATGACCGAGATCGTCGCCGCCACCATCGGGCCGTTGCCGCCCATGCGCACGGCCAGGATGTAGGCGCTCGACGCGGTCGGCAGCGAGGCAAACAGCACCGCGATCTGCGACTGCAGCTCGGTCAGCGGCAGCAAGCGCCCCACCGCCCAGGCAAAGCAGGGCATGGCCACCAGCTTGACACCGCTCCACCACGCCACCGGCCCGACCGCCCCCGTCACCCCGCTCATCTGCAGACCCGCGCCGACTGTCATCAGCCCCAGCGCGGTGGACGCGGAGCCCAGCCGGGCCAGCGTCATGCCCACCACCTCGGGCGGGTGCAGGCCCACCAGGTTGGTCAGCAAGCCCCCTGCGGTGGCGAGGATCAGCGGGTTGCGCGCCAGCTCGCGCCACAGCCGGGTCTCGCCGTGACGGGCCAGCGCCCATACCGCGGCCACATTGCACAGCGGCACCGTGCAGCCGACGATCACCGCCATCATGGCCAGGCCCTCGCTGCCGCCCAGGCGCGCGGCCAACGCCAGCCCGATATAGGAATTGAAGCGGAATGCGGTCTGCAGGCCGGAGGCGAAATCCAGCGGCGCCAGCCGCATCGCCCATTTGACGGCATAGCCGCCAACCATGCCGAACGCGGTGGTCAACAATGCCAGGCCGAGCATGGCCGACGTGGAGGAGAAATCGAACTTGGCGCTGTTGGTGGACTGCAACAGCAGCGCGGGGAAGAGCACGAAGTACACCAGGCGCTCCACCCCAGCCCAGAACGCGCGGTCGAAAGGGGAATAGCGCACCAGCAGCCAGCCGATCAGGATCAGGCTGAAATCCGGCACCAACAAGAGAGCAGAAGACATCGCTTGGTTTTAGTTATTGTGATGGCCGCCGCGCACGCCAAGTGCAGCCTAGGGCAGATACCAATTGGTATTGTTTCAGAAATCGTGGACTATGGCACGTTCCGTCGTACCGTCCAGCCTTTATGTTTTCCCGTCGTACCCCGTTCGCGTGCGAACCGCTCGCCCGCCGCGCAAGCCTGCTGGCGCTCACCCTCTGCGTGGGCGCGGCCCTGGCCATGCCGCCGGAGCGCGCGCGCGCCAACGAAATCGAGGGCATGCGGATCGACGACGCCACCCGGGTCGGCGGCAAGGAGCTGCAGCTCAACGGCACCGGCCTGCGCTCGATGTTCATCATCAAAGGCTATGTGGCCGCCCTTTACCTGCAGGAGAAGGCGCGCAACGCGACCGTGGTGCTGGGCGCCCACGGCCCCAAGCGCCTGCAGATCCGGCCGCTGCGCGAGGTGCCACCCGATGCCTTTATCAAGGCCCTGAACGAAGGGCTCCGCGAAAACCACAGCGAGGTCCAGTTCCAGAGGCTGTCCGAGCGCCTGTTCCAGTTGCGCCAGACCATGGAGCAGATGGGCACCGCCCGCAAGGGCGATGTGATCAATTTTGACTTTTCGCCCGATGGCGGCACCGTGGTCGCCATCAACGGCACGCCGCGCGGCAAGCCGATCCCGGGCGAAGATTTCTACCAGGCCGTGCTGCGCATCTTCCTTGGCGACCATCCGGTCGACCGGGATCTCAAGCGCGGGCTCCTGGGCGGTTAGCCCCCGGGCGGCCTCCAGGCCCGCCCGCCAGAACTCACGCCGCCGGCTTCAAAGCCCCGCCACCGCGGCAGCGTCGCCGGCGTTCTTTACCTTGGGCGGATATCCCCGCCCGGTCCTTTGACGGGAGACACGATCTCATGCAAACCAGCAAAATCGCCCTGGCCCTTGGCCTGGCAGCAGCAGCCTCCGTGGCGCAGGCGCAAAGCTTCCCGACCAAGCCGATCCGGCTGATCATCCCGTTTGCGCCCGGCGGCACGACGGACATCGTGGGCCGTGGCGCGGCCGACCAGATGAGCCGCATCCTGGGCCAGCCCGTGGTGGTGGAAAACCGCGCCGGCGGGGGCGGCTCGATCGGCGCCGACGCCATCGCCAAGGCCGCGCCCGACGGCTACACCATCGGCATCTCCACGGTCTCCACCATGGCGGTCAACCCGGCCTGCAACCCCAAGCTGTCGTACGACCCGATCAAGGACTTCAAGCCCGTCACCAACCTGGCCAACGTGGCCAACGTCATCGCGGTCAACCCGAACTTCCCGGCCAAGGACTACAAGGAGTTCCTGGCTGTGCTCAAGGCCAATCCGGGCAAGTATTCGTACGCGACCTCCGGCACCTGCGCCTTCGGCCACATGCTGGGCGAGCAGTTCAAGGTCTCGACCAAGACCTTCATGGTCCATATCCCCTACCGCGGCGCGGGCCCGGCGCTGAACGACGTGCTGGCCGGCCAGGTGCCGATCATGGTCGACAACCTGCCCTCCTCGATGCCCTACATCAAGGCCGGCAAGCTGCGCCCGATCGTGGTGGCATGGAACAAGCGCATCGACTCCCTGCCGAACGTGCCGACCTTTGGCGAGCTCGGCCTGAAAGAGCCGAACGACCCGGCCTGGTACGGCCTGGTGGCCCCGGCCGGCACGCCTGACGAAGTCATCAAGAAGCTGAACGAAGCCGCGGTCAAGGCGCTGCAGGACAAGGACTTCCAGCAGCGCTTGCGCACTGCCGGCGCGGAACCTTCGGGCAACACCCCGGCGGAGCATGCGGCGGAGATCAAGAAGGAATTCGAGAAGATGAAGACGCTGGTGAAGGTGCAGAACATCAAGCTGGAGCAGTGATGTTGGCGGCAAGCCCGCGGCACTAGCCGAAGCCGGCGAGCGGGCCAAAGCCGCGCGCCATGACGACGGCTGTCTCTCCCTCTCCCCTCAGGGGGAGAGGGCCGGGGAGAGGGGTGGCTTAGCTAGGAGCCACCTGAAGCGAAGCCCGTGGTGTTGTCCAGCACGACGGCGTAACGAGCGCCCGCCCTCTCCCCCAGCCCCTCTCCCGCACGCGGGAGAGGGGAGCACGACAGGGAACACGGCAGGAAGCACGGCAACGCCGACCCAACGCGATCAGGCCAAAGAGGCCAGAACCACCGCCTCGCGCAGTAGCACGCTCACCTCGGCCACCGCCGGCGAATACGCCCCTGCACGCGTGGCCGCCACCGCCGCGGTAGCGGCAGCCCATCGCGCCTGCCGCGCCAGCGTCGCCTCGGGGTCCAGCAACAATCCCGCCATCCATCCGCCCATTGCAGCGTCGCCGCAGCCGACGGTATCCACCACCTCGACGGCGAAAACCGGCTGCTCACAAGCACCGTCCCCATGCAACAGCGTCATGCCATCCGCGCCGCGCGTCAGCAGCACGCACGCCTGCGGCGCCAGCGCCCTGAGCGCGGCGAGCGCGGCGTGTTCGTCCAGCGCGGGGTACAGGCCGCGCAGGTCTTCGTCCGATACCTTGATGTAGTCCGCCAGGCCAGCCATGTGCGCAAAGACGGCCTGATACTCCGGTGCACGCATGGGCGTGCGGAAGTTGGGATCGAAGGCAATGCGCTTGCCCGCGGCCCTGGCCTGCGTGGCTTCCGTGCACAGGCGCGCGGCGAGCGGCTGGCGCGCGAGGCTGAGCGAGCCGAAGTGCACGGTGCGCGCGGCCTGGCGCCAGCCCGGCGGCAAGCGCTCGGGGTCGAAGTAGAGATCGGCGCTGTCGTCGCCGACGAAAAAGTACTGCGGCGGGTGCTGCGCGCCGACAAACGCCAGCAGCGGCGAGCGCTCCACGCGCTGCAGGAAGCGCAGGTCCAGGCCAGCCTCGGCACTGGCCTCGGCCAGTTGGTCGCCCAGCGTGTCGGCGCTGATCGCACCGGCAAAGGCGGTAGGCACGCCCAGCCGCGCGCCCACGCGGGCCACGTTCCAGCACGAGCCGCCGGGCAGGCCGAGCCAGTCCTGCCCGCCCTGGTGGACCATATCGGTCAATGCCTCGCCAAAGACGACGTAGGCTGGCCATGATGTCGTTGTCATTGCATCCTCTTTCTCGGTTTTCCGTATGCGTGCGCTGCCGCGCGTCAGCCTTGCCAGGCCGATGCCGCGGCCAATGCGCGCCGGATCAGGCCGGCGGTGGAAGCATCATGCGGGCGCGCCGGCCCGCCGTCGAGCTCGCAGGCGATCGGCGCGGCAAGTTGCTTGCCCAGCTCCACGCCCCACTGGTCGAACGAGTTGATATTCCACAGCACGCCCTGCACGAAGGTGCGGTGCTCCGAAAGCGCGATCAATGCGCCCAGATGATACGGATCGAGCCGCTGCAGCAACAGCGTATTGCTGGGGCGGTTGCCCTCGAACACCATGTGCGGCACCAGCGCTTCGTCCTGCACGCCGAGCGCCCTGACCTCTTGCGCGGTACGTCCGCGCAGCAACGCCTCGCCTTGCGCAAAGCAGTTGGCGAGCAGCTTGCCGTGGTGACCCGGCATCGGGTGCACCGGCTCCAGCGCGGCGATGAAATCCACCGGCATCCAGTGCGAGCCCTGGTGCACCATCTGGAAGTAGGCGTGCTGTCCGTTGGTGCCGGTGGTGCCCCACACCACCGGCGCGGTGCCTTGCGCGGCGGCGGCACCATCGAGCTGCACGGACTTGCCGTTGCTCTCCATCTCGAGCTGCTGCAAGAAGGCCGGCAGCAGCTCGAGCGGCTCGCAGTACGGCGCCACGCAGCGGCTGCCGGTGCCCAGGAAGCTGCGATACCACACGTCGAGCAGGCCGAGGATCATCGGCATGTTCTGCGGCGCGTCGGCCTCGGCGAAATGCCGGTCCATGGCGCGGGCGCCATCGAGCAACTGGCGAAAGCGCGCAAAGCCAACAGCCAGCGCAATCGACAACCCCACCGCGGACCATAGCGAAAAGCGCCCACCCACCCAGTCCCAGAACGGGAACATATTGGCGGGGTCGATGCCGAACGCGGCCACCGCCTGCCGGTTGGTGGAGACCGCGACGAAGTGGCTGGCCAACTGTGCGTGCGGCACGCCGTGGCGCAGGAACCAGGTGCGCGCGGTGTGCGCGTTGGCCATGGTCTCCAGCGTGGTGAAGGTCTTGGAGCAAACCACCACCAGCGTGCTGGCGGCGTCCAGCCGCGCCAGCACGGCGGCAAGATCGCTGCCATCCACGTTGGCGACAAAATGCAGGCGCGGCCCTTCGGTGTCCAGGTGCGCGAGCGCGCGGCAGACCATGCGCGGGCCGAGGTCCGAGCCGCCGATGCCGATATTGATCACGTCGGTGATCCGGCGGCCATTCCAGCCGCGCCACGTGCCGCCGCGCACCGCGTCGGCAAAGCGCTCCATCTGGGAGAGCACCGCAGCCACGTCGCCGGCCACCGCCACGCCCTGCGCGTGAAAGCCGTCCTGCGGCCACGCGCGCAGCGCCATATGCAGCGCGGCGCGGCGCTCGGTGGTGTTGACCGCTTCGCCGCGGTACATGGCATCGCGCCGCGCGCTCACGCCGGCCTCGTCGGCCAGCGCGAAGAGCAGCGCCATGGTGGTGTCGGTGACGCGGTTCTTGGCGTAGTCGAGCGTCAGGCCGGCCGCCTCGGCCACGAAGCCGGCGCCACGGGCTTCGCCCTGCTGGCCGTCGAACCAGTCGCGCAGGTGGGCATGGCGGATGACCTGCGCATGCTCTTCAAGCCGTTGCCAGGTGCTTGGGAAATCGGACTTCGGGGACATCGTGGACATCGAATCAACTCCTGTACTCGCCGCCGCGCCGGCAACCGCCGGCGCGTCGCCATGCTTCAGACTGGCTTCACAACGCGTCTCACAGCTCTTCATGCCACACCGCGCCATCGCGCGAGGGCAGCGCGCTCGACGCCGCCGGCCCCCAAGTGCCGGCGGTGTAGAGCTTGGGCGCGAGATTGCTCTGCGCCCAGGCCTGCTGGATCGGCGCGACCCACCGCCAGGCCTGCGCCTGCTCGTCGCGCCGCACGAACAGCCCGAGCCGCCCGCGGATCACGTCCAGCAGCAGCCGCTCGTAAGCCCCAGTCTTGCGCTCATTGCGATTGCCCTGGCCGCGCGGCAGCATGCGTTGCAGGTCCAGCGTGGCGGGCTGCAGCGCCTGCGTGTCGCCGGGATGCTTGACCAGGAAATGCAGGCGGATGCTTTCCTCCGGCTGCAGCGTGATCACCAGCCGGTTGCCGGGCTCGTGGTCCAGCGGGCGCGGGAACAGCGAGTACGGCACGTCGCGGAACTGGATCACGATCTCGGCCACGCGCGACTGCATGCGCTTGCCGGTGCGCAGGTAGAACGGCACGCCGGCCCAGCGCCAGTTGGCAACCTCCGCCTTGATGGCGACGAAGGTCTCGGTCTGGCTATCGGGCGCGACGGCCGGCTCGTTCACATAGCCCGGCACGGCGTCGCCGGCCGCCGCGCCACGGCAGTATTGCCCGCGCACCACCTTCTCGGCGACCTCGTTCAACTCGATGGGCTTGAGCGCCTTGAGGATCTTCAGCTTCTCGTCGCGGATCGCGTCCTCCGACAGGCTGGCCGGCGGCTCCATCGCCACCATGCACAGCAGTTGCAGCAGGTGGTTCTGCACCATGTCGCGCAGCGCGCCGATGCCGTCGTAGAATGCGCCGCGCTTTTCCACGCCGATTTCCTCGGCGATGGTGATCTGCACATCGCGCACCCATTCGCGCCGCCACAGCGGTTCGAACAGTACGTTGCCAAAGCGCATCGCCATCAGGTTCTGCACCGACTCCTTGCCCAGGTAATGGTCGATGCGGTAGATCTGGTCTTCGGCAAAATGTTGCGCCACCGCGGAGTTGATGGCATCGGACGAGGCCAGATCGTGGCCCAGCGGCTTTTCCAGCACGATGCGCACGCCTGCGTGGTTAAGGCCGGTGCGCGCCAGTTGCTCGCAGATCGGCACGAACAACTGCGGGCCGGTGGCCAGGTAGAACACCACCACCGGCGCGGCGCGGGCACGGACCAGCTCGGCGAGTGCATCGAAACCCTCCGGCGCGTTGGCGTCCACCTGCAGGTAGAGGATGCGCGCGACAAAGGCCTGCCAGACTTCGGCCGCGGCGGCAGCGGGCAGCGCCGGACGCACCTTGGACTCGAGCATGGCCAGGTAGGCTTCCTGGCCGAGCGGCTGGCTGCCGAGTGCGAGGATGCGCCCGCGCGCGTGCAACGAGCCCACGCAGTGCGCATCGAACAGCGCCGGCAGCAGCTTGCGCGTGGCCAGGTCGCCGGTGCCGCCGAACAGCACGAAGTCGAATTCGGGGACTGCGCCTACAGCATTGTTTGGCATGGTTTCACCAGTCGGTTGGTCGGTTGGTCGGTTGGTCGGTTGGTCGGTTGGTCGGTTGGTCGGTTGATCGGTTGATCGGCTATCAGGGGATTCGGTTGTAAGTTGAGCGCGGACCGCTGCCCGGCTAGCGCGGCGCGGCCCAGCCCTTGTACGCGTTCACATTGGCACGCGTGACCAGTGTGGGCGGCAGCAACACGATGCGGTTTGCGGGTGCCTGGCCATGCATCAGCCCCACGCCGATCTCCACCGCGGTGCGGGCGATGGCCCACGGGTCCTGGCTGGCCGAGGCCTGCACCAGCGTGTTGGCCTTGAGCGCGGCCTCGATATCGGGCGCGCCATCGACAGACGCGATCAGGATGCCACGGCGGTTCAGCTGACGCGCGGCCAGGTCGGCGCCGACAGCCTGCGGGTCGTTGATGGTGAAGACCGCGTCGATCTTGGGGAAGCGGGTCAGGTAAAGCTGCATGACATTGAGGCCGCCCTCGCGTGAGCCCTTGCCATCCTGGTCATCGGAGAGCACGTGGATGCCGGGGTGCTTGCCCAGCACCGTCTTGCAGCCCTTCACGCGATCCAGCACGGCAGACACCGGCGGGCCATTCTGGATGATGAGGTTACCGCGCCCGCCCAGCCGCTCGGCGAGAAAGGCGCAGGCCAACTCGCCGGCCTGCGTGTTGTCGGTCTGCACCGTGGCGTCGGCACCCGCCGCCGCCACGTCCACCGCCACCACCACGATGCCGGCCTTGCGGGCCTTCTTCACCGCGGGCTCGATGGCGCGCGCGTCGGCCGCGTTGATCAGGATCAGGTCCACCTTCGACACGATAAAGCTATCGATATGCGAGAACTGCTTGTTGAGGTCATAGTCGGCGGACAGCACCGTGACCTTGGCATCCGGGTTGATCTTCTTGGCGGCGGCTTCGGCGCCGTGCGCCAGCGCGACGAAGTACGGGTTGCCGAGCGAGCCGAGCGTGACGCCGACTTTTTTCAGCGGCCGTTGCGCGGCCGCGCTCGCCGGTGCGGCGTCCGGCGCGTTCTGTGCGGCGGCGCCGGCGCACAGCAGGCTCATTGCCGCCATCGCCAGTGCCGCCAGGTATTGCTTGGACATATCGTGTCTCCAGTAGCCGGTGGTCAGGTCACGCACGCTTCACGTGCGCGCCGAGCCCTTGCGGCGATAGCTGTCGAGCGCCACCGCACCAATGATCACCAGCCCCTTGATGATGTATTGCCAGATATCTGACACGCCCAGCAGCACCAGTCCGTTGGACAGCACCGCGATGATCAGCGCCCCGACCAGCGTGCCGACGATGGAGCCGGTGCCGCCCACGAAGCTGGTGCCGCCCAGGATGACCGCGGCGATGGCATCGAGCTCGTACGACTGGCCAAGCTGCAGCCCGTTGGCCGCGTACAGGCGCGCGGAAGACATCACGCCGCCCAGCCCCGCCAGCAGCCCGGACACCGCGTACACGAACAGCAGCACGACCCACACCTTGATGCCGGACAGGCGCGCCGCCTCGGCATTGCCGCCCACCGCGTAGATCTGCAAGCCCAGCACAGTGCGGCGCAGCACGAACCACGACACCGCCACCACGGCAAAGGCGATGATCACCAGCCAGGGCACGCCCAGTACTTCGCCGTTGCCGATAAAGGCAAAGCCGATATCCGGGTTGTAGATCGTGCTGTCGTTGCCGACCAGCCGCGCCAGCCCGCGCACCGCCGTCAGCGTGCCCAGTGTGACGATGAACGGCGGCAGTTTCATGAAAGCGACCAACGCGCCGTTGACGATGCCGAACAGCAGGCCGCACAAGAGCGCGGCGGGCACGCTCAGCATGCCGAGCTGCGGCATCAGCGACACCAGCATCGCCACCACCGCCGAGATCGACAGGATGGAGCCCACCGACAAATCGATGCCGCCGGTCAGGATCACGAAGGTCATGCCCGCGGCCAGCACCATGTTGATGGAGGCTTGCTGCGCGATGATCGACAGGTTCTGCCAGCCGGCGAAGTTCTCGGTCAGCACCGAGAAACCGATGCACAGCAGCACCAGCACGGGCAGCATGCCAAGCGCGCGCAGGCGCTCCTGGGTGGTGAGGCGGCCGAGAGTGGCCGCGGGCAACGAAGCGCCAGTGGAAGCGGCGGGACGTGTGATGGATTCATGCATGGTTGTCTCCTGCGCCGGCGGCTGCGCAGCGTTGCGGGCCGGCGTCGATGGTTCTGTCTCTTGCGGGCGGCGTACAGGCTGCGCCCTGCCTCAATGCAGCGTGATGCTAGTTGCATGGCCGGCGGCGGCGCGCGGCACGTCCGCCCATGCGGGCGCCGGCTGCGCGGCCGCGCCGGTGGCCAGCGCGATGATGCGCTCCTGGGTTTCGGCCGCGCTGCCGGCGGGGCGCACCTCGCCGGCCAGCGCGCCCTCGCGCATGACCAGCACGCGGTCACACAGGCCCACCACTTCGGGCAGCTCGCTGGAGATCATCAGGATCGCCACGCCGCTCTGGGCCAGCGCGTTGATCAGCCGATAGATCTCCGACTTGGCGCCGATGTCCACGCCACGCGTGGGCTCATCCAGGATCAGCACGCGCGGCTGGATTTCCAGCAGCCGCGACAGCATCACCTTCTGCTGGTTGCCGCCGGACAGCGCGCCCACGTTGACCTGCGCATGCGCCACGCGGATGCCCAGCGTGTCGATGGCCTCGGCCGTGCGGCGGCGCGCGGCGCTCCGGTTCAGGCGGCCCAGGCCTAGTGCGTCGCGCGCGGCCACGATCAGGTTGATGTTCTCGTGCACGCTCTGGTCCAGGAACAGGCCCTGCAGCTTGCGGTCCTCGGTCAGGTAGGCAATGCCGGCATCGATGGCCTGGCGCGGGCCGCCGGCCGGCAGCGTGACCAGCCCGCCAGTGCCGGCCGGGTTGGCCGGGTCGGCAATCCGGACCTCGCCGCGCGTGCGCATGTCGGCCCCGAACACCAGCCGCGCCAGCTCCGTGCGGCCCGCGCCGACCAGGCCCGCCAGCCCCAGTACCTCGCCGGCGCGCAGGTCGAAGCTGCAGCCCTTGACGCGCCGGCCATCGGCCACGTCGCGCACGGACAGCATCACCTCACGCTCGACCGCCTGGCCGTGCGTCTTGGTGTAGAAACCTGACAGGTCGCGCCCCACCATCATCTTGACCAGCGCCGCCTGCGACAGGTGCGCGCGGTCCAGCGTGCCAACGAAACAGCCGTCGCGCAACACGGTCACGCGATCGGCCAGCTCGTCAATCTCGGCCATGCGGTGGCTGATATAGAGAATCGCCATGCCTTCGCCGCGCAGTTGGCGGATCAGCGCGAACAGGCGATCCGTCTCGTGCGTGGACAGCGGCGTGGTGGGCTCGTCCATCACCAGGATGCGCGCCTCGAAGTGCACGGCCCGCGCGATTTCCACCAGCTGGCGCTGCGCGATCGACAGGCTTGCCACGTTCGCCGCGGGCGAGAAATCCGCGCCGAGCCTGGCCAGCGTGGGCGCGCAGGCGCGCACCATCTCGCCGCGCGCCACCAGCCCGCGCCGCTGCAGGGCACGGCCCAGATAGATGTTCTCGGCCACGCTCAGGTTGGGCGCCAGGCTGAGCTCCTGGTAGATCACCGCCACGCCAAGGTCGCGCGCGGATTGCGGCCCATCGATCTGCACCCGTTGCCCGTCGATATGGCATTCGCCGCCGGGGTCCGCGGTGTAGGCGCCGGACAGGATCTTCATCAGCGTCGACTTGCCGGCGCCGTTCTCGCCCATCAAGGCGTGGACCTCGCCGGCGTAGGCCGTGAGCTCGACATTGCGCAGCGCGCGCACGCCGGGGAAGGTCTTGCAGATATTGCGCAGCGCCAGCAGCGGCGCCTTGGTGGACGTATCGCACGTATCGCACGTATCGGACGAAGCAGCCGAAATGGGCGAAATAGGTGAAATAGACGAAGCGGACAGATCAGACGATGGCATGGTTGGCCTCCGGAATCATGGCGGATGCGCCTTTGAGCATGTCGGCCCGCGGCGAGAAATTCATGAACATCGGCAGCGACGCGGCACCGACCGCGCCGGCGTTGGCACCAAAGCAGCCACGCACCACGCGTGGCGCTCGCCGAGCCTCGGGCGCGCCGTCGTCCAGCTCGCCTTGCAGGCGCTCGATCAGCGCCTGCACCAGGCCACCGTCGATATCGGCGTCAAGGATGATCAGCGGCACGTCGAGCACCGCCAGCGCCGATTGCATGGCGGGCGCCAGCGCATCGATGCAGTCGTCCAGCCACTGCGCCACCGCCGGGTGCTGGACGCGCACCTGCGCTTCCAGATCGGCATGGCCGTCGATGGTCACGCCGTGGTGGCGCAGGTGGCGCGTCAGCGCGTTGAGCGAGGCGCGCGCCAGCAGGATGTCGCGCCGCTTGCCGGTGCGCGGCGCGGAGGCCAGGGTGCTGGGCTGCACCGGCATCATGCCGATGTCGCCGGCATTGCCCGACACGCCGCGCACGCAGTCTCCGTTGAGCGCCACGCCGCCGCCGATGGCCGGGCCGACGAAGACATAGAGGAAGCTCTGCGCGTGGTGGCTGCCGTAGAACAGCTCGGCCACGGCAGCAGCGGTGCCGTCGTTCTCGCCAAACACCGGCAGGCCGGTGGCATCCGACAGCGCTGCGGCAAAGTCCACGGCATCCCAGGCGCGGAAGGTGGCCTGCGATGCCTCGTCCTGCAAGTCCAGCTCGCGCAGCCAGGCACCGAGGTTATAGGGCTGGGCCACGCCGATGCCAAGCAGGCGCTTGCGCTCGTCCGGCGTAAGCAGCGCACGCAGTTCGGCCACATCGTCGCGCACCAATGCCAGCGCTTGCTCCGGGTGGGGCAGGACCATCTGGTGGGCGCGGCTGGCGAGGATCTCGCCGCCGAAGTCCACCATCACGCACTCGATGCTGCCACGGTCCAGCCGGACCCCGATGCCGAACGCGCCCTTGGGCTGCAGGCGGATCAGGCTGGCCGGCTGGCCACGCTGCCCATCCTGGCGGCGGCCGGCCACATGGATCAGGCCATCCTCGGTGAGCGTCTGCACGATGCTGCCCACCGCCGTGTTGGTGAGCTGCGCGATGCGGGCGAGATCCGCCTTGGACGCCTCCCCGGCATGCCGCAGCGCCAGCAGTAGCGCGCGCTCGTTGTACAGCCGCAAACTGGCGGAATTCACGCCGCGGCCGGCCTTGGCACTGTTCATGTGGTCTCCGAATGCTGTTATGAGTGCCGCCTGCATCACGTTGCGCGCTGAGTGGCGACGGCGGTGCATCTAGCTGCGGCATTAATTAATTCAGATTGAATTAAATAATAAGCCAGACCAGAACTCAAGGAAGGGGAAACCCCAGTCAAGTGGTTGCATGGCCCTCTGCGGTGCGCCCCACACGCCACCGCGCATCCCGGCGCCGCCGCCATGCTCTAAAATCCAGGCTCGCGCTTCCCACCCCTGCCATGGACTCCATCTTCGACGCCATCCTCCCAGCCCCTTTCGGCAAGATCGGCGTGCGCACCGACGGTGAATTCGTCCGCGAGATCGTGTACCTGCCCGCGAGCATGCGGCTCGTCGAGCCGGCCAACGCGGTCACGCAACGCCTGGCGCGGCAACTGGAGGCCTACTACGTCGATCCGGATGCACGCTTCGATATCCCGCTGGCGCCGGTCGGCAGCGCGTTCCAGCGCCGGGTCTGGCAAGCGATCTCGAACGTGCCGCGTGGCAAGGTCACCACCTATGGCGCGGTGGCGCGGCAGATCGCCAGCGCGCCACGCGCGGTCGGGCAGGCGTGCGGGGCGAATTTCTTCCCACTGGTGATTCCCTGCCATCGCGTGGTTGGCGCCAGCGGCATCGGCGGCTTTGCCAACCATGACGGCGACGGCTTCTTCCTTGATATCAAACGCTGGCTGCTGCGCCATGAAGGGGTGATGCTGGCATGAACGACATTGCGCAGATTGACGACGGTGACAACGGCGGCGACAGCGGCCATATCGACGACATGGAAGACAGCAACGCCGTCATCGACACCGAAGACACCGAGGACAGCCCCGCCCTGCTCGCCGACCTGGCCCTGGTCGACCGCTTCTGCGACGCGCTGTGGCTCGAAGACGGCCTTGCGCAGAACACCATCGACGCCTACCGGCGCGACCTGGCGCTGCTGTCGCGCTGGCTGCATGCCTCGGGCACCTGCGCGCTGCTGGCGGTGGACGACAGCGCCCTCAACGGCTACTTCGCCTCGCGCCACCTGGAAACCCGCGCCTCGTCCGCCAACCGGCGGCTGACGGTGTTCAAGCGCTTTTTCCAGTGGGCGCTGCGCGAGCACATGATCACGGCCGATCCCTGCCTGCTGCTGCGCCCGGCCAAGCAGCCGCCGCGCTTTCCCAAGACCCTGACCGAAGCCCAGGTCGAGGCGCTGCTGGAGACACCCGACACCGCCACGCCGCTTGGCCTGCGCGACCGCACCATGCTGGAGCTGATGTATGCCAGCGGCCTGCGCGTGTCCGAGCTGACACAGATGAAGACCATCGAGATCAGCCTGAACGAGGGCGTGGCGCGCGTGGTGGGCGGCAAGGGCAACAAGGAACGCCTGGTGCCGTTTGGCACCGAAGCCGGCGACTGGCTGCGCCGCTACCTGGCCGAAGGCCGGCCCGCGCTGTTGGGCGAGCGTGCCTGCGAAGCGCTGTTCGTCACCCAGCGCGGCGACGGCATGACGCGCCAGGCCTTCTGGCACCTGATCAAGCGCCACGCCCGCGAAGCCGAGATCTACGCGCCGCTGTCACCGCACACCTTGCGGCATGCCTTTGCCACCCACCTGCTCAACCACGGCGCGGACCTGCGCGTGGTGCAGTTGCTGCTGGGGCACGCCGATATCTCCACCACGCAGATCTACACGCACGTGGCGCGCGAGCGCCTGCGCGAGCTGCACCAGCACCACCATCCGCGCGGCTAGGTTGCCCGCGCGGTCATTGCGATCCGTCATCCATCATGAGCAAGACCAAACACGTTTCGGAAACCCCGGCCACCCAGTTCCTCAAGCGGCATGGCGTTGCCTTTGGCGAGCATGCCTATGACTACGTCGAGCATGGCGGCACCGGCGAGTCCGCCCGCCAGCTCGGCGTGGACGAGCACGCGGTGATCAAGACGCTGGTGATGGAAGACGAGCGTGCGCAGCCGCTGATTGTGCTAATGCATGGCGACTGTTCGGTGTCTACCAAGAACCTGGCGCGGCAAACCGGGCACAAGAGCGTGCAGCCCTGCAAGCCGGAGGTGGCGCAGCGGCATAGCGGGTATCTGGTGGGCGGGACCTCGCCGTTCGGGACGCGCAAGCGGATGCCGGTTTTTGTTGAGGCCGGTGTGCTGGCGCTGGAGCGGATCTATATCAATGGGGGCCGCAGGGGGTATCTGGTTAGTATTGATCCGCAGGTTTTGAAGACGTTGGTGGGGGCGGAGGTGGTGGAGTGTGGGTTGAGGGATTGATGAGGGTGAGGATGGGGTGGTCGCTGTTTCTTTGAGCGGCGATGGCGTTTGCACCCAAGAGCCATACGACATTGCCCTGCGGGTGAGTCGCTGTTTCCTTCAGCGGCGATGGCTTTTGCACCCAAGAGCCATACGACATCGCCCTTGCTTGGTTGGTTGCTGTTTCTTTCAGCGGCGATGGTTTTTGCGCCCAAGGGCCATACGACATCCCCCTGCGGGGGCTGCCGGTCACTTTTCTTTGACCGGCAAAGAAAACTAACGAAAAGAAAGCCGCCCTGCCGGGAGCAGAGCAATCAGGCTTATGTGGGGCGGTGGTTGCGTCGTACGGCCCGGAGTGTTGGCTAGCCGATCCTACCGACCCCAAGGGCATCGTTTCTGCATGGCCCATGGGTTACGTGGTGCGGCCCCTGACCTCGTGTGCGGTGCCCGTTCCCACATCTGCCGTTCGCGGTGCGAAGTGCCGCGCCGTTTCGGGTGTGGCTGGTTTCGTGGTTTTGTCTCGGAGGACGAGCGCCGTGGGTGTGAGCGCGGCCCTCGCGCACGGGCCACGGTGCCCACCACGAAACCAGAGGGGGGTGAAGCAAGGCGCCGCTCGCGCCGGTACGGCAGGGCATCAAATGGCCGGGCACCCGCCGCTAGAGACAAAACCACGAAACCACCAAGGCAGGCAGGATCGTGGCGCTGCGCACCGCGAACGGCAGATGCCCGAACGCGCACCGAGCAAAGCAATCAGGGGCACCACCACGTGACTATTGGGTCATGCAAGTACGATGTCCTTGGGGCCGGTAGGATCGGCCAGCCAACACTCCGGGCCGTACGACGCAACCACTGCCCCACTTAAGCCTGATTGCTCTGCCCCCGGCAGGGCGGCTTTCTTTTCGTTAGTTTTCTTTGCCGGTCAAAGAAAAGTGACCGGCAGCCCCCGCAGGGGGATGTCGTATGGCCCTTGGGTCCAAAAACCAACGCCGATGAAATAAGCAGCAACCAACCCCGCAGGGCGATGTCGTATGGCCCTTGGGCCCAAAAGCCAACACCGCCCACAAAAGCACCACCACCCTCAAAGCCCCCCATCCCCCCTACCCCCCTTCCACGCTACAATCCCGCCAGCCTAAAACCCCCAATTCCCACATGGCCAATCTGATCTTCGCACTAGCCGCCTACCTGATCGGCTCCATTTCCTTTGCCGTCGTGGTCAGCAAGGCCATGCGCCTGCCCGATCCGCACACCTATGGCTCCGGCAACCCTGGTGCCACCAACGTGCTGCGCAGCGGCAACAAGAAGGCCGCCATCCTGACGCTGATCGGCGATGCCCTGAAGGGCTGGCTGGCGGTCTGGCTGGCGCAGCGCTTCGGCCCGGCGTACGGGGTCGACCACACGGGCATCGCGCTGGTGGCGGTGGCGGTGTTCCTGGGCCACCTGTTCCCGGTGTTCTTCCGCTTTGCGGGCGGCAAGGGCGTGGCCACCGCGGCCGGCATCCTGTTTGCCATCGACCCGCTGCTGGGCGCGGGCACGATGGCGACCTGGCTGATCGTGGCCTTCTTCTTCCGTTACTCGTCGCTGGCGGCGCTGGTGTCGGCGGTCTTTGCGCCTTTCTTCTATGTCCTGATGTCGGGTGTGGACGTGCTCGCCGGCGCGGTATTCGCGATCAGCGTGCTGCTGGTGGTGCGGCACCGCGCCAACATCGAAAAGCTGCTGGCCGGCAAGGAAAGCCGCATCGGCGAGAAGAAAAAGGCGCCAGGCGCCTGAGCGCCGTGTCAGACAGTAAAAAGCCCGCACAATGATGCGGGCTTTTTGATGCCGGCTGGCAAGTGGCTACGGCAGCTTGCTGAGGATGCCGTTCATCTCGTCAGTGGAGAAGGCACGCAGCGTCTGGCTGCGGACGTTGCCCGCCATGCCCAGGGCCAGGCCGAATGCGGTCATGGTGGCATCGTCGGGCGCGGTAAAGGTCGCTACCAGGTCATATTGCCCGAGCGTCCAGAAGATATCTTTCATTTCGATGCCGCTTGCCTTTGCCATTTCGCGAACAGCCGCGGCGCGCTTGGTTGTGTCCTTGACGGTACGGATTCCCTGGTCGGTGAAGTTTAGAAGCGTGACGAAAGTTGCCATGATGCGTCTCCTGATCCACTGGATTGGCGCTACGCGTTGCCAAAGCGCATAGAGCAACTACTCGCAGCAAGCTGCGTACCACGCGAGCCAGCGTATGGCCGGCGTGGCCATGGCGTCAGCAGGCAGCCCCCGTGCAGGGGAAAACCGCCTGAATGTGTTCCAGATCTGATACGAGCCGGGACGCCGCCGTCCGGCGGCCGACGCTCAGGCCGCTTGTGCCAGCGCCGCGAACGGAAACACCATTTCCACCCGCAGGCCGCCCTCGTCCCGGTTTGCCAGCACCAGGCGGCCGCCCGCCTGGCGCACCAGCCGGTCGACGATGGCCAGGCCCAGGCCCGAGTGCGCATTGCCGCCGCGCGCCGGGTCCAGCCGCACGAACGGCAGGGTGACCTTTTCCATAGCGTCAGGCGGAATGCCTTCGCCATGGTCCTCCACCACCATGTGCCAGCCGTCGGCCTGGCGCGAGGTGCTGAGCAGCACCGGCGCTGCCCCGTAGGCATAGGCGTTGTCGATCAGGTTGCCGACGATACGGTCGAGCTGGGTGGCGATCATGCGGAAGCCCTCGCCTGCCATCAGCGAGACCTCCACCGGCTTGTCCTGCTCGGCCAGCGAGGCGGCCAGCTCGCCGATGCGGCGATCGACCGGCACCGGCCGCGCCGCGGGTTCGCCGCTTTGGGCAAAGGTCAGGAACTGCTCGACAATGGCGGACATGGACTCGACATCGCGCGTGACGCCGGCTGCGGCCTTGGGGTCGGCCAGCATCTCCGCGCGCAACCGCAACCGCGCCAGCGGCGTCTTGAGATCGTGGGCGATGCCGGCAAGCATCGTATTGCGCTCCTGGTCGATGCGGGTCAGGTCAGCCATCATGCGGTTGAAGCGCACGATCAACTGGCGCAGCTCGTGCGGGCCGCGCTCACGCAGCGGCTTGACGGTGTGCTGGCGCGACAGCTGCTCGGCCGCAGCCGCCATGTCGCGCACCGGGCGCTGGATCTGCCAGGCAATCAGCAAGGCCACTGCCATGGCCACGCCGACCACCAGGATCACGCCAGGCAGCAGGCGGTTGTCGGGCGGCGGGTTGACCACCCATAGCGCCGGCATCGCGATCCAGTCCTGCCGGTGCGGCAGCTTGACCCAGATGCGCGTGGTCTGGTCTTCCTCGAGCCGTACCTGGGTCCCAGGCGGCATGCGCTGAGAGAACTGCTCGACCAGCCGGCGCGCGCGGCCCTTGGCCGCCACGGTGTGCTCGGCCGCGCTGGCCTCGCTGGCCACTTCCACCAGGCTTGGCAGCTTGATGGGCGGCTGAGCGGCAAGCGCGCGCTGGATGCTCTCGAACTGGAACATCATCTGCTCGACGGAGTAATCCACCTGCTGCTGGCGGCGATCCATGCGCAGGATCGCGAGCCAGGAGAAATGGCTCAGCACCAGCACCGCTGCGATCAGCAGCGCGATGCGTCCGAACAGCGTATCGATGCGCAGCTTCATTGGGCAATGTCTTCGGCTTCGTCGGGCACGAAGGTGTAACCGCGCCCCCGTACCGTCTGGATGTAGCGGGGACGCTGGGCGTCTTCGTCGAGCAGGCGGCGCAGGCGCCAGATCTGGACGTCGATGCCGCGGTCGCTGATGCCGCTCGCGGTGCCATACATCAGCTCCACGATGCGCTCGCGCGACAGTACCTCAAGCGGGTGCATCAACAGCAGCTTGAGCAGCGCGAACTCGGTATCGCTGATCGCCACCGGGTCGCCGCTGCGCACCAGCGAGCGCTGGCGGAAGTTGACGCGGAATGGCCCGAAGGCCATGCCCTCGCGGTCTTCCGGCGCGGCCGCGGGGCGGGCCAGCTTGCGGCGCAGCACGGCATTGATCCGCGCCAGCAGCTCGCGCGGCGAGAATGGCTTGCCGAGATAATCGTCCGCGCCGATCTCCAGCCCCACGATGCGGTCGATCTCGTCGCTGCGCGCGGTCAGCAGGATCACGGGAATGTCGTCGTTCTTGGCACGCAGGTTGCGCAATGCGGTCAGCCCATCCACCTTGGGCATCATCAGGTCGAGCACGATCAGGGCGGGGCGCTCGCGCTCCAGGCGTGCCTGCAAGCCTTCGCCATCGTGCAGCACGGACACGGCAAAGCCCTGCTGGGTGAGGTATTCGCGCAGCAGGTCGCGGAGTTCGGGATCGTCGTCCACGACGAGGATCTGGGTAGGCTGATTGGCTCGCATAGGCAGATGATAGCTAGGCTGGGCGCGGCAATCCGGGCGAATTGTTTCAGGGCATTACACCCGGGCTGCTGGTAATGATCTGTAAGATTGGCCGCCCGCGCTGAAACATGAGTGCCGCCAGCGCGCATTATGCTTCGCTTATGTTGCCGTTGCCGGCGGTCGCCGGTCAGGACGGCCCCGCCCGACGCCGCCCGGCCAGCGCGTAATCGCGCATGAAGCCGCGTGCTGCCAGCGGCACGTGCCGACGGCGTTGCGGCATACTTCTGCCTCTCATACCCCGAAAATCGTTCAAACGCGTTTTTGTTGACGCGTCGCTCCCAGGATCCGGTCATGGCCAACCCCGAAGAACATCAACCGGCTAAGCTGCCACCGCCGCCCAAGGCTGCCTCGCGCCGCCGCAAACTGATCGCCGCCGCGCTGATCCTGCTGCTGGCCGGCGGCGGCTGGTATTGGTACAAGCATCGTACGCCCGCAGCCGGTGCCGCAGGCGCGCCCGGCGGCACTAACGGCAGCCGTGGTGGCCCTGGCGGCCCCGGCGGCCCTGGGGGTCCCGGCGGCCAGCGCTCGCCGGTGGTGGTCAGCACCGTGGCCAAGCGTAATATGGACGTCATCCTCAACGGCCTGGGCAATGTCACGCCCGTGGCCAATGTGACCGTGCGGGCCCAGGTGTCGGGTCCTCTGCTCAAGGTCCTGTTCAAGGAGGGCCAGATGGTCAAGGCCGGCGACGTGCTTGCCGAGATCGACCCACGCCCGTTCCAGGCCACGCTGGACCAGGCCGTGGGCACGCTGGCGCGCGACCGCGCCCTGCTGGAGAACGCCCGCCTGGACCAGAAGCGCTACCGCACGCTGCTCGGCCAGGATTCCATCTCCAGCCAGCAGGTAGACACCCAGGACGCCCTGGTGCGCCAGTATGAAGGCGTGGTCAAGACCGACCAGGCCAACGTGGACAGCGCCCGCCTGCAACTGGGCTACACCCGCATCATGGCGCCGGCCTCCGGCCGCATCGGCCTGCGCCAGGTCGACCCGGGCAATATCATCAGCACCAGCGACACCAACGGCATCGCCCTGATCACCCAGATCCAGCCGATCGCGGTGCTCTACACCATCCCTGAAGACAACCTGCCGTCGGTGCTCAAGCGGCTGCACGCGGGCGAGACCATTCCCGTCCAGGCCTGGGACCGCCAGGCCCGCAACCGCCTGGCCGATGGCACGCTGCTGACCACCGACAACCAGATCGACACCACCACCGGCACGGTCAAGCTCAAGGCGATCTTCCAGAACCAGGACGGCCTGCTGTTCCCGAACCAGTTCGTCAACATGCGCACCAAGGTGGACACGATCGAGGACGCCACCGTGGTACCGGTGGCGGCAATCCAGCGCGGCCAGCAAGGCACCTTTGTCTATGTCGTCGACGACAGCAGCAAGGTCAAGGTCCAGGTGGTCGCGCTCGGCACGAGCGACGGCGATCGCACCGTGGTGACCAAGGGCCTGCAGCCCGGCCAGCGCGTGGTGGTCGACGGTGCCGACCGGCTCAAGGAAGGCATGACGGTGGAAACCGTGGACCCGGCAGCGCGCGCAGCCGCGCTGGTACCGGCCAGCGCGCCGCGCGGGCGCGGACGGCGCCGCGATGGTGGCGCCAGCGGCGCGGCCGGCGCCTCCGGCGTGCCGGGTGCCTCGGGTGCGCACGGTGAAGGGCGCCGTCACCGCGACGGCGCGAGCGCGGCTGCAACGGATGGCGGCGGCAGCGCTGGCGCCCCGGCGGGCGCGGCGCCCCAGCGGCCGCAGTAAGGACCCAGCATGAATCCCTCACGCTTGTTCATCGAGCGGCCGGTCGCCACCGCGCTGCTGATGGTCGCCATCCTGCTGTCGGGCCTGGTGGCCTTCAGGCTGCTGCCGCTGTCGGCGCTGCCGGAGGTCGATTACCCGACCATCCAGGTCACCACGCTGTATCCGGGCGCCAGCCCGGATGTGATGACCTCGTCCATCACGGCGCCGCTGGAGCGCCAGTTCGGCCAGATGCCGGGCCTCAAGCAGATGTCGTCGTCCTCCTCGGGTGGCGCCTCGGTGATCACGCTGCAGTTCGAGCTCACGCTGTCGCTGGACGTGGCCGAGCAAGAGGTGCAGGCCGCCATCAATGCCGGCGGCAACCTGCTGCCGGCGGACCTGCCGATGCCACCGGTGTACAGCAAGGTCAACCCGGCCGACGCGCCGATCATGACGCTGGCCATGACGTCCGACACCATGCCGCTGCCCAAGCTGCAGGACATGGTGGACACCCGCGTGGCGCAGAAGATCTCGCAGCTGCAGGGCGTGGGGCTGGTGAGCATCAGCGGCGGGCAGCGCCCGGCAGTGCGCATCCAGGCCAACCCGACCGCGCTGGCCGCGCTCGGCATGTCGATCGACGACCTGCGCACGGCGATCGGCAGCGCCAACGTCAACGGCGCCAAGGGCAGCTTCGACGGCCCCGCGCGCGCCTCCACCATCGACGCCAACGACCAGCTCAAGTCCGCCGACGAGTACCGCCAGATCATCGTCGGCTACCAGAACGGCGCGCCGATCCGCATCACCGATGTGGCCAACATCGTCGACGGGCCCGAGAACAGCCGCCTGGCGGCCTGGGCCAACGACAAGCCGGCCATCGTGCTGAGCATCCAGCGCCAGCCCGGCGCCAATGTGATCGAGGTGGTCGACCGCATCAAGGCCCTGTTGCCGCAATTGCAGAACGCGCTGCCGGCCTCGGTCAAGGTGCAGTTGCTGACCGACCGCACCACCACCATCCGCGCCTCGGTGCGCGACGTGGAGTTCGAACTGCTGCTGGCGGTCGCGCTGGTGGTGATGGTGATCTTCGTCTTCCTTCGCAACGTGCCGGCCACCATCATCCCGGGCGTGGCGGTGCCGCTGTCGCTGGTGGGCACCTTCGGCGTGATGTACCTGGCGGGCTTCTCGATCAACAACCTGACGCTGATGGCACTGACCATTGCCACCGGCTTCGTGGTGGACGATGCGATCGTGATGATCGAGAACATCATGCGCTACATCGAGAAGGGCGATTCGCCCATGGAGGCGGCGCTCAAGGGATCCAAGCAGATCGGCTTCACCATCATCTCGCTGACGTTCTCGCTGGTGGCCGTGCTGATCCCCCTGCTGTTCATGGGCGATGTGGTCGGGCGCCTGTTCCGCGAGTTCGCCATCACGCTGGCGGTGTCGATCCTGATCTCGGCGGTGGTCTCGCTGACGCTCACGCCGATGATGTGCGCGCGCCTGCTGCACCATGTGCCCGATGAGAAGCTCTCGCGCTTTCACCGCGCCAGCGGCCGCTTCTTCGACAACGTGATCGACCGCTACGGCCGCGCGCTGGAATGGGTGCTGGACCGCCAGAAACTCACCTTGCTGGTCGCCGTTGGCACCATGGTGCTGACCGTGCTGTTGTACATGCTGGTGCCCAAGGGCTTCTTCCCGGTGCAGGACACCGGCGTGATCCAGGGCATTACCGAAGCGTCCCAGACCACCTCGTTCCCCGCCATGGCAGCGAAGCAGCAGGCAGTGGCCAAGGTGGTGCTGGAAGACCCGGCGGTGGAAAGCCTGTCGTCCTTCATCGGCGTGGACGGCACCAACACCACGCTCAACGCCGGGCGCCTCTTGATCAACCTGAAGCCCAAGGACCAGCGCAGCGACTCCATCGAGGACGTGACGCGCCGCCTGCAGGCCGCGGTCGACAAGCTCGGCGGGGTTTCGCTCTACACCCAGCCGGTGCAGGACCTGACCATCGAGGACCGCGTGGCACGCACGCAGTACCAGTTCACCGTGCAGGACCCGGACCCCACCACGCTGGCCACCTGGGTGCCGAGACTGGTCGAGCGCCTGAAGCTGGAGCCGGAGCTGCGAGACGTGGCCAGCGACCAGCAGAACAACGGCCTGCGCGCCTACGTGGATATCGACCGCGACGCCGCGGCGCGCTTCGGCATCACCACCGCGGTGATCGACAGCGCGCTGTACAGCGCCTTCGGCCAGCGCCTGGTGTCGACCATCTTCACGCAGGCGAGCCAGTACCGCGTGGTACTGGAGGCCATGCCTCAATTCCGCACCGATCCGCAGTCGCTGGCGGAACTGCGCCTGCCCTCCTCCTCCGGCGGGCAGGTGCCGCTGGGCGCGTTCGCGCGCATCAGCGAGCGCACGGGGCCGCTGGTGATCAACCACCAGGGCCAGTTCCCTTCCGCCACCATTTCGTTCAACCTGGCACCGGGCGAATCGCTCGGCGCCGCGGTCGACAAGATCGCCAAGGTGGAGCAGGAAATCGGCCTGCCGATCTCGATGCAGACTGATTTCCAGGGCGCCGCGCTGGCCTTCCGCGCTTCGCTGTCCAACACGCTGTGGCTGATCCTGGCCGCGGTGATCACGATGTACATCGTGCTGGGCGTGCTCTATGAGAGCACCATCCATCCCGTGACCATCCTCTCGACCCTGCCCTCGGCCGGCGTAGGCGCGCTGCTGGCGCTGCTGGTCTCGGGCCAGGACCTGGGCATCATCGCGATCATCGGCATCATCCTGCTGATCGGTATCGTCAAGAAGAACGCCATCATGATGATCGACTTCGCGCTCGAGGCCGAGCGCGAGGGCGGCATGGCGCCGCGCGAGGCGATCTTCCAGGCTTGCCTGCTGCGCTTGCGCCCCATCCTGATGACCACCATGGCGGCCCTGCTGGCGGCGCTGCCGCTGATGCTGGGCACCGGCATCGGCTCGGAGCTGCGCCGCCCGCTGGGCATCACCATGGTGGGCGGCCTGCTGGTCAGCCAGGTGCTGACGCTGTTCACCACGCCGGTGATCTACCTGGCGTTCGACAGCGTGGCAACGCGCCTGAAAGCCTGGCGCCAGCGCCGGTTTGGCGACGACACGGGTGGTGGCGCAGGTGGTGGCGCAGGTGGCAGTGAAGCCGGGCACGCTCCGGAGCCGAGGCCGTAATGAACCTGTCGGCCACTTTCATCCATCGCCCGGTCGCCACCGCGCTGCTGACCATCGGCATCCTGCTGGCGGGGCTGGCGGCACTGCGGCTGCTGCCGGTGTCGCCGCTGCCGCAGGTGGATTTCCCCACCATCTCGGTGTCGGCCTCGCTGCCCGGCGCCAGCCCCGAGACCATGGCCGCTACCGTGGCCACGCCGCTGGAACGCGCCCTGGGCGCCATTGCCGGCGTCACCGAGATCACCTCCAGCAGTTCGCTGGGCTCGACCCGCATCACGATGCAGTTCGAGCTCTCGCGCGACATCGACGGCGCCGCGCGCGACGTGCAGGCCGCCATCAATGCCTCGCGCGCCACGCTGCCCACCAGCCTGCCGAGCAACCCGACGTACCGCAAGGTCAACCCGGCCGATGCGCCGATCATGATCATCGCGCTGACCTCGCCCACCATGACGCGCGGCCAGCTCTACGATGCGGCCTCGACCATCCTGGCGCAGAAGATGTCGCAGATCGAGGGCGTGGGCCAGGTCACCATCGGCGGCTCGTCGCTGCCGGCGGTGCGGGTGGAGCTCAACCCCACGGCGCTCAACAAGTACGGTGTCTCGCTGGAGGATGTGCGCAACACCATCAGCGCCACCAACGCCAACCGTCCGCTCGGCTCGCTCGAAAACACCACCACCAACTGGCAGGTCTACGCCAACGACCAGGCCATGAAGGCGGCGGACTACATGCCGCTGATCGTGCGTTACGCCACGCCGGGCACCTACTCGTCGGCCTCGGCCGGTGCGCTGATCGCCAGCACGGCCAACGCCACCGCGGGCGGCGGCGTGAGCACCAAGACCGTCAACGGGGTCACCACCACTACGCTGACCACCAGCAGCGGCACCACCACCATCAGCACCGGCGCCACCGGCGGCAACACCAGCAGCGGCGGCCCGAACTCCTTCGCAGTGCCGATCCGGCTGTCGGACGTGGCGCGGGTGACCGACTCGGTGCAGGACATCCGCAACGCCGGCTCCGCCAACGGCCAGCCCTCGGTGCTGCTGGTGCTCAACCGCTCGCCCGGCGCCAACATCATCGAGACGGTGGACCGCGTCACCGAGATGCTGCCGTCGCTGCAGCAGATGATCCCGTCCGCCATCAAGATGGAAGTGATGATGGACCGCACCCCCACCATCCGCGGCTCGCTGCGCGAGGTGGAGCACACCCTGATGATTTCGGTGGCGCTGGTGATCATGGTGGTGTTCCTGTTCCTGCGCAACGTGCGCGCCACGCTGATCCCCAGCGTGGCGGTGCCGGTGTCGCTGATCGGCACCTTCTCGGTGATGTACCTGGCCGGCTTCTCACTCAACAATCTGTCGCTGATGGCGCTCACGGTCGCCACCGGCTTCGTGGTGGATGACGCCATCGTGGTGCTGGAGAACATCTCGCGGCACATCGAGGAAGGCATGAAGCCGCTCGAAGCCGCGCTCAAGGGCTCGCGCGAAGTCGGCTTCACGGTGCTGTCGATGAGCTTGTCGCTGATCGCGGTGTTTATCCCGCTGCTGATGATGGGCGGCATCGTCGGGCGGCTGTTCCAGGAGTTCGCCATCACCTTGTCGGTGGCGATCCTGGTGTCGCTGGTGGTCTCGCTCACGGCCACGCCGATGATGTGCGCGCGCCTGCTCAAGCCGGTGCGCCCCGAGCGCCAGGGCCGCCTCTACCGCGCCAGCGAACGCGTGTTCGCCTGGATGCACGATGGGTACTCACGCACGCTGGCGGTGGCGCTGCGCCACAGCACGCTGGTGTGGCTGGTGCTGCTGGCCACCATCGGTCTCAATGTCTGGCTCTACATGATCGTGCCCAAGGGCTTCTTCCCACAGCAGGATACCGGGCGCCTGATCGGCTTTATCCGCGCCGACCAGGCCACCTCGTTCCAGGCCATGCGGCCCAAGCTCGATAACTTCATCAAGATCGTGCAGTCCGATCCGGCGGTGGTCAATGTGACGGGTTTCACCGGCGGCTCGCAACGCAATACCGGCCAGATGTTCGTTACGCTCAAGCCGATTGCCGAGCGCGAATCCGCCGATGCCATCGTGGCACGCCTGCGCGTCAAGCTCGCCAAGGAGCCCGGCGCAAGCCTGTTCCTGACCTCGGTGCAGGACATCCGCATTGGCGGGCGCCAAAGCAGCTCGGCCTACCAGTTCACGCTGCAGTCGGACGATCTCGACGTATTGCGCGAGTGGGAGCCCAAGGTGCGCGCGGCCATCTCCAACCTCAAGGGGCTGGAAGACGTCGACACCGACACCAACGACAAGGGCTTGCAGACCTCGGTGATCATCGACCGCGACACCGCGTCCAAGCTCGGCGTCTCCGCGCAGCAGATCGATGCGGTGCTCAACGATGCCTTCGGCCAGCGCCTGGTGTCCACCATCTACAATCCGCTCAACCAGTACCGGGTGGTCATGGAGCTCAGCCCCGAGTACCTGGAAGGCCCGCATGCGCTCCAGGATGTCTACGTGGTCACTGGCGGCGGCAAGCGTGTGCCGCTGTCGGCCTTCGCGCGGTTCACGCCCACCAGCACGCCGCTGGGCGTCAATCACCAGGGCCAGTTCGCGGCCTCCACCATCTCCTTCAACCTGGCCGAGGGCGTCTCGCTATCGCAGGCGACCGACATGGTCAAGGACGCGATGGCGCGCATTGGCGTGCCGGAGACGCTGCAGGCCAACTTCCAGGGCAGCGCCAAGGCCTTCCAGGATTCGCTCAAGAGCCAGCCGCTGCTGATCCTGGCCGCGCTGATCACCATCTATATCGTGCTCGGCATGCTGTACGAGAGCTACGTGCATCCGCTCACCATCCTGTCCACCCTGCCGTCGGCCGGCGTCGGCGCGCTGCTGGCGCTGCTGGCCTCGGGCACGGACTTCAGCATCATCGCGCTGATTGGCGTGATCCTGCTGATCGGCATCGTCAAGAAGAACGCCATCATGATGATCGACTTCGCCATCGACGCCGAGCGGCGCGAGGGCCTGTCGCCGCATGACGCCATCTACCGCGCCTGCCTGCTGCGTTTCCGCCCGATCCTGATGACCACCATGGCGGCCCTGCTCGGCGCGATACCCCTGGCGATCGGCCACGGCGACGGTGCCGAGCTGCGCGCGCCGCTGGGCATCTCCATCGTCGGCGGGCTGGTGGTCAGCCAGTTGCTGACGCTGTACACGACGCCCGTGGTGTACCTGACGCTGGACCGCTGGCGCCTGAAGGTGAAAGCCTGGCGCCAGCGCCGCTCCGCCGTGCCTGCGGCCACGGCCAGCCTCGAACCCTGAATGCGATCCATGAACGCTTTTCTTCGCCTCCCTGCCCTCTCCGTCCCCGCGACCGTGCTGACGATAGCCTGCGCCCTGCTGCTGGGCGGCTGCGCCGTGGGCCCCGACTACAAGCGGCCTGACGCGCCCAGCACCCCGGCCTTCAAGGAAGCACCCGCCGACACCTCGCAGTGGGGCACGTGGAAACCGGCCGAGCCACAGGATGCCAGCGCGCGCAGCAACTGGTGGGCGGTGTTCAGCGATCCGGCACTCGACACGCTGATGTCGCAGGTGCAGGTATCCAACCAGAACATCAAGGCGGCCGAGGCGCAGTACCGGCAAGCGCTGGCCGCGCTGCAATCGGCGCGCGCCGGCTACTTCCCCACGCTGGGCGCATCGGCCGGGCTGAGCCGCGCGAGCGGCAGCAGCGGCCTGATCGGCAACAGCCAGAACACCACGCTGTCGGCCAGTTGGGAAATCGATGTGTGGGGCCGCGTGCGCAGGCAGGTGGAAAGCAGCGAAGCCAGCGCGCAGGCCAGCCAGTCCGACCTGGCTTCGACCTTGCTGTCGACCCAGTCCACGCTGGCGCAGAGCTATTTCCTGCTGCGCATCGCCGACCAGCAGAAGGCCTTGCTTGACCGCACGGTAGTCGACTACGAGAAATCCCTGCAGCTGGTACGCAACCAGTACGCAGCCGGCACCGCCCAGCGCTCGGACGTGCTGCAATCCGAGACCCAGCTCAAGTCCGCGCAGGCGCAGCAGATCGATATCCAGATCACGCGCGCGCAGCTCGAGCACGCCATCGCCATCCTGACTGGCAAGCCGCCGGCCGACCTCTCCATCGCGCCGCAGGACTATGCCGCCGCCGTGCCGCGCGTGCCTATCGCGGTGCCGTCGGCGCTGCTGGAACGCCGGCCCGATATCGGCGCGGCCGAGCGCCGCATGGCCGCGGCCAACGCGCAGATCGGCGTTGCGCAGGCGGCGTATTACCCGACGCTGTCGCTGTCGGCCACCGGCGGGCTTTCCGCCGGCACGCTGGCGCGCTGGCTGTCGCTGCCGGACCGCGTGTGGTCGATCGGCCCGGCGCTGGCCGGCACGCTGTTCGACGGTGGCCTGCGCAGCGCGGCCAAGGCGCAGGCGGTGGCGGCCTATGATCAGACCGTGGCCAACTACCGCCAGACGGTGCTCGCCGCGTTCCAGGAGGTCGAGGACAACCTGGCCGGCGCGCGCCTGCTGGAGCAAGAAGGCGTGGTGCAGAACGACGCGCTGCGTTCGGCGCGTGATGCGCTGGCCCTGGTCAACAACCGTTACCGCGCTGGCACCGCCAGCCTGCTGGACGTACTGACCGCGCAGACCACCGCCTACACGGCGGAGCGCACCTACTTGACCATCGTGGGCCGCCAGTACACGACCAGCGCGGTGTTGATCAAGGCACTGGGCGGCGGTTGGCATATCGAGACGGATAGCGCGTCCAATACGGCGCCGGCTGGCACAGCGCCCGGCAGCTCGGCAACGCAATAGCGAATGGCGAATGGCGCGGTGGGAGCCTTCGCGCCGCCCTATGCCGGCGCGAAGCGCACCCGCACCAGCAGGCCCCTGCCCTGCGCGCCATCCAGCAGCGCCAGCGACGCGCCATGCGCCACGGCGATGTCGCGCACGATGGTCAGGCCAAGCCCCGAGCCAGTGGGCGCCGCCTCACCGGGCGCCTTCGAACCCGCCGCCTTGCCGCGGTAAAACGGCTCTAGCACCGCCGCGCGTTCCGCGGCGGGAATGCCGGGGCCGTCGTCCTCCACTTCCAGTACCACCGCCTCGCCCGCGCGCAAGACACGCGCCGTAACCATGCCGCCCGATGGCGTATAGCGCAGCGCGTTGTCGACCAGGTTGGTCACCAGCTCGTGCAGCAGATCGGTGCCGCGCACTGGCTGCGCGCCCTCGCCTTCGAAGCCCAGGTCGATGCGGCGCGCACGCGCGGCGGGCGTGAGCTCAAGGCAGACCTCTTTCACCAACGCCGCGAGGTCCAGCGCGCGCGGCGCCTCGGCCCCGCCGTGGGCGGCGCGCGCCATCGACAGCAGGCGCTCGGCCAGCGCGGCCATGCGCGCGGTGCTGTCGGCCAGGCCCTGCGCGATGCGCCGCTGCTCGTCGGGATCGCGCTCGCGCGCGGCCAGCTGGGCCTGCGTGTGCAGCACGGCTAGCGGCGTGCGCAACTGGTGCGCCGCGTCGGCGATAAAGCGGCGCTGCGCGGCGAGCACCTGTTCCAGCCGCGCCATGTAGCCGTTCATGGCCTCCACCAGCGGCGCGGTCTCGCGCGGGGCGCTGTCGAGCGGCAGCGGCGTGGTGGCGCCGGGCTGGCGTTGCGCCACGGCTTCGCGCAGCGCATCGAGCGGCGCCAGCGCGCGCCGCGTGAACAGCCAGATCACCAGCACCGCGGCCAGCACCAGCATCAGTTGGCCCCACAACACATCGAACAGGATGTTGCGCGTCAGCGCCTGGCGCGAGTCCAGCGTCTCGCCCACCTCGATCAAGGCCATGCCGCCGCGCGTGCCGCTGGCGTCCATCACCGGCTGGCGCAGCGCGGCGATGCGGATCGGCTGGCCACGGTAAGTACGGTCGTAGAAGCTCACCAGCGCGGGATACAGCTTGGTGCGCGGCTGGCTGGCATCGAATGGCGGCAGGTCGTCGTAGCCCGAGACGAACTCGCCATGCACGCCGCTGACGCGGTAGAACATGGTGGCGTTCATGCCCACCTCGAAGGTATCGAGCGAGATATACGGCACGTCCACGCGCACGCCTTCGGGGGTCAGCGTGATGCGCTCGGAAATGTTGCGCGCCGATGCCAGCAAGGTACGGTCATAGGCCTGGTTGGCGGATTCCAGCGCGTTGGAGTAAGCCACCACGCCGTATGCGGCCTGCAGCGCCAGCATGGGCGGGATCAGCCACCACAGCAGGCGTGCGCGCAGGCTGGCGGCGCGCTTGCGCGGCTCAGCCAACGCTGGGCTCCAGCACGTAGCCCAGCCCGCGCAAGGTCACGATAGCGGCGCCCGAGCCTTCGAGCTTGCGGCGCAGGCGATGCACGTAGACCTCGATCACGTCCGGCTGGGTGTCGTCGGCCAGGGTGAAGATACTAGCGTAGATGCGGTCCTTGCTGACGGTCTTGCCGGGCGGCGTCATCAGGATCTCCAGCACCGCATGCTCGCGCGGCGTCAGCGCCAGCGGCACGCCGCCCACCTGGAAATGGCGCGACACCGTATCGAACCCCAGGCCGCCGCACACCACCAGCGGCGCCTCGGTCTGGCGCGCGCGGCGCAGCAGCGCCTTCACCCGCGCCTCGAACTCGGCCAGGTCGAAGGGCTTGGCCATATAGTCGTCGGCGCCCAGGTCCAGGCCCTTGACCCGGTCGCCCACTTCGCCGCGCGCGGTCAGGATCATCACCGGCACGCGGCAGCCGCGAGCGCGCAGGCGCGCGAGCAGGTCCAGGCCGTCGCGGTCGGGCAGGGTCAGGTCCAGCAGCACCAGCGCGTAGTCACTGCCGGCCCCGCCCGCGCTGCCGGCGTGCGTGCTGAACAGCAAGGATTGCGCACTGGCCGCGTCGGCCGCGCGCTCCACGGTGAAATGCAGCGCACGCAACGCCTGCATCACCCAGGTGGCCAGTTCATCGTGGTCCTCGACCAGCAGTACTCTCATGGGAAGGTGTTCTCCTGCTTGTTTCCAGCTGGCGTCACGCTATGTCATGCGCATGGTTTGCTCCCCTCTCCCGCATGGCGGGAGAGGGGACGGGGGAGAGGGCGGGCGCTCGATACACCGTCGTGCTGTACCAAACCAAAGGGCTCCGCTTCAAGTGGCTCCTAGCTGAGCCACCCCTCTCCCCGGCCCTCTCCCCCTGAGGGGAGAGGGAGAGACAGCCGTCGTCGTAGCGCGCGGCTTTGGCCTGTTCGGCGGCTTCGGTCAATGCCTCAGGTTTGCTACGTTATGCCGGATTTTCGCATTGCCAGCCAGCAGATTTTTCGGGATTTCCCGGTAAGCTGTCTGCCGTCCACTCACCCCCCGAGGAGAATCGATGCGCCACGTCCTGGCCGCCCTGCGCTTTGCCTGCGCGGCGCTCGCCCTTGCCGCCGCCTGCGCGCGGCCGGCGGCCGCCGCGCCGGAGTGCATCGTGCCTGCCAAGCCCGGCGGCGGTTTCGACCTGACCTGCAAGCTGGCGCAGCGTGCGCTGCTCGAAGCCGGGTTCACCGAGCAGCCGATGCGGCTGGCCTACATGCCGGGCGGCATCGGCGCGGTGGCCTACAACAGCATCGTGGCGCAACGCCCCGCCGAGCCCGACACCATCGTCGCCTTTTCAGACGGCTCCCTCCTGGCGCTGGCCCAAGGCAAGTTCGGCAAGTACGGCGCGGCGGACGTGCGCTGGGTCGGCGCGCTCGGCACCGATTACGGCGTGATCGCGGTACGCGCCGATTCGCCCTTCAAGACCCTGAAGGACCTGGTGGCCGCGCTCAGGTCGGATCCGGACCAGGTACTGTTCGGGGCCGGCGGCACCATCGGCAACCAGGACTGGATGAAGGCCGCGCTGGTGGCGCGGCAGGCCGGCGTGGGCTACAAGCGCATGCGCTTCGTGGGTTTCGAGGGTGGCGGCGAGGCCTTCACGGCACTGCAGGGCGGGCATGTCCAGGCGGTGTCCGGCGACGCATCGGAGGCCGCCATGCAGCTCGGCGCGGGCGGCATCCGCATCCTGGCCGTGCTGGCGGCGCAGCGCCTGCCCGGCAGGCTGGCCAGCGTGCCCACCGCACGCGAGCAGGGCTTCGACATCGTCTGGCCCATCCTGCGCGGCTTCTACATGGGCCCCAAGGTTGCACGGGCCGACTACCAGCGCTGGGCCAGCCGCTTCGAACGCCTGCAGGCCAGCCCGGCATTCGCCCGGCTGCGCGCGGAGCAGGGCCTGTTCCCGGCTGACCTGGGCAGCGCTGACCTGGATACTTATGTGCGGCGAACGGTGCAGCGCTATAGCACGCTGGCGAAGGAATTCGGGCTTACCCGATAGCGCCGAGAAGCTGCCGGCATCGGCTACGGGCGGGCAGGCACCTCCGGACGCGGCAGCGGCTGCTTGCTCACCCGCTCCTTGAGCCAGGTCGCGGCCTTGCCGAGCGGCCGCTGCTTGTGCCACACCAGCTCCATCGCCACCGGCCAGTCCTGGTCGTCGAACTCCAGCGCGGGCGACACCAGTTGCGTGCCCGCCGGCGAGTTGGCCGCCACGTGCCAGGGCACGAAGGCCCAGCCCAGCCGGCGCTTGACCAGTTCTACGATGACCCACTGGCTCTCCACCCACCAGACTTCGGCGGCCACGCGCAGCCGCATTTTTTCCTCGCTGTCGGTACGGGTGGCCACCATCAGCTGCCGGTAGCGCTTCAGTTCCTCCCAGCCCACGCGCTGGTCCGCAAGCGGATGGTCTGGCGCGCAGATGATCCGCATCGGCACCCAGCCCAGCGCGCGGAAACCCAGCTCCGGCGGAAGCACCTCCTGGCGCCACATGATTCCCAGGTCGGCGCAACGCTCCAGCACCAGCCGGCTGACGTCTTCCATCAAGGGAAACAGCAGCTCCAGTTCCACCGCCGGGAAGCGCTCGGAGAACTCTTCCAGCATCACGCCCAGGGTTTCCTCCGGATAGAGTTCGTCCACCGCCAGCACCAGGCGGCTCTCCACGCCCTCGCCCAGGCTCTTGGCCACGCCACGGAAATGCTCGCAACGCTCCAGGATCACGCGCGCCTCGGCCAGCAGGCGTTCGCCCGCGGCGGTCAGGGTGGGATAGCGCCCGCCGCGGTCGAACAGCTGGTTGCCCAGGTCGATCTCGAGATTGGACACGGCCGCGCTGACAACCGACTGGGCCTTGCCCAGCCGGCGCGCGGCTGCGGAGAAAGAGCCACATTCGGCGGCCGCGGCAAAGGCCTGCAATTGTTCGAGCGAGAGGCTCATGTCGATTCCTTGGGACGGGTCGCTGCCCATCCATCGTTTTAAGCGATAGAACCCAACTTTACCATCCCCGAATACTCGATAGAATGCCCTCTATTCACACGCCAGACAGGAAGTATCATGCGCAGCACCAAGGACAGAATTCGTCACACCATCGGCTTTGAAGTGATCGGCTTGCTGATTGTCGCGCCCGTGGGCAGCTGGGTCTTTGGCTTCGCCCTTCACCAGATCGGCATCCTCGCCGTGGTGGCGTCGTTGATCGCCGCCGGCTGGAACTACCTCTACAACGTGCTGTTCGACAAGGCCATGCTGCGGTTCACCGGGCAGTTGCGCAAGCCGGTGGCCGTGCGGGTGCTCCACGCCATCTTGTTCGAACTGGGCCTGCTGGTGGTGTTCCTGCCGATGGTGGCGTGGTATCTCGACATGAGTTTGTTCGATGCATTCATCATGGACATCGCCCTGGCGGCCTTCTATGTGGTCTATGCGTTCGTCTACAACTGGGCCTACGATACCGTGTTCCCGGTAGCCAACGCCGCGGGGAAAAGCGGGAATGCCACAAAGGCGGTCGCGAAGTCAGCCTGCTGAGCCAGCGATCAGGCAGCAAAAAGCGGATGCCGATGGCATCCGCTTTTTGCTTTTTGGCCAGCCACTTCGCATGGCTGCGCGTGGCCGCATTATTCCTTACCGGCGTTCTGGCGTCGCCACGTTGCCAACCACACCGCCCAGCGCCGCGCCACCGATGGTGGCCGCCGGGCCGCCGATCAGTGCAGCGCCGGCCACACCGCCGACACCCGCGCCGATGGCGGTATTGCGCTGCTTGGGCGTCATGTCGGCGCAGCCCGCCACGCTCAGGAGGGTGGCAAGCAGGATAGACAGGGTTACGGTACGCATGATGAAGCTCCTTGTGGAATTTGTTTTGCGCCTGGCATGCCCCCAGGCATCGTTATCGCGTTTGCCGCAAGGTCCATGCTTCGCGGCAGGTACTTTCACTATGGGGCCCGGGGCCGCTCTGCGGAACCGGGGCTTGGCCGAACATCGTGTCAGCGGATTCCCACAAATCCCGTGCTCAGGACGTGCATGCGGCGCTTGCTTGCGGGTTTCCCCGCACGCCACCGATCTTGAAGCCTTCGCGCATTTAGTTATACTCTATAACAATATTGCCAGTGGCCGCCGGCTCCGCATGGAGCACCCGCGCGGCCCGGGAATTCCATAACAAGCTGTGGAGACAACACCATGAAGATCGCGATCGCCGGTGGCGGCATCGGCGGCCTGACACTGGCACTGCTTTGCCACCGGCACGGCATCGAGGCCGAGGTCTGGGAAGCCAGCGAAACGCTGCGCCCGCTCGGCGTGGGCATCAACCTGCTGCCGCACGCGGTGCGCGAGCTGTCCGAGCTGGGGCTGCACGATGCACTGGCCGAGCTGGCGGTGCAGACCTCGTCCCTGTCCTACTACAACAAGCTTGGCCAGCGCATCTGGCACGAGCCGCGCGGGCGCGCGGCGGGCTACGGCCAGCCGCAGTTCTCCATCCATCGCGGCGAATTCCAGATGCTGCTCTACCGCACCGTGGTGGAGCGCCTGGGCGCCGAGCGCGTGCATGCCGGCCATACGTTTGAAGCGGTCACGAGCACCGGCGCGCGCGCGGGCGATCCCGTGGAGTTCACGCTGCGCCGGCGCAGCGACAACGCGCAAGTCACGGCGCGGGCCGATGTGCTGGTGGGCGCCGACGGCATCCACTCCGCCGTGCGCCGCCACTTCTATCCGCAGGGCGACGCGCCGCGCTTCTCGCGCCGCACGCTGTGGCGCGCCGTCACCGAGGCGCCGCCGTACCTGGATGGCAGCTCGATGTTCATGGCGGGCCACCAGGACCAGAAGTTCGTGGCCTACCCGATCTCCGAGCCGCTGCGCCGCCAGGGGCGCTCGCTGGTCAACTGGATCGCCGAGCTGCGCGTGCCCGACAGCGCGCCGGATACCCCGCCGCGCAGCGACTGGAACAAGCAGGTCGACAAGTCCGTGTTCCGCGAAGCCTTTGCGAACTGGCGCTGGGACTGGATCGACATCCCCGCGCTGATCGACGGCGCACAGGCCATCTACGAATTCCCCATGGTCGACAAGGACACGCTGCCGCGCTGGACCTTCGACCGCGTGACGCTGCTAGGCGACGCCGCCCACCCGATGTACCCGATCGGCTCCAACGGCAGCGCGCAGGCCATCCTCGATGCGCGCTACCTGATGGACAGCCTCCTGGCCAACGGCGCGCCGCGCGACGCCTGCGACACCGGCCATGCGTTGCGCGAGTACGAAGCGGAACGGCTGCCGCGCACCGCGGCCATCGTGCTGCGCAACCGCATGAACGGGCCCGAGCAGGTCATGCAGCTGGCCGAGCAGCGCGCGCCGCAAGGCTTCAGCGATATCGAAACCGTGATCCCGCGCACCGAGCTCGAAGCGATTGCGCTGCGCTACAAGCAGCTCGCCGGCTTCGACCGGCAATCGCTGCAGGTGCCGCCGCGCTAAGCGCGGCCGCGCCTGTGACTGCGCCAGTCCGTCATATCATGCCCCCCGACCGGCCCTGAGAAGCCGGCGTCATGCGAAGAAAAGGAGATATCGTGCCGCGCCCCAGCCTTAGTTGCCTTACCCGCCTTGCCACGCCCGCCAGCCGCCTTGCGCTCGCCATCACCGCCAGCCTTGCCGCCGCGCTCGGCGCCGCGCCCGCGCTTGCCGAGGTGACGGTCGGCGTCAGCATCGCGTCGACCGGCCCCTCGGCCTCGCTCGGCATCCCGCAGAAGAACAGCATGCCCTTGCTGCCGGAGACCATCGCCGGCGAGAAAATCCGCTACATCGTGCTGGACGACGGCTCCGATCCCACCCAGGCCACCAAGGTGGCGCGCCGCTTCGTCAGCGAAGACAAGGTCGACATCATCCTCGGCTCGTCGGCGGTGGCGCCGTCGATCGCGATTGCCGAAGTCGCCGACGAGAGCCAGACCGTGCAGCTGGCCTTCTCGCCGATCGAGCTCAAGCCCGGCCGCGGCGAATGGACGTATCGCCTGGCCCAGCCGGTCAAGCTGATGGCCGAGGCCGTGGCGGATGCCGCGCACGCCAGAGGCATCAAGACCATCGCCTTCATCGGCTTTGCCGACGCCTACGGCGAGACCTGGCTCAAGGAGTTCACCACCGCCGCCACCGCGCGCGGCATGCGCCTGGTGGCCACCGAACGCTATGCGCGCTCGGACACCAGCGTGACCGCGCAAACGCTCAAGCTGATCGCCGCCCGCCCCGACGCGGTGCTGATCGCCGGCGCCGGCACCGGCGCGGCCCTGCCGCACACCACGCTGCGCGAGCGCGGGTACGCGGGCCCGGTCTACCACACGCACGGGGCGGCCACCAAGGACCTGATCCGCATCGGCGGCAAAGCCGTCAACGGCTCCATCCTGCCCGCCGGGCCGGTGATCGTGGCCGAGCAGCTGCCGGACAGCGCCGCCACCAAGAAGCCGGGGCTGGACTACGTGGGCCGCTACGAGAAGCAGTACGGGCCCGACACCCGCACCCAGTTCGGCGCCCACCCCTATGATGCGGGCCTGGTGCTGCAGCGCATCGTGCCGGTGGCGCTCAAGCAGGCCAAGCCAGGCACGCCGGAGTTCCGCCGCGCGCTCAAGGCCGCGCTGGAGAGCGAGCGCAATATCGTGGTGTCGCATGGCGTGCTGAACTACACCGCGCAGGATCATTTCGGCTTTGACACCCGCGGCCGCGTGATGCTGACCATCGACAATGGCAACTGGAAGCTGCTGAAATGACCTCCGCGCCCTTTGCCATCGCCGCCCTGCCCACGCCCACGCTGGAGCATGTGGCGGACTTCAGCTTCCGGCTGGCGCCGGTCACCGAGGTGGGCGCGAGCGCGCTGGGCAACCGGCGGGTCATCCCCATTCTCGATGGCGTCGTTTCCGGGCCGCGCCTGCAAGGGCGCATCCTGCCCGGCGGCGCGGATTTCCAGCTGGTGCGCCACGACGCCGGCAACGGCATCGTCGTGGCCGACATCGAGGCCCGCTATGTGCTGGAGACCGACGACGGCGCGCGCATCTACATCGTCAACGCCGGCGTGCGCAGCGGCCCCGCCGCGCTGATCGCACGCCTGGCCGGCGGCGAGATCGTCGACCCGCGCCTGATCTATTTCCGCACCGCGCCCCGCTTCGAGACGGCGGCGCCCGGCTACGACTGGCTCATGCAGCACCTGTTTGTCGCCACCGGCGCCCGCTATCCGGACCGGGTGGAAATGCGGTATTTTCGCGTCGTATAGGCGGCCCGGTTTCTCAGGCAGCCATCGCCACCCACATCCATCGACCGACGCCAAGGCCTCATGACCACAGCAAAGGCGCGAGCGCGCCGCAGCCGCGATGCCCTCGCCCCCGATCCCGCCGGCGCCAGCCGGGCAGCCGATGCGCCCGGTGGATTCGACCCGCATATCGCCAACGTCGACTACGGCGTGCTGGACGGCCTGGTCGGCTACGCCATCCGCCGCGCGCAGATCCGTATCTACGAAGACTTCGTGCAATCGCTGGCGCAGTGGCACATCACGCCGCCGCGTTTCTCCGCGCTCGTGATCGTCTCGCGCAATCCGCTGCTCAAGCTGACCGAGCTGGCCAGCATCCTGGGCATCGCGCGCTCGGGCGCGGTGCTGCTGGTCGACGCGCTGGAAGACATGAAGCTGGTGGCGCGCCGCCCGGCGCCGCACGATCGCCGCGCCTACAGCCTGGTGCTGACCCCGACGGGACGGCGCACGCTGGAAGCCGCCACCGCCGCGGTGTGCGCGCACGATGCGCGCGTGGCGGGGGCATTGTCGGCGCAGGAACAAGATACGCTGCGCACGCTGCTCGGAAAGCTCGCGCCGCCGCAGGCGATCGGTGCGGCCCGTTTGGAAGATCCCGCAAACGCCGCAGAAGACTAGACGGAGTTCCTGCGGAAAAACCTGCGGAAATCGCATGGCGGCGTCATCCGCGCCCAGGCCCATGCGTTAACATGGGCACCATGCCGAATCGCCCTTCCCCCATTCTTCACCGCCTGCTGCCGCTTTGCGCCGCCGGGCTGTTGTGCCTCAGCGGCGTGAGCACCGCCGCCGCCAAGACCCCCGTTCACAAGACCAAGGCCGCCCACGCCGCGGCCGAGTCCGCCGAGCCGCGCTCAGGCCTGCCGGGCAGCGTAACGGCCGCGCTCAAGCGCGCGCATGTGCCCGCCTCGGCCACCAGCTTCTACGTGATCAAGGTCGGCGCGCCAGCGCCCCGCGCAAGCTGGAACGCGCAAACGCCGATGAACCCGGCTTCCACCATGAAGCTGGTCACCACCTTCGCCGGGCTCCAGCTGCTTGGCCCCGGTTACCGCTGGCAGACCGCGCTGTACGCCGACAACCAGCCAGGCGCCGACGGCACCGTCAACGGCAACGTCTACCTGCGCGGCTATGGCGACCCCAAGCTGGTGCCGGAAGAAATGGCCAAGCTGGTCAACAGCGCCCGCATCGCGGGCGCCACCACCATCAATGGCGACCTGGTGCTGGACCGCAGCTACTTCGATTCCGCGCTCGACAAAGGCACCACCATCGATGGCGAAACCCAGCGCGCCTACAACGTCAGCCCCGACGCGCTGCTCTACGCCTTCAAGACGCTGTCGTTTACCATCACGCCCGACCCGGCCAACCAGTCGGTCGCGGTATCGGTCACGCCCGCGCTGGCGCAGCTCAAGCTCGACAACCGCCTGGCGCTGTCCCACGGTAAATGCGGCGACTGGTCGGCACGCGCGCGCCCCGCCGTCACGCCACAGCCCGACGGCACCGTGCTGGCCTCCTTCGACGGCAGCTACGCCGCCGACTGCGGCGAACACGTGGTCAACATCGCCACGCTCTCGCACAACGAGTTCACCTGGGGCGGCTTTGTCGCCGAATGGCAACTGGCCGGCGGCCGCTTCACCCACCAGCCAGCCCTGCGCATGGGCCGCGCCCCGCGCAACGCCTTCCTGCTGGCACGCCACTACGGCCAGCCCCTGTCGGAAATCGTGCGCGACATCAACAAGTTCTCGAACAATGTGATGGCCCGCCAGCTTTACCTGACCATCGGCGCGGAGATGGATCGCAGCGGCCCGGCCAGCACCACCCGCTCGGCCAAGGTGGTGCAGCGCTGGCTGGCGCGCCAGGGGCTGGACATGCCCGGCCTGGTACTGGACAACGGCTCCGGACTATCGCGTGAAGAACGCATCAGCGCCTACGATATGTCGCGGCTGCTGCAGCAAGCGCTGGCCAGTGAAGTCGGCCCGGTGCTGATCGATTCGCTGCCGATCCTTGGCGTGGACGGCACGCTGCGCAACCGCCTGACGCGCGCCGGCGCGGCCGGCAATGCCTACATGAAAACGGGAACGTTGAACGACGTCCGGGCGCTGGCCGGCTATGTCGATGCGCTGAACGGCGACCGCTATGTGGTGGTCAGCTACATCAACCACGCCAACGCAGCACAAGCCCGCGAAGCCCACGACGCCCTGCTGCAATGGGTGTATCAGGGCGCACCCTGAGTGGCGTGATACTGGCAGCCGGCACGGGAGAAGGTGAGATCGCGCCCTTGCCAGCGCCCGCCCTCTCCCCCGGCCCCTCTCCCACAAGTGGGAGAGGGGAGCCAACCAGCAGCAAGATCAACCCATTGTGGTAGCCGTGTTTCCCGCCCGAAGGGGCGGGAAACACCCACGGCGATGCGAAGCGAGCCGTGGAGGTGTTCAGAGGCCGTATGGGGCGCCTCGGGCTTCGGCGAAAAGAGCGGAAAAGAGGGACCCATGTCTGAGTATCGCCTTAAGGCG
>NZ_JBWKVH010000015.1:0-162704 GCF_059421605.1 Cupriavidus sp. GW821-FHT02F09
GGTAATCGCCAGGCTCTCCCTTGAAACCCCCCAGTACGAAAGTACTGGGGGGTTTTGCTTTTGCGCGATCGAAAGTGCAATCGAAGTAGCGACGGAAACAGCGCTGTCGCCACACCGGGAATCCCCGCGTCAGGGTACCCGAGCCTTCCTTCGCCCATATCCTTCTGTTACCGTTTGCCTCAAGCTCCGGCTTGGTCCGGCGTGACGCGGTTCGATGCATTGATGCAGTTCGAAAGATTGAAATAAGTCCGGGCCGATGCGCGCCAACAGGCGTGACCAGGCGGTGGCATCCAGGTTTGGGGGATGAATGGCGGCCAGATTTTGCCTGTTGGTACTGACCAGCGTGGTAGGTGCGCTTGTTTTGACGGGTTGCAGCACACTCGGAACGGCGTCCACGCCGCGGGGACCGATCCCGCTGTCGGGGCCTGGCGCCATGGCTGCGCTCTCGTCGAACGACTGCAGCAGTTTTGCCGCGCACATTGAGCAGCTCAGGCTAGCCGAACCGGCGCAGACGCCGGTTTCCGCCGAGAGCGCGACAGCGGGCCTGATCGCAACGAGCCAGGACCCAGCCGAAGCCGATCATGCCGAGTCCAGCGAGCCGGAAGAGCACCCTACGCTGAAGCGCCTGCCCTTGTTCTCCGCGACACCAAGCGGGCTTAGCAAGCCGGCAGGCTGGCAGCCCTGGACCGTCAATCGCAACAAAATTCCCACGCGCTATACCCTGACAGAAGTCGACCAACGCATGGTGTTGCATGCCGAAGCCGACAGTTCTGCATCCGGCCTGTACGTACCACTGGTCGGGCGCGACCCGGGCATGCTGAACTGGACATGGAAAACGCGCGACGTCATCCGTAGCGCTGACAACTCACTGGCCCCGCGCGAGGACTCGCCGCTGCGCATCTTCGTCGCCTTCGATGGCGACAAAGGCGGCCTCTCGTTAAAGGATCAGCTGATGTACGAAATGGCGCGGCTGACAACGGGGCGAGAGATGCCTTATGCCACGCTGATGTACATCTGGGGCGGGCGCAAGCCTGAAGGATCCGTGGTGTCGAATCCGCACACTGAGCGTGTGCGGATGATCGTGGTCGACTCCGGTACCCGGCATACCGGCGAATGGCGTTGCCACCGGCGCGACCTGCGCGCCGACTATCGCAAGGCCTTCGGGGCCGATCCGGGCAAGGTGGTGGCGATCGGCCTCATGACCGATACCGACAACACCAGGAGCCGCGCCGAAAGCTGGTACGGCGACATCGCGCTGGACTGATGCGCGCTCAAGCCGGCGCGAGCCACTTCTCCGCCAGCTTCACGAAGAAGGTCGAGCCGACCGGCAGGATCTCGTCGTTGAAGTCGTAGCTGGGGTTGTGCAGCATGCAGGGACCAAGGCCGTGGCCGGCTTCGCGGTGTACGCCTTCGCCATTGCCGATGAACAGGTAGCACCCGGGCTTTTCCAGCAGCATGAAGGAGAAGTCCTCGGCGCCCATGGTCGGCTCGATCTTGCCGTCGACATTGCCCGCGCCCACCAGCTCGCTCGCCACTTCGACGGCGAACGCGGTTTCCGCTGCGCTGTTGACGGTGGGCGGATAGTTGCGGTGAAATTCGAAATCCACGGTGCAATCGAAGGCGCTCGCAACCGCCTTGGAGACTTCCTCCATGCGGCGCTCGATCAGGTCCAACACCGGCAGCGTGAAGGTGCGCACCGTGCCGCCGAGCCAGACCTGGTCCGGCACGATGTTGGTGGCATCGCCGCCGTGGAACTGCGTGACCGAGATCACGGCGGCATCGATCGGGCGCTTGTTGCGGGTAATGATGCCCTGCAGCGCGGACACGATCTGCGCACCGGTGAAGACCGGGTCGTTGCCGTTGTGCGGCAACGCAGCATGCGCGCCCTTGCCGCGCACGACGATGCGGAATTCATTGCTCGACGCCATCAGCGGGCCGGCGGTGGTGCCAAAGCTGCCGGCCGGCATGCCGGGCCAGTTGTGCATGCCGAACACGGCATCGCACGGGAAGCGCTCGAACAGGCCATCCTTGATCATCTCGCGCGCGCCGCCTCCGCCTTCTTCGGCCGGCTGGAAGATCAGGTTGATGGTGCCATCGAAATTCCGGTGCTCGGCCAGATAGCGTGCCGCACCTAGCAGCATTGCGGTGTGGCCGTCATGGCCGCAGGCATGCATGCGGCCGTCGTGCTGTGAGCGGTGGCCGAAGGTGTTGGCCTCCTGCAGCGGCAGGGCATCCATGTCGGCGCGAAGGCCGATGCTGCGCTTGCTGCTGCCGTTGCGAATCACGCCGACCAGGCCCGTGGTGCCAAGGCCGCGATGGACCTCGATGCCCCAGGCAGCGAGGTTCTGCGCCACCACGTCGGAAGTCCGTTCCTCCTTGAAGCAAAGCTCCGGATGGGCATGGATGTCGCGTCGGATGCCGCGGATTTCAGGCTGCGCCTGAAGAATTTCGGGGATGAGTGTCATGATGCCAGTTGAGGGCGATGGATACCCCGATCATACGACGCCTTAGTCCAAAGCGCCAAAACAGGCGCCCGGCACGACACTTCCGCCACTTTCACCGGCGCTCCCGCAGCGCATCACCGCCAACCAGCGCGGGGGTTTCCCCGCATTGCCCCGCATGGTGCAGTGCTGGAACAGTTCATGCTTGATGTGCTTGCCTGGCAACGTTGCCGCCTGTTGCGTCCGTAGCCGCACCAAAATGCGGCGCATGGCCTGATTTGCCTGCGCTGCCCTTAGTAGTCATTTGCTACATTTCTTCCCTGGAGAATTGCGCGATGTCCCTTCGCACATGCAAGAAGGCATTCGGTGCCATGGTGGTAACCGCGGCCATGAGCTTCGGTTTTGCCAGCCAGGCCCACGCGGTCGATTTCAAGCTGGCCATGAGTTCGCCCCCGACCTCGATGGATCCGCACTTCTACAACCTGTTCTCCAACATCAACGTCTCCGAGCACATGTTCGAGTGCCTGGTGAAGATGGATGCGGACAGCAAGATCATTCCCGGCCTGGCCGAGTCCTGGAAGCTGGTGAACAACCTGACCTGGGAATTCAAGATCCGTAAGGGCGTGAAGTTCCACGACGGCTCGGAGCTCACCACCGACGATATCGTCTGGTCGCTCGAGCGTCCGTCCACCATCCAGAACAGCCCGGGCAAGTTCGACGTCTACACCAAGGCGATCATCAACAAGAAGGTGATCGACAAGTACACCATCCAGCTCACCACCAACACGCCGTACCCGCTGATGCTGAACGACCTGACGTCGATCTTCATCGTGCAGAAGAAGGCCACGCAGGGCCTGACCTCGGACGACTTCGCGCAAGGCAAGGGCATGATCGGCACCGGCCCCTTCAAGTTCGTCAGCTACGCGCGCGACGACCGGGTCGAGCTGGTGAAGAACCCCGACTATTGGGGCCCCAAGCCCGCCTGGGACAAGGTGACGCTGCGCTTCATCCCGAACCCCGCCACCCGCATGGCAGCGCTGTTGTCCGGCGACGTGCAGGCGATCGAGAACGTGCCGACGCCGGACCTGCCGCAGGTGCGCAAGGATCCGAAGCTGTCCTTCTTCTCCAAGATCTCGCATCGCGTGATCTACTTGTACACCGATGACAAGAAAGACAAGTCGCCTTTTGTCACCACCAAGGAAGGCGCGCCGATGGACAAGAACCCGCTGAAGGATGCGCGCGTGCGCAATGCCATCAGCATGGCCATCAACCGCCAGGGCATCAAGGACCGCCTGATGGAAGGCCTCGCCGAGCCGACCAACAACCTGGTGCCGCCCACGCTGTTCGGCTACAACCCGAACCTGAAGACGGTCAAGTACGACCCGGAAGGCGCCAAGAAGCTGCTGGCCGAGGCGGGCTATCCGAACGGCTTCGGCATTACGCTGCACACGCCGAACAACCGCTACGTCAACGACGAGAAGATCGCTCAGACCATTGCGCAGAACCTGACCCGCATCGGCATTGCGACCAAGGTAGAGGGGATGCCGATGGCAACCTATTCTTCCAAGGGTATCAAGCACGAATTCTCGTTCGGCTTGCTGGGCTGGGGTGCGCAAACCGGCGAAGTGAGCTCGCCGCTGCGCGCGCTGCTGGCGTGCGAGGATCCGAAGAAGGGCTTTGGCACGACCAACTGGGGCGAGTACTGCAATCCCAAGATGGACGTGGTGCTGGAAAAGGCGCTGGCCACCGTGGATGACGGCGAGCGTTCCAAGCTGCTGCAGGAAGCTACCGCGATCGCCATCAACGATGGCGGTATCATCCCGATCCACCAGCAGGTGACCACCTGGGCCACCCAGAAGGGCATCACATACGTGCCGCGTACCGACGAACGCACGTACGCACACAATTTCAAGCCGCAGTGAAGCGAAGCCTTGGGCGGTAGCGGTGAGGCCGGGGAGCACGACCACAATGTCGCGCTCCCCGGACACAAGATCATCTGCAGGTAAAAGCGGGAAGCGTCCGCGGTCTGGGTGGCCGCTTCCCGGCGAATCATCCCCGGACGGTAGCCGGGCCTAGCCACGAGCCGACTGCCGGTGCAGCCAGGCGGCGCCCACAGGCGCCGTGGCCTGTCATCGGCGAAGGAAAGCTTCCGAACATGCTGGTTTTCATTATTCGGCGCCTGATGCAGAGCGTAGTCGTGCTCTTCGTCATGTCGCTATTGGTTTTCCTGGGCGTCTTTGCCATCGGCAACCCGGTCGATATCCTGATCAATCCTCAGGCCGACCAGGAAGACATCAAGCGCACCATCGCGGCGCTCGGACTCGACAAGCCCCTCTGGGAACAATACTGGATCTTCCTGCGCAACGCGCTGCACGGGGACCTTGGCACCTCGTTCGCGCACGGCACGCCCGCGCTCAAGCTGATCTTCGAGCGCATGCCGGCCACCATGGAACTGGCCGTGTGCGCCATCCTGCTGGCCGTGCTGCTCGGCATCCCGCTCGGGCTGTGGGCGGGCCTGCGTCCTGGCGGCGTGGCTGGCAAGACCATCATGGGTGTTTCCATCCTCGGCTTCTCGCTGCCCACCTTCTGGGTCGGGCTGATGCTGATCATGGTGTTCGCGGTGCAACTGGGCTGGCTGCCGTCCAACGGGCGCGGTGAAACCACCTCGCTGCTAGGCATCCCCGTCAGCTTCCTGACGGTGGACGGCCTGCGCCACTTGCTGCTGCCGGCGGTGACGCTGTCGCTGCTCAATATCGCCATGGTGATCCGTCTCACGCGGGCCGGCACGCAGGAAGCGATGCTGATGGATTACGTAAAGTTCGCGCGGGCCAAGGGCCTGTCGAATACGCGCATCGTGGGCGTGCACGTGCTCAAGAACATCATGATCCCCATCGTCACGGTGATTGCCCTGCAGTTCGGCTCGATCATCGCCTTTGCCATCGTGACCGAATCGATCTTCGCCTGGCCCGGCATGGGCAAGCTGATCATCGATTCCATCCAGTTGCTCGACCGGCCGGTCATCGTGGCCTACCTGATGGTGATCGTGACGTTGTTCATCCTGATCAACCTGCTGGTGGACATCATCTACAGCGTGCTCGATCCGCGCGTGCGTATCGCCGACAACAAGGGCTGAGCTCATGACAACCGCAACCGAAACCACCGTGGCCCCGCCGCTAGCCGAGCAGACCCCGCTGCGGCGCTTCGCCAGCCAGTTTTTCTCGAGCAAGATCGCCGTGACCGGCCTGACCTTGCTGATCATCATCTTGCTGATCGCGCTGTTGGCGCCCTGGCTGTCGCCGCAGAACCCGTATGACCTCGCTACGCTCGACGTGCTCGATGCGCGCATGGCCCCGGGCGAGCAGTCCGGCAGTGGTATGACCTTCCTGCTTGGCTCGGACGAGCAGGGCCGCGACATTCTCTCGGCCGTGATGTACGGCCTGCGCATCAGCATCGGCGTGGGCGTGGTCAGCACCGTGATCGCGCTGCTGCTGGGTGCCACGCTCGGCCTGATCGCCGGTTTCCTCGGCGGCCGCGTCGAGGCCATCATCATGCGCGTGGCCGACCTGCAGCTGTCGTTTCCGCCCATCCTGCTGGCGTTGATCCTGCTGGCGTTCCTGCGGCCCGGCATCGGCAATATCGTGATCGCGCTGGTGGCGGTGCAGTGGGCTTACTACGCCCGCACCACCCGCAGCGCGGCGCTTGTGGAGCGGCGCAAGGAATATATCGAGGCCGCCACCTGCCTGGGCCTGCCGCCGGGGCGGATCATGTTCCGCCACCTGCTGCCCAACTGCCTGCCGCCCCTGATCGTGATCGCGGCACTGCAGGTGGCGTCCGCCATCACGCTGGAGGCCACGCTGTCCTTCCTTGGCCTGGGCGTGCCCATTACCGAGCCGTCGCTGGGCTCGCTGATCGCCAACGGACAGCAATACATGTTGTCCGGCAAGTACTGGATCAGCTTCTTCCCGGGCATTGCGCTGGTGGTCACCATCGTGGCCATGAACCTGGTCGCCGACCAGCTTCGCGATGTACTCAATCCGCGCCTGCAAACGCAGTAACGCAGCACGACAGGAGCGAATATGAGCAAACCGACCCTTGTGGTGGAAGGCCTCAAGACCCAGTTTTTCACGCGCGGCGGTGTCGCGCGCGCCGTCGACGATGTCTCGTTCTCGGTTGATCGAGGCGAGATCATGGGCCTGGTGGGCGAGTCCGGATCGGGCAAGTCGATGACCGGCTACTCGATCATGGGCCTGATCGATCCGCCCGGCAAAGTGGTGGATGGCCGCATCGAGCTGACCAGCCGCGACGGCGTCACGCGCGACCTGCGCAACCTCACGCCGGCGCAGATGCGCGATGTGCGCGGCAACCGCATCGCGATGATCTTCCAGGATCCGATGATGACGTTGAACCCGGTCCTGCGCATCGACACGCAAATGATCGAAGCCGTGCTGGCGCATGAGAAGGTCGACAAGGCGGTGGCGCGCGAGCGCTCCCGCAACGCGCTGGCACGCGTCGGCATTCCTTCGCCGGACGAGCGCCTGCGCGCCTATCCCCATCAGTTCTCGGGCGGCATGCGCCAGCGCGTGGCGATTGCCATCGCGCTGCTGAACAAGCCCGACCTGATCATCGCCGACGAGCCCACCACCGCGCTGGACGTAACCATCCAGGGCCAGATCCTGTACGAGATGCAGAAGCTGTGCCGCGAGTCCGGCACCGCGCTGATCTGGATCACCCACGACCTGTCCGTGGTGGCCGGCCTGGCCGATACCGTGTGTGTGATGTACGCGGGCAAGATCGTCGAAGCCGGCGATGTGCGCCAGGTGCTGGAGCGGCCCGAGCATCCCTACACGCACGGCCTGATCAGCTCCGCGCCGTCGCGCAACCCGCGTGGCGCGCCGCTGCGGCAGATTCCCGGCATGACGCCATCGTTGCTGAACCTGCCGGCCGGTTGTGCTTTCCGCGAGCGCTGCGCTTACGCTACCGATGTGTGCAAGACCGCGCCGCCGCTCGACACCGCGGCAGACGGGCGCCGCCTGCGCTGCTTTCATCCGGTTCTCTCCCAGCAGGAGGCCGCATGAGCGCCGCCGTTGTTGATCCCGCCCTCGCCGCCATGACAACTGATTCCAGCGCGGAACCCACGCCCAACGCGCCCATCCTCGAGTTGCGAGGCGTGTCCAAGCGCTTCGTCAAATCGCTCGACGCCGCAGCCAAGATCGCCAATCTCTTCGGCGCTGGGGCGAAGGAGGAGGTAGTGCATGCGGTCGACCGGGTCGACCTGTCCATTCGCGCGGGCGAGGTGGTGGGCCTCGTCGGCGAGTCCGGCTGTGGCAAGTCCACGCTGGGCCGCATGGCGGTGGGCCTGCATTCGCTGACCGAAGGCTCACGCTTGTGGCGGGGCGTTGACCTGGACCGCCTGCCGCCGGAAAAGAAGCGCGAGAAGCAGCTGGCGATCCAGATGATCTTCCAGGATCCGTATGCATCGCTGAATCCGCGCCTGCGCGTGATGGATATCGTTGGCGAGGCGCCGGTCGTGCACGGCATGGTGCCGGCCAGCGAGCAGAAGCGCTACGTGGAAGACATGCTGGTGCGCGTGGGCATGGACCCCACCGTACTTCGCCGCTTTCCGCACCAGTTCTCGGGCGGGCAACGCGCGCGCATCGGCATAGCGCGTGCGCTGGCGGTCAAGCCGGAATTCCTGGTGTGCGATGAGTCGGTGGCGGCGCTGGATGTCTCGATCCAGGCGCAGGTGCTGAATCTCTTCATGCGCTTGCGGCAGGACTTGAACCTGACCTACCTGTTCATCAGTCATGACCTGGGCGTGGTCAAGCACATCAGCGACCGGGTGGTGATCATGTACCTGGGGCGGGTGGTGGAGTCGGCGCCGGCGGAAGATGTCTTCGCCAGCCCCAACCATCCCTACACGCAGGCGCTGCTGGCCGAGGCCCCGAAGCTGGAAGTGGGCAAGAAGACCTTCGTCGCGATCAAGGGCGAGATCCCTTCGCCGCTGAATCCGCCGCCGGGTTGCCATTTCCATCCGCGCTGCCCGCACGCGATGCCGCGTTGCCGGGAGGAGCAGCCGTTGTTGAAGGAAATCGCGCCGATGCGGTTTTCGGCTTGCCACCTGAACGACATGGCGTAGGTGCTGTCAGCATCTGGCCCGTCTCACGCGTGCGCGAGACGGGCCATGTGCCCATCAGCGGATGACCTGCCCCCGCGAGTTGATGATGGTCATCTCGACAAATTTCGAGCCGACGTGGCTGTCCGGGCTGAAGTTGATGATGTAGCCGCCGAGGTCGACGTTTCTCATGCTTTCCAGCGCGGTGATCAGCTTTTCGCGGGTGAGGTCCTTGCCGGCGCGGCGCGTGCCTTCGACAAAGGCCTTGGCGGCGATGAATCCTTCGATGCTGGCGTAGTCGAACTCGTTGGGCTTGCCGGCCGCCTGCAGCAGGCGCAGGTATTCGCGCACCACCGGCAGCGTGGCATTGCCTGGGTGGGGCATGACTTGCGAGATGATCACGCCGCTGCCCTTGGCGCCGACTTCCTTGGCGAGTGCCTGGGTGCCGACGAACGAGACGTTATAGAACTGGCCATTGAAGCCGCGGCGCAGCGCTTCCTTCACGAAGGCACCAGTGGTCCGGTACGCGTTGATCATCACCACCGCGTCGGGCTTGGACTTCATGGAGCCCTGCATGGCGTCGCCGATCTCCACCGTATTGCGCACCACGCCCTCGCGGGCGACGATCTGCACGCCGCTGTCGGGCGCGGCCTTGAGGGCGCGCTCGAGCGCTTCCAGGCCGGCCTTGCCGTAGGCGTCCTCGTTGTAGACCACGGCGACCCGCTTGAGGCCGGTGACGCGGACCTGGCGCAGGATGGCCGCGGCTTCCTCGTTGAAGCCGGCGCGCACGTGGAAGGCATAGCGGTTGAACGGCTCGCGCAGCGACTGGGCGCCGCTGTAGGGCGCGAAGAACGGCACCCTGGCCTGGGTGGCCAGCGGCAGCGAGGCCTCGCCGGTCTCCGTGCCGACGTAGCCGAACAGCGCGAAGGCGTGGTCCTCGTCGATCAGCGCGCGGGTATTCTTGGCGGCGGATTCCGGCTCGTTGAAGTCGTCCAGCACCTTGAGCTCGATCTTGCGGCCGTAGATGCCGCCGTGCTGGTTGATGTAGTCGAAGTAGAGCTGCGCGCCAGAATTGAGCTGCTTGCCTAGCATGGCGGTAGGCCCGGTGAGCGCAGCCGACTGGCCCAGCAGGATGGTGTCCGCGCTGACGCCGTTCTCGGCGCTGGCATTGGCAACGAATGAGCCGATGGCGCATGCCACCAGCAGGCCGGCAATGCGCCAGGCCCTGACCCCAGAATGCACTTGCATGGTTTCCCCGTGAAAAACGGTGTGTTCTTTACCCGTGAATGCCTTGCCGGTCTGTGCCGGCGCTGCCCTGGCGCCATCCCCTGGCGCAGCGTCGGGCTATCATAATCGAATACAATCGGAGCCTAACAATTTCCCCCGGCGGTGCCCGTCGGGGCGACGCCGGCATACAACACGCGACGCCACCAGGCTAGTCCGGCAACGGCCTTTCTGCACGGTGACCAGGCCCCGCCGCGTGTGGCCGCTCAGCCGCCCCAATGCTGCTGCCCCATGGCAGTCGCGCCGCCCGTCCCCAATTGCTTGCCAGGAGAATCCATGGCTTCCCGCATCGTCCGTGCCGCTTGCCCGCACGATTGTCCTGATACCTGTGCCTTGCTCGTCACCGTTGAAGACGGCCGCGCGACCAAGGTGGCGGGAGATCCCGACCATCCCGGCACCCAGGGCGTGCTGTGCACCAAGGTGTCGCGCTACACGGACCGCACTTACCACCCCGACCGCCTGCTGACGCCGATGAAGCGGATCGGCCGCAAGGGCGAAGGCAAGTTCGAGCCGATTTCCTGGGACGAGGCGCTGGACACCGTGGCCACGCGCTTGTCTGCCATCGCCGCGCGCGACCCGCAGGCCATCCTGCCGTACAGCTATGCCGGCACCATGGGGCTGGTGCAGGGCGAGAGCATGGCGGCGCGCTTCTTTCACAAGCTGGGCGCCTCGCTGCTTGACCGCACGATCTGCGCCAGCGCCGGTGCCACCGCGCTGCGCTACACCTATGGCGCCAGCATCGGCATGGATATCGAGCATGTGCCCGATGCCAAGCTCATCATCATCTGGGGCGGCAACCCCATCGCCTCCAACCTGCATTTCTGGACGCGGGTGCAGCAAGCCAAGCGGCGTGGCGCCACCCTGGTGGCGATCGACCCGTACCGCTCGCTGACTGCCGAGAAATGCCATCGCCACATCGCCTTGATGCCCGGCACCGACGGCGCGCTGGCGCTGGCGATGATGCACGTGCTGATGCGCGACGGCCTGCTCGACTTTGAGTACATCGCGAGCCACACGGTGGGCTTCGAGGCGCTGCGCGAGCGCGCCCAGGCCTACACCCCGCAGCGCGCGGCCGAGATTTGTGGCGTCAGCGTGGATGACATCGAATGGCTGGCCGGCCTCTACGGACAACTCGCGGTGCGCGAGCGCCAGCCGGTGGCGATCCGCCTGAACTATGGCATGCAGCGTTCGCACGGCGGCGGCCAGGCGGTGCGCGCTGTGGCCTGCCTGCCGTCGCTGGTGGGGGCCTGGCGCCACGCGGCCGGGGGCCTGCAGCTGTCCACGTCGGGCTTCTTCCCGGTGGACAACCTGGCGCTGCAGCGCCCGGACCTGCTGCCGGGCCTGCCGGCGCTGCCACGCACGGTCAACATGAGCACCATCGGTGACGCGCTGCTGGATGCCGGTGACGGCGCGGGCAACCCGAAGATCGAGGCGCTGGTGGTTTACAACAGCAACCCGGTGGCGGTGGCGCCGCAGTCGACCAAGGTGGCCGAAGGCTTCGCCCGTGAGGACCTGTTCACCGTGGTGCTGGAGCAGTTCCGCACCGATACGGCTGACTATGCCGACATCCTGCTGCCGGCCACCACCCAGCTCGAGCACGTGGATGTACACAAGGCCTACGGCCATACGTACTTCCTGGCCAACAACCAGGCCATCGCGCCGCTGGGCGAGGCCGTGCCCAACACCGAGATATTCCGCCGCCTGGCCCAGCGCATGGGCTTTGCCGAGCCGTGCTTTGCCGATAGCGACGAAGATATCGCCGCCCAGGCCATCGTGGCCACGGACCCGCGCGCGGCAGGCATCAGTTGGGAGTCCCTCAAGGCACAGGGCTGGCAAAAGCTCAACCTGCCGGCGGCGCCGCTCGCCGAGGGCGGCTTTGCCACGGCCTCCGGCAAGTGCGAGTTCTACTCGGAGATCATGCGCCGCGACGGCCTCGATCCCTTGCCCGACTACGTGCCTCCGTACGAGACCCCCGCGACCGCGCCGGAGCTGGCTGCGCGCTATCCGCTGGCGATGATCTCGCCGCCGGCGCGCAATTTCCTCAACAGCTCGTTCGTCAACGTCGACAGCCTGCGCGCCACCGAAGGCGAGCCGCACCTGGACATCCATCCTGATGACGCCGCCCCGCGCGGCATCGCCAGTGGCGGCATGGTGCGGGCCTTCAACGACCGCGGCAGCATGCTGGCGCGGGCGCGCGTGACCGACCGGGCCCGGCGCGGGCTGGTGGTGGGGCTGTCGATCTGGTGGAAGAAGCTGGCGCCGGATGGCAAGAACGCCAACGAGCTCACCAGCCAGCGGCTGACCGACCTGGGCCGTGCGCCGGTGTTCTACGATTGCCTGGTGCAAGTGGAAGCTGCGCCGGCCACGGCCGCTGCCACTGCCACCGCCTAGCCACCATGAACCTGCGCCCGGCACGCACGCTTCAAGCCCTGGCTGCACTGGGGCTTGCCGCGCTGCTGTCCGGCTGCGACACGGTCGGCTACTACGCGCAGTCGATCGGTGGCCACCTTGGGGTGATGGCGGATTCCCGGCCATTGCCCGACGCCATTGCCGCGGCCCAGCAAGCCAAGGACACGCGGCTGGCTCAGCGCCTGGCTCTCGCCGGCACCATCCGCGACTTTGCCTCGCATGAGCTGAAGCTGCCGGACAACGGCAGCTACCGGCGCTACGCCAACCTGCACCGGTCGTATGTGGTGTGGAGCGTGTTCGCCACCCCCGAGCTGTCGATGGAACTGCACAAGTGGTGCTTCCTGGTGGTGGGCTGCATCAGTTACCGCGGCTATTACGCGCAGGAAGATGCCGACGGCTATGCGCAGGGCCTGCGCAAGGAGGGCCTGGAGCCGTATGTCGCCGGCATCCCGGCGTATTCCACGCTGGGCTATTTCGACGACCCGCTGCTCAATACCTTCGTCTACCAGCCCGAAGGCGAGCTGGCACGGCTGATCTTCCACGAACTGGCGCACCAGGTGGTCTATGTGCGCAATGACACCACCTTCAACGAGTCTTTTGCCACCGCGGTGGAAACGGCCGGGGTGGAGCGCTGGCTGGCGCTCGCGGCGTCGCCCGATGCCCGCGCCAGCTACCGCCAGTACGACCTGCGCCGCCAGCAATTTCGCGCGATGCTGCTGGACGCGCGCGATCGCCTCGATGCGCTCTATCACTCGCCCCTGTCAGACGATGCCAAGCGCGCGGGCAAGACGGAAATCTTCGCCGGCCTGCGTGCGCGCTATGCGAAGCTCAAGGAAGAGTGGGGCGGCTACAGCGGCTACGATCGCTGGTTCGAGCGGCCGCTGACCAATGCGCAGCTTGCCGCGGTGGCGACCTACCAGCAATGGGTGCCGGCTTTCACGGTGCTCCTGGCGCAAAACGGTGGCGACTGGACCGCGTTCTATGCCGAGGTCCGGCGCATCGGCGATCTGCCGCGCGCCGAACGCGATGCCCGCCTGCGCCAGCTGGCGCCGCCGGCCAGTGGCGGCGACGCGTTGACCGCCGGCGAAAGCGGGACCGCGGTAGGGGCCGCGATCGGCGCGGCACGCGCCAGCGGCGCGCCCGACATGCCATCCGCGCCCGCGGCGGGTGCCAAGCCTTGATGGACTGACTAGGTGCCCGTTGGGCGCTTCATCCGGCAGACCGACGGCAGGTTCAGGTCTCCCCCTGCTGTCGTGCTGTCGAGGCGGAAGCCGTACTGCGTGCCTTCCACGCCAACCTTGACGGTCTTGCCGTCCACCGGAGCAATGGTCGAGACCACCTGCGGCAGCAGCAACTGGTGATCGCTCTTGCGCATCAGCACGTCGCCAACGGGCGAGCGGTACTGCATGCCCTCGAGCGCAAACGCGATGCTGGTCGGGTCGTCGGATCTGGCGCGGCGAATCGCCTCGCTGAGCATTTGCACGGCGATCAGCACGCGTGGGGCGAAGTACTCGCCCGCCGGGGTTTGCCTGACCCGCGCCGCCAGCGCAGCCAGCACCGGATCGTCGCCGTTGGGCAGGTACTCGGCCACCCAGGTCAGGTGCGCGTTCTTTGCCTGCGACACGGCCAGCACCGTGCCGGGCGCGCCGCCGCCGCTATGGTTCAGGTAGTTCAGTTCGTAGCCGGCCTCGCCGCCGGCCTTGATCAGCAGGCTGAGGTCCTGGCCCCAGTTGCCCGTGACCACGGTATCGGCGCCGCTTTCCTTGATCCGGCTCATGTACGGCGCGAAGTCCTTGACTCGCGCCAGCGGGTGCAGCGCCTCGCCGACGAACTGCACGTCGGGCCGCGCTCCCGCGATCATCTGCCGGCCCAGTGCTGCCCAGATGCGGCCCTGGGTGTAATCCTGGTTGAGCAGGTAAACCTTGCGCATGCCCTTTTGCTCGCGCGCGAAATTGGCCAGTGCGCGCATTTTCATTGCCGTGTTCGCCTCGGTGGCGAAGTGCCAGAAGCTGCAGCGCGCGCCCGTCAGGTCGGGGTCGAGCGAGGCGTAGTTCATGATCAGCACGCGCTGCCCGGGGTTGCGCTCGTTGTGCCGGTTGACGGCCTCCACCAGCGCCGTGACCACCGGCGAGCCAGATGCGCCGGTGAACACCACGTGCACGCCGGCGTCGATCGCGCTTTGCAGCGCGATGAGGCTTTCCTGCGCAGAGAGCTTGTTGTCGTAGCTCAGCAGCGCGTAGTTGCGCCCGAGCACGCCGCCTTGGGCGTTGGCGTCGTCGAGCGCGAATTTCAGGTTGGCCTGGAAGATCTGGCCCACGTTGGCCAGCGGCCCGGACAACTGGTCGATGAACGCCACCTTGATGGGTGCGGCGGCGCTGTCTTGCGTTTTTTCCTGCGCCTTTTCCTGCGCCTGTAGCGGCAGCGCGCCGACCAGCGCGAGCGCGGCAACGGCGACGCTGCGCACGAACACGCCACGCGCCAGCGCGGCGACCCTGGCGATGGCGCGTGCCGCGCGCCTCAAGTCATGGGGCATCGATCCTCTCCTTCTGCTTGTCACCACGTGTCGATGAAACGGCGCGATCCGGCCGCCGGCGTATCGCGCGCGGCCGATGCCGGGAGCGCCGAGGCCAGGCCGCGCAGTAGCCAGTGGCGTGTGTCGGCCGGGTCGATGACGGCGTCGATTTCCAGGTGGCTAGCCATATTAAGCGCTCGGCCACGCTGGTAGGCGCCCTCGATCATGCGCGCAAACAAGGCTTCGCGCTCGTCCGGGTCAGCCACCGCTTCCAGTTCCTTGCGAAAGCCCAGCCGGATCGAGCCCTCGATGCCCATCGCGCCGAATTCGCCGCTGGGCCAGGCTGCGGTAAAGAACGGCGCGCTGAAGCTGCCGCCCGCCATGGCTTGCGCGCCCAGGCCATAGCCCTTGCGCAGCACCACAGTGAAGAATGGCACGCGCAGCGCGCCGGCGGTGACGAACAGGCGCGAGACGTGGCGCACCGTGGCGGTCTGCTCCGCCTCCGGTCCCACCATGAAGCCGGGCGTGTCGCACAGCGAGACGATGGGCAAGCCGTGCGCATCGCACAACTGCATGAAGCGCGCGGCCTTGTCGGCGGCCGCGGCATCGATGGCGCCGCCCAGGTGCCGCGGGTTGTTGGCGATGCAGCCGAAGGCGCGGCCCTCGATGCGGATCAGCGCGGTGATGATGCCCGCGCCAAAGGCGGCGCGCAGTTCCAGGACGGAGTCGTGATCGGCGAGCGCTGCGAGCACGCCGCGCATGTCGTAGCTGCGTAGCCGGTTCTCAGGAATCAGGTGGCGCAGCGCGCGCGCATCGCCGGCTTCCCAGTCGGGCAGGTCGCCCTGGAAATAGGACAGGTAGCGGCGCGCCGTCTCCACCGCCGCTATCTCGTCGTCGACCAGCACGTCGATCACGCCATTGGGTGCTTGCACGCTCACCGGGCCGACTTCCTCCGGAGCGAACACGCCGAGCCCGCCGCCTTCGATCATGGCCGGGCCGCCCATGCCGATGGTGGCGTTGCGCGTGGCGATGATCACGTCGGCGCAGCCTAGCAGCGCGGCATTGCCGGCAAAGCAACGCCCGGAGACGATGCCCACCAGCGGCACCTGGCCGGACAGCCGCGCGAACTGGATGAAGGACGTGCAATCCAGCCCGGCCACCACCGGGGTGTCGGTGTCTCCGGGCCGCCCACCGCCGCCTTCGGCGAACAGCACCACCGGCAGGCGCCACTGGCGCGCCAGCGCCAGCATGCGGTCCAGTTTCTTGTGGCCGTAGAAGCCCTGGGTGCCGGCCAGCACCGTGTAGTCGTACGCCAGCACCATGCAGCGCGCATCCGTGGCCGGGAAGCGTTCGGCGTTGACGGTGCCAATGCCGGTGACGATGCCGTCGGCCGGCGTCGCGCGCTCCAGGTCTTCCACGCTGCGGCGCTGGCGTTGCGCGGCGATGGCGAGCGCGCCGTACTCGATGAACGAGCCTGCATCGCACAGCTGGGCGATGTTCTCGCGCGCGGTGCGCCCGCCGCGGGCATGGTGCTTGTCCACCGCCTGCGGGCGGGCCGCATCCTGCGTGAGCGCGTGGCGGGCCAGGGCGTCGCGCAGGTCCGCGCGGATATGGGCGGGATCCACGGCGGCGCCGGCCTGCGCTCCATGATGGCCGCTTTCATCCAGCGACAGCACGATCACCGGCGCGCCCGCGCGCAGCACGTCGCCGGGCGCGGCCAGCACGCGTAGCACTTCGCCCGCGCCCGGCGCTTCCAGCGGGTGCTCCATCTTCATGGCTTCGATGATGGCCAGCGATTGGCCGCGCCGCACGCGGTCGCCGGGGCGCACCTGCACCGCTGCCAGCGCGCCGTCCATGGGTGCGCTGAGCAGCTCGGCATCCTCGGGCAGGTCGTCCGGCGGCGTGGATGCGAGCGCTTGCGGGCCGCTGGCCGCGGCCACCGCATGCAGCGCCGGATGGCCGGGATCGCTGCCCTGCGCCTGCGCAGCGAGGGCCGGTAGCGCCGCGTCCAGGTACTGCGTGTGGACTGCGTTGCGCCGCACATCGTCGCGCAGCAGCAGGTCCTGCAGCAGCCTGCGGTTGGTGTCGATGCCTTCGATGCGGAACTCGCACAGCGCCCGATAGGCCTGGGCCAGCGCGCGCGCGTAGTTGCCGCCTGGCTCATGCACGATCAGCTTGGCCAGCAGCGAGTCGAAACGCGGATTGAGCGTCATGCCGGCATGGCCCGCGCCATCGACGCGCACGCCGGGGCCGCTGGGCGGCTCGTAGGCATCGATGCGGCCGCTGGCGGGGCGCAACTGGCCCTGCGCGTCGAGGTGCTCGGCGTTGATGCGCAACTGCACCGCGATGCCGCGCGGCGCGGGCGCCTGCGCCAGCCCGAGGTGGCCAAGGTCCTGCCCGGCGGCAATGGCCAGCTGCAGCTGGACCAGGTCCACGCCGGTCACCATTTCCGTGACGGTGTGCTCCACCTGTAGGCGCGGATTGGCCTCCATGAACCAGAACTCGCCATCCGCACCATTCGCAGCATCCGCACCCAGCAGGAACTCGAAGGTGCCGATGCCGCGATAGGCGCTGGCGCGCGCCAGCGTGATCGCGGCCTGGGCCAGGCGCGCACGCATGCCAGCATCGAGCGAAGGGCTGGGCGCCACTTCAACCAGCTTCTGGTGCCTGCGCTGCAGGCTGCATTCGCGCTCGCCCAGGGCGATCACGCCGCCGGCCGCATCTGCCACCACCTGGATCTCGATATGGCGCGGCGCATGCACGATGCGCTCCACGTAGACGGCGCCATTGCCGAATGCAGCCGTGGCCTCGGAGACGCAGCGGGCATAAGCCTCGTCGATGTCCGCTGCCGCGTGCACCGCGCGCATGCCGCGCCCGCCGCCGCCGGCCAGCGCCTTGATCATCATGCCGGCCGCCTTGCCTGGCGCTTGCAGCGAGGCAAAGAACGCATGCGTCGCTTCCAGCGTCGTCGGCCCGGTGGAACCCGGCACCACCGGCACGTTGCACTCGTGCGCCAGCGCGCGCGCGCGCGCCTTGTCGCCGAACAGGCGCAGCACGTCGGGTGCGGGGCCGACGAAGGCCAGGCCGGCATCCAGGCAGGCCTGGGCAAACTCCGCGTTCTCGGACAACAGGCCGTAACCCGGGTGGACCACGTCGCAGCCACTGCGGCGCGCGGCTTCCACTACCTGCGCGATATCGAGGTAGGCGCGCGGGCCGGTGCCGGGCAGCGCCACCGCGCCATCGGCCTTGCGCACGTGGAGGGCGTCGCGATCGTCCTCGCTATAAAGCGCCACGCTTTCCAGGCCCATTGCGGCGGCGGCGCGGGCGATGCGGATGGCGATTTCACCGCGATTGGCGATCAGTAGCTTGCGAAACGTCATGATGCGAAGAAGGTGAATGTGGCGGATTTCATAGGGAAGGGCATCGCGGGATCAGCCAAGCTGCTCGGCCAGCGGCGCCAGGTCCTGCTTGCGCACCTTGCCCGTGGCGGTCAGCGGCAGGGCGTCGACAATATGCACGAGCGGCACCTTGTAGACGGCCATGTTGGCGCGGCACCATTGCACCAGCGCCGCGTTGTCCACCGTGCCGATGGCCTCGGGCTTGAGCATGACAAAGGCTACCGGCAGCTGGCCGCGGTCCTCATCCGCGCGGCCCAGCACCGCCGAGCCGAGAATGGCCGGATGCTGGCCCAGCAGCGCCTCGATCTCGGCCGGGAACACGCTCATGCCGTTGACCTTGAGCATCTCCTTGCGCCGGCCCAGGTAGTGCAGATAGCCGTGCTCGTCGATCAGGCCGATGTCGCCGGTGTGGAACCAGCCGTTGCGCAGCGCTTCGCGCGTGGCGTCGGGCTTGTTCCAGTAGCCTTTGAGCAGGGTCGGCGTGCGCACGCACAGCTCGCCCTCGGCGCCCGGCGGCAGCAGCTCGCCGCTGGCGAAGTCGCAGATCTTGAACTCGGTGCCGGGCACGGGCAGGCCGACAAAGATGGGCTGGGCGCGCAGGTCCAGGTCATCGTCCTGCATGCCGTAGGCAAAGGTGTTGCAGGTTTGCGTCTCGGTCATGCCCCAGGCGGTCTCGGCGATGACCGAGCCGGTCAGCGCCTGCCACGCGCGGCGATAAGGCAGGTTGAGCTTCTTGACGAAGGACGATACGCCCACGTAGCGCAGCGAGCGCAATGCGTACTGCGCCGCGTGCGGGTGCTCCATCACTTCCACCGCGTTGTCCACCAGCATCGACGCGTTGGTGACCTGGTAGCGCTGCACCGCCGCCATGAAGGTCTCGGGATCCCAGCGCGCCAGCAGCACCAGCGGGATGCCGAAGAAGGCGGGGAAGATCAGGCAGAGGTTTTCGCCCGCGATCCAGAACTCGGGGAAGAAGCCCAGCATGACGCTGTCGTCGGCGATGTCGAGCGAGACCGCGCCGAACGCGGCCGCCATGTCCACCATATCGCCCTGGGTGTGGATGCAGCCCTTGGGCAGGCCCGTGGTGCCGCCAGTGTAGTTGAGCGCGGCCACGGCATCGAGCGAGGCCGGTGTGGCAGGGGCTGCGTGCGTGCACGCCGCCATCGCGGACAGCAGGTCGATGGCGTGGCCGTCCGCTTCGCAGTCATGGCGCGGGGCCTGCACCATGGGCGGCAGCGGCAATGTGGGCTCGGTGGGAATCACGTCGGCAAAGCTGGTCGAAAACAGCAGGGCGAGCGGATCCTGCGCGCCCAGCGCGGCGCGCGTTTCGCGCACCAGCGGCACCAGCTGGTCCAGCGCGATCAGCGCGCGCGGCGTGCTGTCGGTGAGCGCGTGCTGCAACTCGGCGCGCTGCGAGAGCGGGCTGATCGGCACGTACACGGCGCCCAGCTTGAGGATGCCGAAGAACACGATGTGGAACTGCGGGCAGTTCGGCATCAGCACCGCCACGCGGTCACCGGCGCCGACGCCGTGTGCTGCCAGCAGCGCGGCGCAGCGCTCGCTCTGCGCGTCCAGCTCCGCGTAGGTGGTTTCGTGGCCGTAGAAGATCACCGCGGGGCGGTCTGGCCGGGTGCGGCCCCAGTGGCGCAGCATGTCCGTGAGCGGCTGGCGCCCCAGCGGATATTGCGGCGTGCGCGGGGTGCGCTCGGGCCATGCGCGCTGCCAGCGCGCATGCATGTCGGCCAGGTAGGTCGTTTCGTCCATTGGCGGTGTCTCCTTGCTGATGGGCCGCCAAGCCGGCTTGGGTTGGCGAAATTTACTCTTTGGTATATTTGTTTACCCTTGGGTATGATCGTATTGGCATTGCCGTCATGCGTCAAGCCAGGTGCCGCCCGCGTGAATCCAGGTTTCAGGGGGAGAGGGTCAACGCCAAAACGGACTGCCGGGCCTTCCAGCCGCGGCGCCATGCGAGAATCGCGTCATGCCGACTGCACAGAAAACCGCTCCCGCCGCCGAGGCCGCTCCGGAGATCGCTCCGGACGCCGTACCTGCCCGCTCGCATATCGCCGAGCGGCAGGAAGCGCGCCGCCGCCAGATCCTCGATGCCGCTGCCCAGCTGTTCTATACCAAGGGCTATCCCGGCATGACGATGAACGACCTGTGCCGCGCGCTGGGCGTGACCAAGCCGGCGGTGTACTACTACTTCACCGACAAGTACGAGATCTTCGACATCTTGTGCCGCGAGTCCGCGCAGACCTGCCTGCCGGTCATCCGCGAGACCGCCGACCCGGCGCTGCCGGTGCGCGAGCGCCTGCATACCTGCCTGCTGGAAATGGCGCGGCGTTGCATTGCCTGCTACGTGCCCGCCACGCTCAGCTTTCGCGACAACCAGTACCTGCGGCCGGAAACGGTGACGTGGCTGGGCAATATGGCGCGCGCCTTCTACCGCGACCTCTATGCGCTGCTGGAGGAAGGCAAGCGCACGGGCGTGTTCAGTTATGGCGACGCGCGTGTGACCGCGCATGCGATCGGCAGCGTGGTTGGCTTCATGTACACCTGGCACCAGCCTGAACGCATGGAGGCACAGGCGCTGGCGCAAGAGCTGGCCACGAGCATGATGAAGATGGTGTTGCCGGTGAACGCCTGACTTCGGCAAGGCTTTTCGTAGCGGCCTAGCGCAAGCCGCTAGGGGAATTCCCCAGTCCGGGTTGAACTGTGCGCTAAACTTCACGTCAGACGATGAGGAAGGTCCAGAGGACTTCATCTAACGTGTTGTCTTAACCGGGTCGCGCGTTTAGCATCTGTCGAAAATCGAACGACCATTCAGAAAATCAGGAGACGGTGCATGGAAAGACTGTGGCTGAAGCATTACCCGGCCGGCGTGCCTGCCGAGATCGATAGCAGTGAGTTCCGCTCGCTGGCCGAATTGCTCGAGGCGTCCTTCCGCACCTATGCTGATCGCCGTGCCTTTGTGTGCATGGACAAGTCGATCACCTACGGCGAACTTGACCGCATGTCGCGGCAATTCGCGGCGTGGCTGCAGTCGCGCGGGCTCAAGCCGGGCGCGCGCGTGGCCATCATGATGCCCAACGTGCTGCAGTATCCGGTGGTGCTGGCCGCGGTGCTGCGTGCCGGCTTTGTCGTCGTCAACGTCAATCCGCTCTACACCCCGCGCGAACTCGAGCATCAACTCAAGGACAGCGGCGCCGAAGCCATCGTCATCCTCGAGAACTTCGCCACCACGCTGCAGCAAGTGCTGCCCGCCACGCCGGTCAAGCATGTGGTGGTGGCCAGCATGGGCGACCTGCTGGGCGGCCTCAAGGGCGCGATCGTCAATTTCGTGGTACGCAACGTCAAGAAGATGGTGCCGGCGTGGGAACTGCCCAACTGCGTGCGCTTCAACGCAGTGCTGGCAGAGGGGCGCGGCATGCAGTTGCAGCCCGCCACCACGGGCCCGGACGACGTCGCCTTCCTGCAATACACCGGTGGCACCACTGGCGTGTCCAAGGGCGCCGTGCTGCTGCACCGGAACATCGTCTCCAACGTGCTGCAGTCCGAAGCCTGGATGCAGCCGGCGCTGGCCAAGGGTGCACCGATCGACCAGGTGATCACCATCACGGCGCTGCCGCTGTACCATATCTTCGCGCTGACGGTCTGCTGCCTGCTGGGCATGCGCAGCGGCGGCCTGAGCGTGCTGATCCCCAATCCGCGCGATATCCCCGGTTTCATCAAGGAGCTGCAGAAGTACAAGTTCAACATGTTCCCGGCGGTCAATACGCTGTACAACGCGCTGATCAACAGCCCGGATATCGACAAGGTCGACTTCTCCGGCTTGCGCGTGGCCAACGGCGGGGGCATGGCGGTGCAGGAAGCGGTGGCCAAGAAGTGGCTGGCCAGGACGGGCTGCCCGATCATCGAGGGCTACGGCCTGTCGGAGACCTCGCCTTCGGCGACCTGCAACCCGACTGATTCCGACGCGTTTTCCGGCACCATCGGCCTGCCGCTGCCGTCGACCGACATCGCCATTCGCGACGACGACGGCGCGGACGTGCCGCTCGGCCAGGCTGGCGAGATCTGCATCCGCGGCCCGCAGGTGATGGCCGGCTACTGGAACCGCCCGGACGAGACCGCCAAGGTCATGACGGCCGACGGCTTCTTCAAGTCCGGCGACATCGGTGTGATGGACGCGCGCGGCTACACCAAGATCGTCGACCGCAAGAAGGACATGATCCTGGTGTCCGGCTTCAACGTGTACCCGAACGAGGTCGAAGGCGTGGCCGCAGAGTGCCCGGGCGTGCTGGAGGTGGCAGCGGTGGGCGTGCCCGACGAGCATTCGGGCGAAGTGGTCAAGCTGTACGTGGTCCGCAAGGATCCCGCGCTGACGGAAGCCGAGCTGATCGCCTTCTGCAAGGAGCGCCTGACTGGCTACAAGCGGCCCAAGTTCGTGGAGTTCCGCAGCGAGTTGCCCAAGACCAATGTGGGCAAGATACTGCGCCGCGAGCTGCGCGACAGCCGCAAGGCGGCCTGAGCGAAGAGCGCAAGCCAGCCACGCACGCCGCAGCAGGAACGGCCTCCCGCAAGGGAGGCCGTTTTTCATTCAGCGGGGCGCGTCAGCATTCCCGCGAGGGCACGAGCAGCGGCTCGGCGGCGCCGTCGGGATAGACCATCCGCACGCAGGCGCCGGGTTCCAGTCCAGGCGCCGCAGGGCCATTGACGATGACGTTGCCACCGCTGCCATCCAGTGGCGCCACCGTGTACTGGAACAGGTCCATGCGCGGCTGCGGGCGTAACAACGAGTTCAGGTCGACGGAAAAGCCAACGCCTGCGCCGCTCCAGCCACCGCCGTTCCATGCGCCGCCGCCAACGCCCACGGCGGTGCTCACCGCACCGTTGTCCGGCATGTCGACCTGGCCCACCAGCGTCTTTGCGCCGATGCGCCCTAGTTTGATGGTGACGTTGAGCGGTGACACCTCGGGTCCTGGCGGCGTACTCTGGCAAGCCGCGAGGAGCAGCGTCAGCAGCGAGGCGCAAAGCGTGCCCGGTCCCGAGCGGCCTGCGTTCATGCGCTAACCAGCCCGGTCTTGAGCCGGCCCAGCAAGCGGAACAGCGCGCGCCGGTCGGTCTGGGGCAGGCCGCCGAACAATTGCTCGATCCAGTCTTCATGCGCGCGCGCCATCTTGGAAAACGCGGTGCGTCCGGCCGGCGTGAGCCGGATCAGGTAAGCGCGGCGATCGCTTGGCAAAGCCTCGCGCGAGACCAGGCCTTCTTGCTGGAGCTGGTCCGTGATGCCGGTGACGTTGCCGCCGGTGACCATCATGCGGCGCGACAGCTCGCCCATCTTCAGGCCCTCCGGATGGCGGTCGAGCTGGGACATCAGGTCAAAGCGCGGCAGGGTGCAGGCGAAATCCTGGCGCAACCGGGAGCGGATGTCGGCCTCGACCAGATTGGTGCAGGTCAGCAGGCGCAGCCACAGGCGCAGGGCGTCGTGGGCGTTATCGTCGGCGCTGGTTTCGAGATCGACCGGCGCTTCTTCGGCGCCGGCCTTGGGCGGGGCCTCGGCGGCAGGTGGGGTGGGCATCGCGGCACGCTGGTTGTTTGATGCCTCAAGTATATGCGCTCGCACGCCGCCACGGGCCGGCGCGCGCCTCAATCCACCTTGGCGCCCGAGTCCTTGACCACCTTGGCCCACTTGGTGAGCTCGGCGCGGATAAAGGCGGCGAACTGCTCCGGCGTGTTGCCGACCGGGTCGGCGCCCTGGGCCAGCATCTTTTCCCGCATGGCCGGCGTGGCCAGCGCGCGCGTGACTTCCTGCTGGACGCGCGCGACGACCTCATGCGGCGTGCCGGCAGGCGCCAGCAAGCCGAACCAGGAACTGGCCTCGAAGCCCGGCAGGCGGGCCGCCTCTGCCACCGTTGGCACACCCGGCAGCGCCGGCGAGGGTTTGGCGCTGGTGACCGCCAGCGCCTTGAGCTTGCCGCTCTTGATCAGCGCCATCGACGAGGGCAGGTTGTCGAACATGAGCTGCATGGTGCCGCCGGCCAGGTCGGTCAGGGCCGGGCCGCTGCCCTTGTAGGGGAAGTGCACCATGAAGGTACGGGTCTGGGTCTTGAACAGCTCGCCTGCCAGGTGGATCGAGGTACCGTTGCCGCTCGACGCCATATTGAGTTTGCCCGGGTTGGCGCGCGCATACGCGATCAGGTCGGTGACGCTGTTGATGCGGTTTTGCTGCGCGAAGGCGGGGTTGACCACCAGCACATTGGGCACCGAGGCCACCTCGGTGATGGGGGTGAAGTCCTTGACCGGGTCGAACGGCAGCTTGCCGTACAGAGACTGGTTGATGCCATGCGTGCCCACCGTGCCCATCAGCAGCGTGTAGCCGTCCGGCGCCGCCTTGGCGACCATGTCGGTGCCGATGTTGCCGCCCGCGCCCGGCCGGTTGTCGACGACTACGTTCCAGCCCTGGAGCTTCGACAGCTCGGCGGCCACTGCGCGCGCCAGGATGTCTGTCGTGCCGCCGGCGGGGAACGGCACCACCAGGCGGATCGGCTTGCTGGGGTAGGGATCCGCGGCTTGCGCGGGCGCTTGCCAGGCAAGGGGGCCAAGGCAGGCACCGGCGAGGGTGGCAAGCAGCCTTTGGGTCGCGCGGCGGCGGGTGCGGTGCATGGGGTCTCCTTATGGGTGCCTGCGTTTTGCCGGACGGCGCGATGGCGCGATGGCGCGATGGCGCGATGGCGCGATGGCGTGGTACGCATCGCCGGTACATCCGGAGGGCTGCTGCATTGTAGTGTCGGCATAACAATGTGCCGATAAGGTGATGCCCTAGGACAGGAAGGCGAGGCAGCGCCATGAAAAAAGGCACCCGAAGGTGCCTTTGCAGTGCCGCGCGGATGCGCTTAGAACTTGTGGCGGATACCGACGCCGACGCCCAGCATGTTGTCGTTGTTGGAGCCGAGGAAGTAGCCGTTGGCGAAGCTGATTGCCGAGGTGTCGAAATTCAGGCCGGCGTTCTTCGCGTACGCGGCCGTCAGGTAGACGTCGGTGCGCTTGGACAGGTTGTAATCGGCGATGAACGAAACCTGCCACGGGTTCTTGACGTTGACGCCGCCGAGGTTCTTGACGTCGTCATAGTTGTACTGCAGCGTCAGGCCCAGCGGTGCGGTGACCTGGTAGTTGGCACCGATCCAGTAGTAGTTGTCGCGCAGAATGGGTGCGCCGTTCTGTGCCTTGGCCTGGCCCCAGCGATAGCCGCCCATGATCTTGGCCGGGCCGAAGGCATAGCTGCCTGCCACTGCCGCCTTCTTGAACGTGCCGGTGTCGCCGGTCGCGCTCAGGGTCGGGTTGTACTGGTCGTAGGCGATGGTTGCGCCGAACGGACCGGCAGCATAGCCCACGCCGGCGCCGTAGCCGGTGTCGCGGCGGAACTGGCCCGGGACTTCGCCGTTGCCTGCCACGCCGTTGCCGAAGGACCAGTGCGCGATCGCGGTCACCGGACCGAATACGCCCGTGTACTTGGCGGTGTTGTCGGAGCGGAAGTTCAGGCCGAGCTGGGCGACCACCGGCTCATACTGGGTGGCGTAGCCGCTGGGCGAGAAGTTGGCGAGCAGGTCGAACAGCGTGGTGTACTGGCGACCAAAGGTGAAGCGGCCAGCCTGGGCGCTTTCGATACCCACATACGCTTGACGACCGAACAGGCGGCCGCCTTGCTGCAGCGAGCCGGTGTCGAGGGAGAAGCCGTTTTCGAGCACGAACAGCGCCTTCAGGCCGCCACCCAGGTCTTCCACGCCGCGCAGGCCCCAACGCGAGCCGGACAGGCCGCCGGAGGACATGCGAAAGACAGAGTTGCCGCGACCGGTGTTGAAGCCGTTGGCGGCCGACGGTGCAACGCCGAGGTGATTGACGTATTCGAGGTTCATATCCGCAACGCCGTACAGCGTCACGCTGGACTGGGCCTGTGCGGCACCCGCGAATGCACCCAACGCAGCCAGCGCGAGAAGCGATTTTTTCATGCTCGATGATCTCCGTGTAAGAATTATTGGTGGCCAGCGGAGAAACCTCCTGAGTCTCCATTTTCCGCTTACCCAACTTCGTCAGAAGCTGCCAACTACTGTAACAAACCGCCTTCGATTCACAATCGGGTTCACTGCCCTTGTCAGCTTTTCACAACTCAGGGTTTTGGAGTATCTGGCCCTTGCCGGCACGGGCCACGCGGGAGAGGCCCGGCAAGTCCGCCACGGTACAATGCGGGAAATCCCGAGGGCGTATTCATCGGTCCATTTCCCCCTTCGCCAGGGCGTGGGACGCGGAACCGCTCCGAGCAACCACCAGCCATGCATCCATGGATACCTTGATTCGCGAATTCGATGTGGCCTTGCGCGCGATCGCAGGCGTCACCCGCGCCAGCCGCGCCAATCCTGCCGAGGCGCTTGCGCCCGATGCGCAGAGCCTCGACGAGACGCAACGCCGCCACGTGGCCGGGCTCATGCGCATCAATCACGTGGGTGAGGTCTGCGCGCAGGCCCTTTACCAGGCCCAGAAGCTGACCGCGCGCACGCCGCAGGTTCGCGCGCAGATGGATGAGGCCGCGCGCGAGGAAGAAGACCATCTCGGCTGGTGCGCCGAACGCCTGCGCGAGCTCGGCTCGCGTCCCAGCCTGCTCAACCCGCTCTGGTACGCGGGCGCGTTTGCCATCGGCTGGGCGGCGGGGCGAGCGGGCGACCGCGTCAGCCTGGGATTCGTCTCCGAGACCGAGTACCAGGTCGAGCAGCACCTGAATGGCCATCTCGAGCAGATCCCCGTTGCCGACGACCGGTCGCGCGCGATCCTGGAGCAGATGCGCGATGACGAGGTGAGGCACGGCGCCGCCGCCCGCGAGGCGGGCGGCATGCCGCTGCCCTCGCCGGTGCGCGCGATGATGCGGGCGGCCTCCAAGGTGATGACCACCGCCGCGTATCGGATCTGAGGGACGGCGACGGAGGCGGGAAGCCCCGCCCCGGCGCCTCGTGCGCCGGTAAGCCAGGTACCCCCCCGCACGCGGGGTAGACGCGAAAACGTTGTATCCTTCCATCGGTCCGGCTCGGCCGTTTTTCCTGCTGCAGGCAGTTCCTTCCTCAGTTGTTCTCAGGTGGTTTCTCTGCTTTCTTCCATAAGATCTTCATTTCATTGGGAATTCACTTTTTCGGTGCGCGAGGTGTGCGCGCTAAGTCATTGTTCTAATTAAAAAAACCCGGATTGTTGCCCCACAACGAGCCTTGACCCGTGAAATCGCTTCCTCTAAAGTGGGAAATAGTGTGAGGAAGTGTGTTTTTGTGTGAAAACGCAGTCTGGCTATGGGATCATCGCCCAACGTCGGATTTAAAGGATTCACGCGCCAGCCGGTGGCAAGCATGCCGGCGCGGACCGGGGAGCTAGCTTGTTTCAGGGCGCATCGGCGCTGTCACTGGATGCCAAGGGCCGGATGTCGATTCCGGCGCGGCACCGTGAAGCGCTACAACAGCAGGCCGAGGGCCGGGTAACGCTGACCAAGCACCCGGACGGCTGCCTGCTGCTGTTTCCGCGCCCTGAATGGGAAAACTTCCGTGGTCGCATAGCGGCTTTGCCGATGGACGCGCACTGGTGGAAGCGCATCTTCCTGGGCAATGCCGCTGATGTCGACATGGACGGCGCGGGCCGGGTGCTGATCGCCCCCGAGCTGCGTAGCGCCGCTTTGCTCGACAAGGAAGTCATGCTGCTCGGTATGGGCAGCCATTTCGAAGTCTGGGATGCCGCAACCTACGCCGCCAAGGAACAGCAGGCGATGGCGCAGGGCATGCCGGAAGCATTAAAGAATTTCTCTTTCTGACGAGGTCATGAGCTCAACCCAAACGCCGGGGACCACCGCCCTGCGCCATCGCACCGTGTTGCTGGACGAGGCTGTCGAAGCCCTGGTCTGGCGGCCCGATGGCGTCTATGTGGACGGCACCTTCGGCAGAGGGGGGCACAGCCGGGCAATTCTGGCCCGGCTGGGCCCGGCCGGGGCACTGGTGGCCTTCGACAAGGATCCGGCAGCAATCGCAGAGGCGGGCACCATCAAGGATGCCCGCTTCTCCATTGAGCACACCAGCTTCGCCGAGATGCCGGCGGCGCTGGCGGGCCGGGGAAAGGTCGCCGGGATATTGCTCGACCTGGGCATCAGCTCACCCCAGATCGACGACGCGGAGCGGGGGTTTTCCTTTCGCTTCGAGGGACCGCTGGACATGCGCATGGACACCACGCGCGGCATGACCGCCGCGCAGTGGCTGGCGCAAGCGGATGAGCAAGACATCGCAAGGGTGATACGGGACTATGGGGAAGAACGGTTTGCTGTACAGATTGCAAAGGCGGTTGTTGCTCGCCGGAGCGAACCCGGCCATGGCGGACCGCTTGCCACTACTGCCGAGCTTGCCGCGCTCGTGGCGAAAGCCGTCAAAACACGCGAGAAGGGTCAGGACCCTGCGACCCGCACCTTTCAGGCTCTACGGATTCACGTCAATCAAGAGCTTGCGGACCTCGAAAGCGGCCTGAGCGCCGCTTACGACTTGTTGCAGGAAGGCGGACGGCTGGTGGTCATCAGTTTTCATTCGCTTGAGGACCGCATCGTCAAGCGGTTCATGCAGGCGCACGCCCGTCCGCAGCAGAATGCCGATCCCGCCATGCGCCGCGCGCCCCTGCGCGCGGACCAGCTGCCGCAGCCCACGCTGAAGCTGCTCGGCCGGGTCAAGCCGGGCGCCGAAGAGGTTGCCGCCAATCCGCGTGCCCGCTCCGCGGTGATGCGCGTGGCCGAGAAGCTGCCGTCCCCGGCGTCCCCTACGTCCGCTTCCACCCAGAAGGCGGGCCGCCCATGAACCGCCTGACTTTCTTCCTGCTGGCTGCCCTGATGCTGTGCGCGCTCTCGCTGGTGAGCGCGCAGCACCAAGCCCGCACCCTGTTCGTCGCCCACGAGCGCGCGCAAGCGGAAGAAAAGCAGCTCGACATCGACTGGTCCCGCTTGCAGTACCAGCAGAGCTCGCTCGGCAAGAGCGCGCGCATCGCGGACGCAGCCCGGACACAGTTGAAGATGACGCCGGTGCTTCCCGGCAGGACCCAATACCTGGCCGGCGTGGTGCTGGACGCGCCGCCCGCCAGCGCGCCCGCGGCTGCAGCACCCGAGGGGAGTAAGCCATGACCATCGCCCGGCCCTCGCAAAACGCCCAGCGCGGCAACCCTTCGCGCCCGCGCACCGGCCAGTTCGCCGCTAGCCCCGTGCTTGGCCTGCGCCTGCCGATGTGGCGCTCGAAGCTGGTGGTGTTCATGATGTTCGCCGCCTTCGTCGCCCTGGCTGGGCGCGCGCTCTGGATCCAGGGCCCGGGCAACCAGTTCTACGAGGCCGAAGGCAAGAAGCGCTTCCAGCGCACGCTCGAGCTGCCCGCAACGCGCGGCAAGATCCTCGACCGCAATGGGCTGGTGCTGGCGACCAGCTTGCCCGTGAAGGCCATCTGGGCGGTCCCGGAGGACGTGCCCGACGAGATCGATGCTGACAAGATCCGCCAGTTGAGCAAGCTGCTCGACATGAGCGACAAGGAGCTGCGCCGCAAATTCACGGAAGACAAGAGCTTCGTCTACCTGAAGCGCCAGGTGCTGCAGGATGTCGCGGACAAGATCGCCGCGCTCAAGATCGAAGGCATTCACCAGACCCGTGAATACAAGCGCTTCTATCCGGAAGGCGAGGCGATGGCGCACATCGTCGGCTTTACCAATGTCGAAGACCGCGGCCAGGAAGGCGTGGAGCTGGCGCGCGAGGGCGTGCTGGCCGGCAAGTCCGGCGCGCGCCAGGTGATCAAGGACCGCCTTGGCCGCGTGGTGGAGGATGTGGGCATCCTCAAGACGCCGCGCGACGGCGAGGACCAGCAGCTCTCCATCGACGCCAAGATCCAGTACCTGGCCTACAACGAGGTCAAGGCCATCGTCGAGCGCAGCAAGGCGAAGGCGGCCAGCGCTGTGGTGCTCGACGCGCAGACCGGTGAGGTGCTGGCGCTGGCCAACTGGCCGACCTACAACCCCAACGACCGCACCCGCCTGTCGGGCGAGCAGCTGCGCAACCGAGTCCTGACCGACACCTTCGAGCCGGGCTCGATGATGAAGCCGATCACGATCGGCCTGGCGCTGCAGCTCAAGCGCGTCACGCCGTCGACGGTATTTGCCACGACCGGCAAGTTCAACTACGAAGGCGCCACCATCAGCGACACCCACAACTACGGGGCGCTGACCGTGGCCGGCATCATCCAGAAGTCCAGCAACATCGGCACGACCAAGATTTCGATGCTGCTCAAACCACAGGAAATGTGGGATATGTATATGAGCGTGGGTCTGGGCCAGGCGCCCAAGATCGGCTTCCCCGGCGCCGTGGCCGGACGGGTGCGCCCGTACAAGAGCTGGCGGCCCATCGAGCAGGCGACCATGTCCTATGGCTACGGCCTGTCGGTGTCGCTGTTCCAGATCGCCCACGCTTACACCATCTTCGCCCATGATGGCGAACTGATCCCGGTCACCATGTTCCGGAACCAGGGCCCGGTCACTGGCGAGCGCGTGCTGTCGCCCGAGGTGGCGCGCCAGGTGCGGGCCATGCTGGAGACGGTGACGGCGCCTGGCGGCACTGCGCCTGAAGCCCAGGTGATGGGCTACCGGGTTGGCGGCAAGACGGGCACGGCGTACAAGCACGTGGGCCGCGGCTACGACCGCAGCAAGTACCGGGCTTCCTTCATCGGCCTGGCGCCGATGTCCAACCCGCGCGTGATCGTGGCCGTGAGCGTGGATGAGCCTACCTCCGGCAGCCACTATGGTGGCGCCGCTGCGGGCCCGGCCTTCTCCGCGATTGCCGGCGGCGCGCTACGCGCGCTCAATGTGCAACCGGATTCGCCGATCCGTCAGTTGGTCGTGAGCGACAAGGTGCAGGAAAGCGAACCGTGGAGCGCGACGCAATGACCCGTACGCTGCTCCCCCTCGAAGTGGCCGCGCAGGCTGGCGATGCCTTGGCCTGGCTGCGCCAGCACGCGCCCGCCGGCGCCAAGCTGACGGGCGACACGCGCCGTCTGGCCCAGGGCGACGTGTTCTTTGCCTATGTGCTGGGCAATGCGCGCCTGTCGACCGATGGGCGCCCCCATATCGCCCAGGCGATCGCCCGCGGCGCCAGCGCCGTGGTCTTTGAGGCCGATGGTTTCGCCTGGCCGCATGGCGAAGGCGTGCCGCATCTTGGCGTGTCGGGCCTGCACCAGTTCGCCGGCCCGATTGCGGCCAGCTGGTATGACAACGCCGCGCGCGATCTCGCCGTGACCGGCATCACCGGCACCAATGGCAAGACGTCGTGTTGCCAGTGGCTGGCGCGCGTGCTGCAGGCCGCGGGCAAGCGCTGCGCCACCATCGGCACGCTTGGCACCGGTTTTCCTGATGCGCTCACGGCGACCGGCTTCACCACGCCCGACGCCGTCCAGCTGCAGGACAGCCTGGCCGCGCTGCATGGCGCCGGCGCGCGCGCGGTCGCCATGGAAGTGTCCTCGCACGGCCTGGAGCAAGGCCGCGTGGCCGGCACGCACTTTGCGGTGGCGGTGCTGACCAACCTGACCCAGGACCATCTCGACTACCACGGCACCATGGCCGAGTACGAGGCGGCCAAGGCCCTGCTGTTCCAATGGCCCGGCCTGCGTGCCGCCGTGATCAACCGCGACGATGCCATGGGGGGGCGCCTGCTGGCCAATCCCGCGCTCGCCGCGCAGGTGATCGAATACGGCATCGATGGCGCGGCCGCCCCTACCCGCAAGACAGGCCAGTGGCTGCGCGCGACCAACGTGCGCGCCACCGCTGCCGGCACGGCCTTCCATGTGGATGGCAGTTTCGGCAGCGCCGATGTCAGCACGCCGATGATCGGCGCTTTCAATGTCAGCAACCTGCTCGCCGTGCTGGGCGCCACGCTGGCCAACGGCATTGCCTGGGCCGCTGCCATCGACGCGCTGCGCACCCTCAAGCCGGTCGACGGCCGCATGGAGTTGTTCGGCGGCAGCCATGGCGGCCAGGACGGGCCGCTGGCAGTGGTCGATTACGCCCACACCCCGGATGCACTGGAAAAGACGCTGGACGCGCTGCGCCCCGTGGCCCAGGCCCGCAAGGGCCGGCTGTGGTGCGTGTTCGGCTGTGGCGGCGACCGCGACCCGATCAAGCGCCCGCTGATGGGCGAAGTGGCCGAGCGGCTTGCCGACGAGGTGGTGCTGACCAGCGACAACCCGCGCAGCGAAGACCCGCAAGACATCCTGAACGCCATTGCCGACGGCATGGCCGACCGCAGCCGCGCGCACCTGATCGAGGACCGCGCAGCTGCCATCCTGTATGCCATCAAGCACGCCACCGTAGCCGATGTGGTGCTGGTGGCCGGCAAGGGGCACGAAGCCACCCAGGAGGTGCAGGGCCGCAAGCGGCCTTTCTCCGACCGCGAGCATGTCCGGCTGACGCTGGGCACGCGTGGGGTGTCAGCATGACGCAATACACCATGACCGATTTGCAGCAAGCCGCCGGCTGGATCGCCGGCGCGCGTCTTTCCGGGCCCGATGGCGCAGCCAGCCGGGCGTTCTCGCGCGTGCTGACTGACAGCCGCACGGTCCAGCCCGGCGACCTGTTTGTCGCGCTCAAGGGCGAGCGCTTCGATGCGCACGATTTCCTGGCCGACGTGGTGGCGCGTGGCGCCGCCGCGGTGCTGGTGGACCGTGAGCCCGACGCCGCGCTTGGCATTTCCGCCATCGTGGTGCCCGATACCCGCCTGGCGCTGGGCCAGCTGGCCGCCGGCTGGCGCCGCCGTTTCAGCCTGCCCGCGGTCGCGGTGACGGGCAGCAACGGCAAGACCACCGTCAAGGAGATGATCGCCGCGATCTTCGCGGCGGCGGTAGGGGAGGGCGCCCGCCTGGCAACGGGCGGCAACCTGAACAACGATATCGGCCTGCCGCTGACCGTGCTGCGGCTGTCCGCCGTGCACCGGCTCGCCGTGCTCGAGCTCGGCATGAACCACCCGGGTGAGACCGTCTACCTGGCCAGCATCGCACAGCCTACCGTGGCGGTGGTGACCAACGCGCAGCGCGAGCACCAGGAGTTCATGGTGAACGTGGAGGCCGTGGCGCATGAACACGCCGCGGCGATTGCGGCGTTGCCCGCAGACGGCGTGGCGGTGTTCCCGCTCGACGCCGAAGGCGGCGGCGCGCATGCCGGCATCTGGCGCCAGGCAGCCGGTGCGCGCCGCGTGCTGTCGTTTGGCCTGGATGCCAGCGCCGATGTCCGCGCCGATGTGGCTCTGGACGACGGCGTGCAAGTGATGCAGGTCAGCGCGCCTGGTGCTGCGTTCGAGGTCCGCCTGTCGGTGCTTGGCACCCACAACGTGCGCAACGCGCTGGCGGCGATCGCCTGCGCGCTGGGCGCGGGCGTCGGCATCGAGGCGATCCAGGCAGGGCTGGCCGGGTTTGCCGCGGTCAAGGGCCGGCTGCAGGTCAAGCATGCCACCGGCGGCACGCTGGTGATCGATGACAGCTACAACGCCAATCCCGATTCGGTACGAGCGGCTATCGACGTGCTGGCCGGGTTTGCCGCGCCGCGTTTGCTGGTGCTGGGCGACATGGGTGAAGTGGGTGACCAGGGGCCGGCCTTTCACACAGAGATCGGCGCCTACGCGAACGCGCGCGGCATCGAGGCGCTGTGGGCAACCGGCGAGGCCATGGTGCACGCCGTGCAGGCATTCGGCGCCACAGCCCGGTATTTCGAGCGGGCCGAGGACCTCGCCCAGGCGTTGGCGCAAGACAAGGACGGTGCCGTGGCGGCAGCAAGCGCGGTACTGGTGAAGGGATCTCGGTTCATGCGGATGGAACGGATGGTCGATGCGCTGGTCGCAAACACTCCCGCGCATTAATCGTCATCAATAGTTATTTACGCAATCAGTCAGATAGCCCGGCGCCGCTGGGTGGTTGTCGAAAGGAATACGGACACACGATGTTATTGGCTCTGGCCCAGTGGCTGCAAAACGACTACAGCTTCCTGCGGGTCTTCAACTACCTGACCTTCCGCGCGGTGATGGCTAACCTCACCGCGCTTTTGATCGGGCTCGGCCTTGGGCCGTGGGTGATCCGCAAGCTGACCGAACTCAAGATCGGCCAGGCGGTGCGCACCATCGGCCCGCAGTCGCACCTGGTCAAGGCCGGCACGCCCACCATGGGCGGCGTGCTGGTGCTGGTGTCGATCGCTATCTCCACGTTGCTGTGGTGCGACTGGGGCAATCGCTTTATCTGGGTCGTGATGCTGGTGACCCTGGGCTACGGCGCGATCGGCTGGGTGGATGACTACCGCAAGGTGGTTTATCGCGATCCGCGCGGCATGTCGAGCCGCGAGAAGTTTTTCTGGCAGACCCTGATCGGCCTGGTGGCCGCGGTCTACCTGGCGTTCTCGGTATCGGAAAGCAGCAATGTGCGGGTGTGGGACCTGTTCCTGGGCTGGGTCGAAGGCGGTTTGTCGCTCGACATGCCTTACAAGTCCAACCTGATCGTGCCTTTCTTCAAGGAAGTGAGCTATCCGCTGGGCGTGGCCGGCTTCATCGTGCTGACCTATCTGGTGATCGTGGGTTCGAGCAATGCGGTGAACCTGACCGATGGGCTGGACGGCCTGGTGATCATGCCGGTGGTGCTGGTCGGCAGCGGGCTGGGCGTGTTTGCTTACGTGATGGGCAGTTCGGTCTACAGCAAGTACTTGCTGTTCCCCCATATTCCCGGGGCCGGCGAATTGCTGATCTTTTGCTCGGCGCTGGCGGGGGCGGGGCTGGCCTTCCTCTGGTTCAACGCGCACCCGGCCCAGGTCTTCATGGGCGACGTTGGCGCGCTGGCACTGGGCGGCGCGCTGGGCACGGTGGCAGTGATCGTGCGCCAGGAGATTGTGCTGTTCGTGATGGGCGGCATCTTCGTGGTGGAAACGTTGTCGGTGATGCTGCAGGTGGGCTGGTTCAAGATCACCAAGCGGCGCTACGGCGAGGGCAGGCGGTTGTTCAAGATGGCGCCGCTGCACCACCACTTTGAATTGTCGGGCTGGAAGGAAACGCAGGTGACGGTGCGCTTCTGGATCATCACCATGTTGCTGGTGCTGATCGGGCTGTCGTCGCTCAAGTTGCGCTGAAACCAGCGCGTATCCGTATCTATTAACGCAGTAACGCAAGAAAGGCGGGAATCGAAGTGTTTGGCGAGTTGCAAAAACCTCATGTGCTGGTGCTGGGCCTCGGCGAATCGGGGCTGGCGATGGCGCGCTGGTGCGGCCTGTATGGTGCCCCCGTGCGCGTTGCCGACACGCGCGAGGCTCCCGCCAACCTGGTCTTCCTGCAGGCCGAGCTGCCCTCGGCCGAGTTTCATGGCGGCGCCCTGGCCGAAGCGCTGCTCGACGGCATCGAACTGGTGACGATCAGCCCTGGCCTGTCGCCGCTGGAGAGCGATACCGCCGCGCTGCTGGCAGTGGCGCGCGAGCGTGGCATTCCAGTATGGGGCGAAATCGAGCTGTTCGCGCGCGCGCTCGCGCATCTGCGGGCAGAGTCGGGCTACGCGCCGAAGCTGCTGGCCATCACCGGCACCAACGGCAAGACCACCACTACCGCGCTGACCGGCCGCCTGGTGGAGCGCGCTGGCAAGAGCGTGGCGGTGGCGGGAAATATCAGTCCGTCGGCGCTGGACAAGCTGGCCGCCTGCATCGCCTCGGCCACGCTGCCCGAGGTCTGGGTGCTGGAACTGTCGAGCTTCCAGCTGGAGACCACGCATACGCTGGCGCCGCACGCGGCCACGGTGCTCAACATCACCCAGGACCATCTTGACTGGCACGGCAGCATGGAAGCCTATGCCGCCGCCAAGGCCCGGATCTTCGGCCCGGTGCCGGCGCCCGGCGAAGCCGGCTGCCTGCAGATCCTGAACCGCAATGACCGGCTCAGCCTGGATATGGCCCGCCCGGCCAGCGCACTGGTGACCTTCGGCACTGATCTGCCCGAATTCCCGGGTTGCTTCGGCGTCCAGCGCGAGGGCGGCATGCCCTGGCTGGTGGTGGCCGAGCCCGATAGCGAAGCCGAAGGCGAGAACAAGCCGCGCCGCCGCAAGGCCGCGGCCGCCGAGAGCGAGCAAGCCGTGCCGGTGCGCCACAAGCGCCTGATGCCTGCCGACGCGCTGCATATCCGTGGCATGCACAACGCTACCAACGCCATGGCCGCGCTGGCGCTGTGCCGCGCCATCGACCTGCCGATGAACGCGTTGCTGCATGGCCTGCGCGAGTACCGCGGCGAGCCGCACCGCGTGGAGTGGGTCGCCACGGTGGATGATGTCGAGTTCTTCGATGACAGCAAGGGCACCAATGTGGGCGCCACCGTCGCCGCGTTGTCCGGCCTGGACAAGCGGGTGGTGCTGATTGCCGGCGGGGAAGGCAAGGGGCAGGATTTCTCGCCGCTGGCCGCGCCGGTGGCGCAGTACGCGCGCGCCGTGGTGCTGATCGGCAAGGATGCCGGCGATCTGCGCCGCGCGCTCCAGGACACTGGCGTCACGCTGGCCGATGCCGCCACGCTGGAGCAGGCGGTCACGCTGGCCGCCAGTGCGGCGCAGGGCGGTGACGCCGTGCTGCTGTCGCCGGCGTGCGCCAGCCTCGACATGTTCCGTAATTATGTGCACCGTGCCGAAGTCTTTCGCGCCGCGGTGGAAGAACTGGCGATGTCCAGGGGGATCGTGCCATGAGCGACGCACAGGTCAAGCGTAGCGGCTTTATCGGGGCCACCATCGGCAACGCCTGGGGCGGCTTGCGCGATGCGGTGTCCGGCGTCAAGCCGACGCGCTCGCGCATGATGGAATACGACCAGCCACTGCTGTGGGTGGCGATCGTGCTGCTCGCGCTTGGCCTGGTGATGGTCTATTCGGCCTCGATCGCGCTGCCTGACTCGCCGCGCTATGCAAACTACCGCGAGAGCCACTTCCTCGCGCGCCACGCGTTTGCGCTGTTCATCGGGCTGTCCATGGGCCTGCTGGCCTTCCAGATCCCGGTCAAGTTCTGGGATAAGTACGCGCCCAAGCTGTTCGTGATCGCGCTGGTGATGCTGATCGTCGTGCTGGTGCCGTTCGTGGGCAAGGGCGTGAATGGCGCGCGGCGCTGGATTCCGCTGGGCATCATGAACTTCCAGCCCTCCGAGTTCATGAAACTGGCGGTGGTGCTGTACACCGCCAACTACACCGTGCGCAAGCAGGAGTGGATGCAGAACGTGGGCAAGGGCTTCCTGCCGATGGGCGTGGCCGTGGTGGTGGTGGGCATGCTGCTGCTGCTGGAGCCCGACATGGGCGCCTTCCTGGTGGTGGCCACCGTCGCCATGGGCATCCTCTTCCTCGGTGGCATCAACGGCAAGCTGTTCGCCGGCCTGGTTGGCGTGGCGGTGGGCGCGTTCGCGCTGCTGATCACGGCGTCGCCCTGGCGGCGCGAGCGGATCTTCGCCTATCTGAACCCGTGGGAAGAAGCCAACGCGCTGGGCAAGGCTTACCAGCTCACCCATTCGCTGATCGCCTTCGGCCGCGGCGAGTGGACCGGGGTGGGGCTGGGCGGCAGCATCGAGAAGCTGCACTACCTGCCCGAGGCGCATACCGACTTCATCCTCGCCGTGATTGGCGAGGAATTCGGCTTTGTGGGTGTGCTGGTGGTGATCGTGCTGTTCTACTGGATGGTGCGCCGCGCCTTCGAGATCGGCCGCACCGCCCTGCAGCTCGACCGCACCTTTGCCGGCCTGGTGGCCAAGGGCATCGGCATCTGGGTTGGCTGGCAGACCTTTATCAATATGGGCGTGAACCTGGGCCTGCTGCCCACCAAGGGGCTGACCTTGCCGCTGGTGAGCTACGGCGGCTCGGGCATCCTGATGAACTGCGTGGCGCTGGCGATCCTGCTGCGTATCGACTATGAGAACCGGGTGATGATGCGCGGAGGGAAGGTATGACCGTAGCGCAGCATCACTTGGTTCCGGCGGAGGCTAACTTCCTGCGTAAGCAGGAAGTTAAGCGCAGCGGCCGTAGCCAGAACCATTCAATGATGCGCGGAGGGAAAGTATGAGCGCACCGCGCACCTTGCTCGTGATGGCTGGCGGCACCGGGGGGCACGTCTTCCCCGGGCTGGCGGTCGCGCGCGCGCTGCGTGAGCAGGGCTGGCGGGTGGTATGGCTGGGCAACCGCACCGGCATGGAAGCCACGCTGGTGCCCAAGTACGACATCCCGATGGAGTTCATCCAGTTTGGCGGCCTGCGCGGCAAGGGCCCGCTGACCAAGCTGATGCTGCCGCTGAACCTGTTGCGCGCCTTCTGGCAAAGCCTGCAGGCGCTGCGCCGGGTGCGGCCCAACGTGGTGCTGGGCATGGGCGGCTATATTACGTTCCCCGCCGGCATGATGGCCTCGCTGCTGGGGCGGCCGCTGGTGCTGCACGAGCAGAACTCGATTGCCGGGCTGGCCAACAAGGTGCTGGCCAAGGTGGCGGACCGGGTGCTGTGCGCCTTCCCGAATGCCCTGCCGGACAGCGAGTGGACCGGCAACCCGGTGCGCGACGAAGTGGCGCGCATGCCGGCGCCCGAGGCGCGCTACGACGGCCGCACCGGCCCGCTGCGGCTGCTGGTGGTGGGCGGCAGCCTGGGCGCGGCGGCGCTCAACGAGGTCGTGCCCAAGGCGCTGGCGCTGCTGCCGCAAGGCGAGCGCCCGCTGGTCAAGCACCAGGCCGGCGCGAAGCAGATCGACACGCTGCGCGCCAACTACCAGGCCGCTGGCGTGGCGGCGGAAGCGTTGCCCTTTATCGACGACATGGCGGCGGCATACGCAGAGGCGGATCTGGTGATCTGCCGCGCGGGCGCAATGACCGTGTCGGAGGTGGCGGCGGCAGGCGTGGCGGCACTGTTCGTGCCGTTCCCGCATGCGGTCGATGACCACCAGACCACCAATGCGGAGTTCCTCTCGACCCAGGATGCCGCCTTGCTGGTCCAACAGAACGAACTGACCGCGAGCGGGCTGGCGCAGACGCTGGCCTCGCTGTCGCGGCCCCGACTCAGAGAGATGGCGCATCAGGCGCGCGGTCTTGCCAAGCCCGAAGCGACCCGGCGCGTGGCGGAGATCTGCAGCCAGATGGCCAGGGATTGAACCAACGGATTCATGAAGCACATCGTCAAGAACATCCATTTCGTAGGCATCGGCGGCGCCGGCATGAGCGGCATCGCCGAGGTCCTATTGAACCTGGGCTACAAGGTCTCAGGGTCCGACGTGGGCAGCAATGCCGCCACGCGGCGCCTCGCGTCGCTCGGCGCGACCGTGATGCACGGGCATGACGCCGCCAACGTCAACGGCGCCAATGCGGTGGTGGTGTCCACCGCCGTGACCAACGACAACCCCGAGGTGCTGGCCGCGCGCGCCAAGCGCATCCCGGTGGTGCCGCGCGCGGTGATGCTGGCCGAGCTGATGCGCCTGAAGCAGGGCGTGGCCATCGCCGGCACGCATGGCAAGACCACCACCACCAGCCTGGTGGCGTCGGTGCTGGCTGAAGGCGGACTCGATCCCACCTTCGTGATCGGCGGCCGGCTCAACTCGGCGGGCGCCAACGCGCGCCTGGGCACGGGCGACTTCATCGTGGCCGAGGCCGACGAGTCGGATGCCTCGTTCCTGAACCTGTTCCCGGTGATCGAGGTCATCACCAACATCGACGCCGACCACATGGACACCTACGGGCATGACTTTGCCCGGCTCAAGCAGGCGTTCGTGGAGTTCACCCAGCGCCTGCCGTTCTATGGCATCGCCGTACTGTGCGTGGACGACCCCAACGTGCGCGAGATCATGCCGTTCGTATCCAAGCCAATCGTGCGCTACGGCTTTGCCGAAGATGCGCAGGTGCGTGCGGTCAATGCCCGCGCCGTCGACGGCCAGATGCATTTCACCGTGCTGCGCCAGTTGAACGGACACGCCGAGGCGCCGCTGGAGGTGGTGCTGAACCTGCCGGGCATGCACAACATCCAGAACGCGCTGGCGGCGATTGCCATCGCGACCGAGCTGGAGGTGCCGGACGCCGCCATCGTCAAGGCGCTGCGCGAGTTCCACGGGGTGGGACGCCGCTTCCAGCGCTATGGCGAAGTGGCCTGCGTCGGCACTATCGAGCCGGGCGAGGCCAAGAGCGCAGGCACCTTCACGCTGGTGGACGACTACGGCCACCATCCGGTCGAGATGGCCGCGACGCTGGCCGCCGCGCGCGGTGCGTTCCCGGGGCGCCGGCTGGTGCTGGCGTTCCAGCCGCACCGCTATACCCGCACGCGCGACTGCTTCGAGGATTTCGTCAAGGTGTTGGGCACCGTGGACGCGCTGCTGCTGGCGGAGGTCTATGCCGCCGGCGAAGCCCCGATTGTGGCCGCCGATGGCCGCGCGCTGACGCGCGCGCTGCGCGTGGCAGGCAAGGTTGAACCCGTTTTTGTGGAGCAGATCGACGAAATGCCGCAGGCTATCCTGAACGCCGTGCGTCCCGGCGATGTGGTGGTGACGATGGGTGCGGGCACGATCGGTACCGTGCCCGGGCAACTGGTTTCTCAGCAAGCCGGGGGGCAGGCATGAGCTTCGTCGCCCATCCCAATATCGATCCCAAGGCGCTGGGCAAGGTCGGCGTGCTGCTTGGCGGCCGCTCGGCCGAGCGCGAGATCTCGCTGCTGTCGGGCAACGGCGTGCTGGCCGCGCTGCGCTCGCGCGGCGTCGATGCCCATGCCTTCGATCCCGGCCTGCAGTCGGTGGCTGAGCTGGCCACGGCTGGCTTTGACCGCGTCTTTATTGCCCTGCATGGCCGCTATGGCGAGGACGGCACCATCCAGGGCCTGCTCGAGCAACTCGGCGTGCCCTATACCGGCAGCGGCGTGCTGGCCTCGGCGCTGGCCATGGACAAGCAGGCCACCAAGCGCTTGTGGACCACGCACGGCCTGCCCACGCCGCGCTTCGCCATGCTGCACGCCGATACCGATTTCGATGCCGTGGTGGCCGACCTGGGCCTGCCCCTGATCGTCAAGCCGGCGCGCGAGGGCTCGTCCATCGGCCTGAGCAAGGTGACCGAAGCCGGCCAGATGCGCGCCGCCTTCGAGAAGGCCGCGGCGCTGGACAACGACGTGATCGCCGAAACCTTTATCGATGGCGCGGAGCTGACCTGCCCGATCGTGGGGGAGGGCGCCACCGCCGAAGCGCTGCCGGTGATCCGCATCGTTGCCCCCGGCGCGAACTACGACTATCAAAACAAGTACTTTACTGACGATACCCAGTATCTGTGCCCGTCGGGCCTGCCGGCCGACGTGGAAGCCGAAGTCCGGCGCCTGGCGGTGCAATCCTTCCGCGTGCTGGGTTGCCGCGGCTGGGCGCGCGCCGACGTGATGCTCAGCGCCGACGACAAGCCTTACCTGCTCGAGATGAATACCTCGCCCGGCATGACCGGCCATTCGCTGGTGCCGATGGCCGCGCGCGCGGTGGGCATCAGCTACGAGGACTTCGTCATGCAGGTGATTGCCGCGGCCACGCTGGACCTGCATCCCAGCGCGGCCTGGAAGCCCGATTGAGCATAGACCGAGCCAACACTGAACCCTGACTGACCGGAACCGGGACAACCCAACGCCATGTGGCACAACACTCGCCTGCTTAACCTGATCGCCTCCACGCTCTACGCGCTGGTGGCGATGATGGCGTTCGCGGCCGGCTTGCTATGGCTGGCGCAGCGGCCGGTGTTTGCCATTACCCACGTCGAGCTGCTGTCGATGGAAGGCGGCACCCTGCGCCATGTCAATGCGCCGAGCGTGCGCGCCAACGCGCTGGGCAAGCTGTCGGGGAGCTTTTTCACGCTCGACCTGAACGAGGCGCGCCAGATCTTCGAGTCGGTGCCCTGGGTGCGCCGTGCCAGCGTGCGGCGCGAATGGCCCAACGGGCTGGCGGTCGAGGTCGAGGAGCACGAAGCGCTCGGTACGTGGGGCAATGCCGACAGTGGCCGCCTGATCAACACTTATGGTGAAGTTTTCGTCGCCAATCCGGCCGAAGCCGAGGAAGATGCCCAGTTGCTCGCACTCGATGGCCCGCCGGACAGCGAGGGCGACGTGGTGGACAAGCTCGAAGTCATGCGCGAGTGGTTCAAGCCGCTGAAGGTGGAGCCGCTGGCGGTCACGCTGTCGTCCCGCTACGCCTGGCGCGCCAAGCTCTCCAACGGCATGGTGGTGGAGCTTGGCCGTGAACAGAACGACGAGGAGCGCGACGCCATGGACCAGCGCGTCAAGCGCTTCGTGGTGGCCTGGCCCCAGGTCACGGAGCAGTGGGGCAAGCAGATCGAGTATGCGGACCTGCGATACCCCAACGGGTTCGCGATTCGCGCGGCTAACGTGCGCTTCCTGACCGATGCCCAGGCAGCGGCGGCGGCCAAGGCGAGAGCAGCCGGTTCCAGCACGAGCACCAGCGCGAACACGAACGCAAGCACCAATCCGAACAACAATCCGACGCGACTCAAGAGTAAGAACGCGGAGAAAAACCGATGAGCAAGGAATACAAGGACCTACTGGTCGGTCTCGATATCGGCACTTCCAAAGTGGCTGCGGTGGTGGCGGAGTTGCGCCCCGACGGCAGCTACGAAGTGATCGGGATGGGCCAGTCAGAGTCCAAGGGTCTGAAGAAAGGGGTCGTGGTCAATATCGAGGCCACCGTGCAGTCCATCCAGCGTGCGCTGGAGGAGGCTGAGCTGATGGCCGACTGCAAGATCTCCGAGGTGTTTACCGGCATCGCCGGCAGCCATATCCGCAGCTTCAATTCTAGCGGCATGGTGGCGATCAAGGACAAGGAGGTCACCCAGACCGATGTGGCCCGGGTGATCGAGACCGCCAAGGCGGTCAATATCCCGACCGACCAGCAGATCCTGCACATCCTCACGCAGGAATTCATCATCGACGGCCAGGAAGACGTGCGCGAGCCGATTGGCATGAGCGGCATCCGCCTGGAAGTGAAGGTGCATATCGTCACCGGCGCGGTCAGCGCGGCGCAGAACATCGTCAAGTGCGTGCGCCGCTGCGGCCTGGAGGTACACGACCTGATCCTGCAGCCGCTGGCTTCCAGCCTGGCGGTGCTGACCGAGGACGAGAAGGAACTCGGCGTGGTGCTGGTCGACATCGGTGGCGGCACCACCGATATCGCCATCTTCAGCGAAGGCGCGATCCGGCATACGGCCGTGATCCCCATCGCCGGCGACCAGATCACCAACGACATCGCCATGGCGCTGCGCACGCCCACGCCCGATGCCGAGGACGTCAAGATCCAGTACGGCATCGCCAAGCAGGCCATCGCCGACCCGGAAGACATGATCGAGGTCCCTGGCGTTGGCGACCGTGGCACGCGTTCGCTTTCGCGCCAGGCGCTGGCGGCCGTGATCGAGCCGCGTATCGAGGAGTTGTACTCGCTGGTGCACCAGGTGGTGCGCGAGTCGGGCTATGAGGAATTGCTGTCGTCGGGGGTCGTGATCACCGGCGGCACCGCGATGATGCCGGGCATGGTGGAACTGGGCGAGGACATCTTCCTCAAGCCGGTTCGGGTCGGCGTGCCGGAATATCGCGGAAATTTGCACGAAGTAGTAAAGAGTCCGCGCTATTCGACCGTAATGGGACTACTGCTCGAAGGCCGCGTGCAGCGCATGCGCGGGCGCAAGGTAGCGGTGCAGAGCGGCTCGGTCAAGCAGGTGTGGACCCGCATGAAGGAATGGTTCGTCGGCAACTTCTGAACGTTGCAGGCGACTGGATTGCACTGGTTTGAATGGCTGGCCTGTCCACCGAATGGCGGGCAGGCCGTTGAACACGCAGTTTTTTGATGGTTTCTTGTTCAGTAACCAAGGGTTGCGGCGGGGAGGCTGCAGCGTTTGGCGGCTGATTCTTCTTGGAGGCAGTGATGGACTTTGACATGATCGAAACGGAATTGCAGGACGGCACCATCATCAAGGTGATCGGCGTGGGCGGCGCGGGCGGTAACGCTGTGCAGCACATGATCAGCCGTGGCGTGCAAGGCGTCGAATTTATCTGCATGAACACCGATGCGCAGGCGCTCAAGCGCTCCAGCGCGTCGCGCGTGCTGCAGCTCGGCAACACCGGCCTGGGGGCCGGTGCCAAGCCGGAGGTCGGCCGCAACTGCGCAGATCAGGCGCGCGAGCAGATTGCCGACTCGCTGCGTGGTGCGCACATGGTCTTCATCACTGCCGGCATGGGCGGCGGGACCGGTACCGGCGCTGCCCCGGTCGTGGCCCAGGTTGCAAAGGAAATGGGCATCCTGACCGTGGGCGTGGTCAGCAAGCCCTTCGAGTTCGAAGGCGCGCGCCGCGCCAAGGTGGCGGAAGCTGGCTCGGGCGAGCTGGAGTCCTGCGTCGATTCGCTGATCGTTGTGCTCAACGAAAAGCTGTTCGAAGTGATGGGCGATGACGCCGAGATGGACAAGTGCTTCCAGTGCGCCGACGACGTGCTGCACAACGCGGTTGCCGGCATTGCCGAGATCATCAATGTCGATGGCCTGGTGAACGTCGACTTCGAAGACGTGAAGACGGTCATGGGCGAGCAGGGCAAAGCCATGATGGGCACGGCCACCGTGTCGGGCGTTGACCGCGCCCGCCTGGCTGCCGAGCAGGCTGTCGCCAGCCCGCTGCTGGAAGGCGTCGACCTGTCGGGCGCACGCGGCGTGCTGGTCAACATCACGGCCAGCCGCTCGCTCAAGCTGTCGGAAACCAAGGAAGTCATGAACACCATCCGCAGCTACGCCGCGGAAGATGCCACCGTGATCTTCGGCACGGTGTACGACGACGCCATGGGCGATGCACTGCGCGTGACGGTGGTGGCGACGGGCCTGGGCCGTTCGGCCAAGAAGCAACAGCCGATGACCCTGCTCAAGACCGGTACCGACAACATGCCGGTGCAGATGATGGGCAACATGACCAGCAATGTGGGCGTAAGCCACAGCAGCGCGCCGGACTACAGCAATCTGGACACGCCGGCGGTATGGCGCAGCTCGCGCGAGTCTGCGTCTGCCCACGTGGCTGCGCTGCAGGAAAAGGGTGTGGATACGTACGACATCCCGGCCTTCCTGCGCAAGCAGGCGGACTGAGTTGGCTCGGCAAGGTGCCGGCGGGGCCGGTTGCCATCAGGCCGCGACCCCGGACCAGCGAAGCACGCAAGCGCTCCCTACGCTCGTGTTCCGCCCGGTGGTTTCGGACTGAGCGGCAACCAGCCCGGCTGCCCTTTCGCTGACGCTCAGGCTGCATCCCGTCGCCGGGACAGGCGTGCCTCCGGCCGCCTCCCCGGACTGGTCTCCCGCCCCTCCCGGCCGGGATGTGCCGTCGTCCGCGCGTCGATCGCAAGATCGGCGCGCGGATTTATTTCAAGAACAGTGTGGCCCGCAGCATGAAAAGCCGCCTTGAAGTGATGTAAGCATCGTGCGCCGCATGGCACGAGCCGCCCGATGCTCCCTGTGCAAGAGCCTGGGTACCGCCTTGTCGGATGATTCCGACGAAGTAACGGGCGGTGAACCGCCTTGGGCGCCCGCGGCGGGCGCACTATGATGCTAAACAGGGTTTTTACCGAGACAGGAAGACACAACATGATCGCTATTGGAGCGCGTGTGCCAGACGCCACGCTGAATGAGTTCTTCGAGGTCGAAACCGGCGGCTGCGCCCTTGGGCCCAATTCCTTCTCGGCGTTGGAACTCGCGCGTGGCCGCAAGATCGTGGTGTTCGGCCTGCCCGGTGCCTTTACGCCGACCTGCTCCGCCAAGCATGTGCCGGGCTTTGTCGCGCAGGCAGACGCGCTGCGCGCAGCCGGCGTGGACGAGATCTGGTGTGTATCGGTCAACGACGCCTTTGTCATGGGCGCCTGGGGCCGCGAGCAGCAGACCGGCGGGCGCGTGCGCATGATGGCCGACGGCAGTGCCGAATGGACCCGCCGGCTGGGCCTGGAGCAAGACCTGACCGCGCGCGGCATGGGCGTGCGCTCCAAGCGCTATGCCATGGTGCTTGACGATGGCGTGGTGTCCCATCTGTGGCTTGAAGCGCCCGGCGAGTTCAAGGTCAGCAGCGCCGAAGCCGTGCTGGCTGCGTTGCGCGCGTAATACGAGAGTGTGTCAGCACACGTCATTAAAATGACGTTTTGCGCACTTATGGTGATTTATTTCCTCTTGCTAACACACCGAAACAAAGTGACGCAGCGCAGCAAACGAAGCAATGGTAAAATCGCTATATTGGAAAGTGTACTTGATAGATTTTAATAATAGCTGAGACTGTCATGCTAAAACAGCGCACCATCAAATCCCTGGTCAAGACCGTTGGCATTGGCTTGCACTCGGGCCGTAAAGTGACGCTGACGCTGCGCCCGGCCCCGGTGGATACCGGCATCGTATTCACCCGCGTCGACCTGCCCGAAGCGGTCGAAATCGTCGCGAGCGCGTCAGCCATTGGCGACACGCGCCTGGCGTCGGTCCTGCAGAAGGACGGCGCGCGCGTGTCGACCGTGGAGCATTTGATGTCCGCCTGCGCGGGCCTTGGCATCGACAACCTGTATGTGGATGTCGACGCCGAAGAAATCCCCATCATGGACGGCAGTGCTGCGTCGTTCGTCTTCCTGCTGCAGTCGGCCGAGATCGAGCAGCAATCGGCGCCCAAGCGTTTCATCCGCGTGAAGAAAGCCGTGGAAGTGCGTGAAGGCGACAAGCTGGCGCGGCTGGAGCCCTTCTTTGGCTTCAAGCTGGCGTTCACCATCGATTTCCGCCATCCCGCAGTGGACAAGACCGGCCAGACCTTCGCCATCGATTTCGCCGACACCAGCTATGTGCGCGAAATCGCCCGCGCCCGCACCTTCGGCTTTGCCCATGAAGTGGAAGCCCTGCGCGAGATGGGCCTGGCGCGCGGCGGCAGCCTGGACAACGCGATCGTGCTCGACGAGCACCGCATGCTGAACAACGAAGAGCTGCGCTACGGCGACGAGTTCGTGCGCCACAAGATCCTGGATGCGATTGGCGACCTGTACGTGGTCGGACATCCGCTGATTGGCGCGTATATCGCCAACAAGTCCGGGCACGGCCTGAACAACCAGCTGTTGCGCGCGTTGCTGGCCGATCAGGAAGCCTACGAGATGGTGACGTTCGAGCGCGTCGAGGATGCGCCGCCAGCTTTCCTGCCGCAGTTGGCGCCGGCGTTCGCGTAGCGCGGGAAGGGAATCCAGGGCCGCTGCACGGTCCTATGTGAAAGCCGGCCACCAGGCCGGCTTTTTTTACATTTGGGCGTCGAACAGGCTTGCGCTTCCGGTATCAGCGCCTGCCGACGCCTTCACCTTCACCGATGGTGGGACAACAGCGTATTCAGCGCGTCGCGCAACGGCGACTCGGGCAGTTCCTGGGCCAGCTGGGTCAGGCTGGACAAGCCGGTCGCCGACATCCGCGCCACCTTGGGCTTCACCACCGGCCCGGTGTCCCAATCGCTCTGCCGCCCGACCTCCGGTTGTACCCTCACCCGGATTGCGGTAATCTGCGATCCCCGCTGTTGCAGCCTGGAAAGTAGTGTAGGAACCACTTGTCGGACTCGTGCCGCTGCGGCCCCATGGGCGGCAAGCAACAGCAAAGTTCGCTCCGACTGGCCTTGCCCGACGCCGCGGGCGTCTTGCTTGACGCCGGCTACAGCGATGCCATCCTGCAGTCCGCGTGGCAGGAGCGATAGCACCTCAGCCTCCAGTACCGCCAGTTCCCGTGCCGTCTGCATCAGGGCCGAGACCGGGCCAGCCTTGTCCAGCCAGTCGTTAAGCGGCTTGGCGGCGGGCGTCTGGAGGGCGTAATGGGTAAACATGCGCATGCGCGCATTCTAGCGTGCCGTTCGCGTCAGTGCGGCGGCTTATGCGTCGCGGCTGCCCGGGCTGCGCCGGCCAGGCATGAGAAGGAGTTGCGCCATGCAGATCATCGTGCTTCACCCACGCCTACCGCGTGTTCGCCATTTCACCCTGTCGCGGGGCAAGGTCTTTGCCGGCATCGCGTTGCTGTGCCTCGTCGTTGCGCTGGTGTCGTCGGCCCTGACCTGGGTTGTGGCCCGCTCGGGCATCGCGGCGCCGGCCCGGGCACCGGGCGACGACGCTTACCTGCGGGCCAACCTCAATGTGCTCGCGACCCGCGTGGGCGAGATCCAGGCCCGGATGGTGCGGCTGGACGCGCTTGGCGAGCGGGTCTCGGGGCTTGCCGGCATCGCACCCAAGGAATTCAACTTCCAGCGGCCGCCCGGGCGTGGCGGCCTGGCCGCATCCGCGCAGTCGCGCACCTCGAGCCTGCCGGAGCTGCAGCTTGCGCTGGCACGCCTGTCGGACCAGGCTGAGCAGCACGCGGACTATTTTGACGCGGTGGCGAGCACCCTGCTGGACCGCCAGAGCGAGAGCCGCCGTGTCCCGCGCGTGCTGCCGGTGGCGAGCGGCTACGATGCATCCGGCTTTGGCTGGCGCTTCGACCCCTTCACCGGGCGCCGCACCCCACACGATGGCGTGGATTTTTCGGCACCCACGGGTACCCCGATCGTGGCGGCGGCCGGCGGCGTGGTGGTCGCGGCGGAATGGCATCCAGAATATGGCAACCTGATCGACATCGACCACGGCAACGGCCTCAAGACCCGCTATGCGCACGCGTCCAGGCTGCAGGTGAAGGCCGGCGACCTCGTCAAGCCTGGCCAGCAGATCGCCCTGGTGGGCTCCACCGGGCGCTCCACCGGCGCGCACCTGCATTTCGAGGTGCACGTGGACGGTGTGCCGCAAAACCCGAATCGCTTCCTGGCCGTCGCCAAGCCTGCGCCAGCCCAGGTCGCCCAGGCGCCGGACCCCACGGATCGCAATCTCATCCGTTGAAGAACCGGGGCGTCGCCCCGATGTCGGAAGGATTGGATGCGCGGGTTGTGTCCGGGCCGTCAAGTGGCGGGGGACGCGCGGTGTGGTTTGCACAGCGTTTCACCTGCCGCTTGGTTCCGGTCGTGACCCGCGCGCATGATAAACTCGGCGTTTTGCGCCAATCTTCCTATTTCCTCGCGCGGTCCGCCCTGGGCAGCCGGCCAAGCCGGCGGCTAGGCCGCCCTAGTGCGTACCACGGCGGCGTACCACTCGCGTAGGTGAAAGCAATCGATGATCACGGGCCTTCTCAAGAAAGTCTTCGGCAGCCGTAATGAACGGCTGATCAAACAATATGGCAGGACCGTCGCGCAGATCAATGCGCTGGAACCGAAGTTCGAGGCACTTTCGGATGACGACCTGCGTGGCATGACCGAGATTTTCCGGCAGCGCCACGCCGCCGGAGAGTCGCTCGAGGCGTTGCTGCCCGAGGCCTTCGCGGTGTGCCGCGAGGCCAGCAAGCGGATCATGAAGATGCGCCACTTTGACGTCCAGCTGATCGGCGGCATGGTGCTCAATGACAACAAGATCGCTGAAATGCGCACCGGCGAGGGCAAGACCCTTACCGCGACGCTGCCGGTGTATCTCAATGCCATTACCGGCCGCGGTGTGCACGTTGTCACGGTCAACGACTACCTGGCCCAGCGTGACGCCGAGTGGATGGGGCGCCTGTACAACTTCCTCGGCCTGTCGGTCGGCGTGAACCTGTCGCAGATGCCGCACGACCAGAAGGCCGCTGCCTATGCGTCCGACATCACGTACGGCACCAACAACGAGTTCGGCTTCGACTACCTGCGCGACAACATGGTCTACGACCCTGGCCAGCGCGTGCAACGTCCGCTGAACTACGCCATCGTCGACGAGGTGGACTCGATCCTGATCGACGAAGCGCGCACGCCGCTGATCATCTCGGGCCAGGCGGAGAACCAGACCGACCTGTACCAGCGCATGAACGGCGTGCCCAAGCTGCTGGTGCGCCAGATCGGCGAGGAAAAGGCCGACGGCACCGGCGTCGAGAAGCCGGGCGACTACTTCGTCGACGAAAAGGGCCACCAGGTCTACCTGACCGAGGCGGGCCACGAGAAGGCAGAAGAGATACTGATGCAGCAAGGCCTGATCGGCGAGGGCGAATCGCTCTACGCGCCGCAGAACATCACGCTGATGCATCACCTCTACGCCGCGCTGCGCGCGCAGAGCTTGTTCCATCGCGACCAGCACTATGTGGTGCAGAACGACGAAGTCGTCATCGTCGACGAGTTCACCGGCCGCCTGATGACCGGGCGACGCTGGTCCGACGGCCTGCACCAGGCTGTGGAAGCCAAGGAAGGCGTGACGATCCAGCAGGAAAACCAGACGCTGGCGACGATCACCTTCCAGAACTACTTCCGCATGTACGAGAAGCTGTCCGGCATGACCGGCACGGCCGATACGGAAGCCTACGAATTCCAGGAGATCTACGGCCTGGAAGTGGTGGTCATCCCCACCAACCGTGGCGCCCAGCGCAAGGACTTCCAGGACCAGATCTACAAGACCTCGAACGAACGCTACGACGCCGTGGTGCGCGATATCCGCGACTGCTACGAGCGCGGCCAGCCCGTGCTGGTGGGCACCACCTCGATCGAGACCTCGGAATACCTGTCTGGCCTGCTCGACAAGGCCAAGCTGCCGCACCAGGTGCTTAACGCCAAGCAGCACGAGCGCGAGGCCGAGATCGTGGCGCAGGCGGGCCGCCCCAAGATGATCACCATCGCCACCAACATGGCGGGCCGTGGTACCGACATCGTGCTGGGCGGCAACGTGGAGAAGCAGGCTGGCTTCATCGAAGCCGACGAAAGCCTCGCCGACGCCGACAAGGCCGCGCGCATCGCCCATCTGGAAGGCGAGTGGCAGTCGCTGCACGAGCAGGTCAAGGCCGCTGGCGGCCTGCATATCGTGGGCACCGAGCGCCATGAGTCGCGCCGTATCGACAACCAGCTGCGCGGCCGTGCCGGCCGCCAGGGCGATCCGGGCTCGTCCCGCTTTTACCTGTCGCTGGACGACCAGTTGCTGCGCATCTTCGCCGGCGACCGCGTGCGCGCCATCATGGAACGCCTGAAGATGCCGGAAGGCGAGCCGATCGAAGCGGGCATCGTCACGCGCTCGATCGAATCCGCCCAGCGCAAGGTGGAAGGCCGCAACTTCGATATCCGCAAGCAACTGCTGCAGTACGACGACGTGGCCAACGACCAGCGCAAGGAAATCTACAAGCTGCGCAACGAAGTGCTCGAGTCGCAAGACGTGGGCGAGATGGTGAAGAACCTGCGCCAGAGCGTGCTGGTCGAGATGTTCCGCGACCACGTGCCGGCCGACACCATGGAAGAGCAGTGGGACATCAAGGGCCTGGAGACCAAGCTGCGCGAGGAATGGTCCCTGGACGTGCCGCTGGCCGCGACCATCGAGGCCGCCCAGAGCATCGAGGACGAAGTGCTGCTGGACAAGATCATGCACGCGGCCGACGAGCGCTACGACGCCAAGGTCAAGCAGGTTGGCCGCGAATCGTTTGCTGGCTTCGAGCGCTCGGTGATGCTGCAAAGCATCGACACGCACTGGCGTGAGCACCTGGCCGCGCTGGATCACCTGCGCCAGGGCATCCACCTGCGCGGCTATGCGCAGAAGGATCCCAAGCAGGAGTACAAGCGCGAGTCGTTCGAGCTGTTCGCCCGCCTGCTGGACGTGATCAAGGTGGAAGTCACCCGCGTGATCTTCAACGTGCAGATCCAGTCGCCGGAAGAGCTCGAGCAAGCCTCGGAGCAGATCGAAGAAGGCCTGTCGCACCTCGCCAACGTGCAGTACAAGCACGAGGAGTTCGACGAGGCCACGCAGGGCGCGGAGAGCGTGGGCAGCAGCGCGCCCGAGCGTGCTGGCATTGCCTACGCCGCCGCGGCGGAAGCCGCGGGCATGGCCAAGGTGGGGCGCAACGATCCCTGCCCATGCGGCTCCGGCAAGAAGTTCAAGCAGTGCCACGGCAAGCTCAGCTAAGCCGCGCACCGTGAAGTCAGCAAACATGCCCGCGCAAGCGGGCATGTTCGTCAGGGGCGGTGCATTCAGTAGAAACCGCCGCCGCCTGGCACGAGCAAAACCAGCAACGTCGAACGCATAGAGGAACGCACATGGCCGTCAACCTGCCCCTGCCGCTGGCAGAAAACCTGAAACCTGTCGCCGGCGTCGAGCTCGGCTGGGCCGAAGCGGGTGTCCGCAAGGCCAACCGCAAGGACGTGCTGGTGGTGCGCGTTGCCCAAGGCAGCACCGTGGCGGGCGTGTTCACCCGCAACCGCTTCTGCGCCGCGCCGGTGCAGGTCTGCCGCGAGCACCTGGCCGCCGGCAAGGGCATCCGCGCGATCGTGGTCAACACCGGCAACGCCAATGCCGGCACGGGCGAGCCGGGCCTGGCCAATGCGCGCGCCACCTGTGACGCGCTGGCCGCGCAGCTCGGCATTGCACCCGAGCAAGTGCTGCCGTTCTCGACCGGCGTGATTCTCGAGCCGCTGCCGGTGGACCGCATCACCGCCGCGCTGCCCGCTGCCATCGCCAATGCCAAGCCCGACAACTGGCTGGCCGCGGCGGAATCGATCATGACCACCGACACCCAGCCCAAGGCCGCCTCGCGCACTGTGCAGATCGGCGGCAAGACTGTGACGCTGTCCGGCATCAGCAAGGGCGCGGGCATGATCCGCCCCAATATGGCCACCATGCTCGGCTTCGTCGCCACCGATGCCACCGTGTCGCAGGATGTGCTGCAGGCGCTGGTGTCGTACGCGGCGGATCACTCCTTCAACAGCATCACCATCGACGGCGACACGTCGACCAATGACTCCTTCGTGCTGATCGCCAGCGGCAAGGCCGGCGCGCCGGCCATCGAGCGTGCCGAGGGTGCGGACTTCGAGGCGCTGCGTGCCGCGCTGACCGACCTGTCGCAGGAACTGGCGCAGATGATCGTGCGCGATGGCGAAGGCGCCACCAAGCTGATGACCATCCAGGTCGAGGGCGGCAAGGACGTGGCCGAATGCCGCCTGATCGCCTACGCGGTGGCGCATTCGCCGCTGGTCAAGACCGCCTTCTACGCCTCGGACCCCAACCTGGGCCGCATCCTGGCCGCGGTGGGCTATGCCGGCGTGGACGATCTCGACGTGGAGCGCGTCAATCTGTGGCTGGACGACGTCCTGGTCGCGCGCGACGGTGGCCGCAACCCCGAGTATCGTGAGGAAGACGGCCAGCGTGTGATGAAGCAGGCCGAAATCACCGTGCGCATCGCGCTGGGCCGAGGCGACGCCTCCGCCACGGTCTGGACCTGCGACCTGTCGCACGACTACGTTTCGATCAACGCGGACTATCGTTCGTAAGCACCAGCCAGGCACGCGTTGCGTGCGTGCCGCTCCCGCCAGCGCGGGCACGGCACGCCAGCCGCTCGCCCTCCTGCCAACGATCCGCATTTCCACCAAGCCGCCATGTCAGACCTTGCTGCCCGCCTCGATAGTTTCCTCGCCCGCCTTGAACAATGGCTGCCGCCTCAGCTGACCGACGCTGACTGGGAGCAGGCCGTCGCCTTCCGCTGGCGCAAGCGGCAGAGCCTGTTCGGCAACATCGGCTACCTGCAGGCGATCCGCCAGCTGCCGCCGATCCATCTCGACGACCTGAAGAACATCGAGCGGCAGAAGGATGCCATCGTGGCCAATACGCGCCAGTTCGTGCAGCGCCTGCCGGCCAACAACGTGTTGCTGACGGGCGCGCGCGGCACCGGCAAGTCCTCGCTGATCAAGGCCTGCCTCAATGCCTTCGTCAAGGATGGCCTGCGCCTGGTGGAAGTGGACAAGGATGACCTGGGCGACCTCGGCGATATCGTCGAGCAGTTGTCGGGGCGTCCCGAGCGTTTTGCCATCTTTTGCGACGACCTGTCATTCGAAGAGGGCGAGTCGGGCTACAAGTCGCTGAAGTCGGCGCTGGACGGCTCGGTGGCCGCGCAGTCGGACAATGTGCTGATCTACGCCACCTCCAACCGCCGCCATCTGCTGCCCGAGTACATGAAGGACAACGAGACCTACCGGCACACCGACGATGGCGAGATCCATCCCGGCGAAGTGGTGGAGGAAAAGATCTCGCTGTCCGAGCGCTTCGGGCTGTGGCTGTCGTTCTACCCGCCCAAGCAGGACGAGTACCTGGCCATCGTCGGCCACTGGCTCGGGCACTTTGGCTGCAGTGCCGAAGACATCTCCGCTGCACGTGGCGATGCGCTGGTGTGGGCGCTGGAACGCGGCTCGCGCTCGGGCCGGGTGGCCTGGCAGTTCGCCCGCGACTGGGGCGGCAAGCATGGCAAGCCTTATATGGCCTCGGCGCAGGACGGCAAGGCATGAGCGAGGCATCGCAGGTGACCGATGCAGCGGCGCCGGCGCGCAAGGTGACCGAGGTTGCCGTTGGCGTGCTGGTGCAGCCCGACGGGCGCTTCCTGCTGGCCCAGCGGCCGGCGGGCAAGCCCTATGAAGGCTACTGGGAGTTCCCGGGCGGCAAGCTGGAACCGGGCGAATCAGTCGAAGACGCACTGGCGCGCGAGCTGCATGAGGAGCTCGGCATCGAGGTCGGCGCCAGCGTGCGCTGGCACGTGCTGGAGCATGATTACCCGCATGCCTATGTGCGCCTGCATTTCTGCAAGGTCACTGTGTGGACGGGCGAACTGGTCGGCCGCGAGGGCCAGGCCTTCTCGTGGCAATCGGCGCCGGTGGACGTGGGCCCCTTGCTGCCCGCTACGATCCCCGTGGTGGACTGGCTGGCTGCCGAGAGCGGCACCGCCTGAACCGTCGGGGCCGTCGTCAGGGCCGTCGAGGCCGCAACGGTGGCGCGGTGCTTAGTCCTCGTCTTGCTCGTCCGGCGAGGGCTCCTCGCCGGGTTTGCCGCCAATCACGTATTTCTCGGACGCCCACGCGCCCAGGTCGATCTGCTTGCAGCGGTTCGAGCAGAAGGGACGGAATTTACTCTCGGGTACCCAGGCCACGTCCGTGCCGCAGGTGGGGCATTTGACTACGGTTGTCATTGCTTCAGAAATTGCAGAGCTTGAGCAGGAAGGGGATGTCGGCGTCGACCGAACGGGGACGCAAGTCGCCATCCTGCTGCGTGAAACGGACCCACAGCATGTACTTGTTGGCGCTCATCTCGGGGATGAAGGCCAGCAGCGATTCATCCAGCAGCACCTGCATCAGCTGGTAGCTGCGACCGGACAGCATCTGCTGGTAGCTGCCGCCGGTGGCGATGACCTTGCCGCTCTGGCCGGACTCGCGCAGCAGGCGCAACACGGTGTTGGTGCCTAAGCGCAGCGCCACCAGCGGGCGCGCCCACTTGAGGATGTCCGAGCGGCGTTCTTCGGCCGGACGGTGCTGCCAGGCGTAATACGCCGGCAGGTCGAACTCGCAGGTGCCGCCAGGGATGATGGCGCGGCTGCGGATGCTGGTCAGCCACTCGTTATCGGTCAGCAACTGGCCGGCCTTGCCAACCGTCTGGTTGAGCTGGGTCATCGCCTGCTCGATCTCGCTGATGACGCCATCCAGCGCGCCCTGGTCGATCTGCGGATTGGCGCGCAGCGCGGCAAGCGCCTGGCGCTGGCGTTCCAGTTCCTTGAGCAGGTCGGTCTTCAGGTCTGCGCGGCCGGCGACGTCGATAATCTCGAACAGCGTCGTCAACGCCACGTGATGCTGCAGGGCGTGATCCTGACCGAGAAAATAATCCAGCCGATCGAACAGGTCTTCCAGGCGCAGGAGAGTCCTGATGCGTTCGTTAAAAGGATATTCGTACAGAATCAATGGGTGTATCCGTGCAACAGGGCGGGTTGGCGGGTGGGCAATCTGACCCGGGCGGCATTGCCGGAGCGGCGAGGCTTCCGGTGTATCCGGGCCTGCGCGATTTCAATCGGCCTGGGCCCGCAATATTGGCAGTATGCGGCCATTTCCCGCGTGATTCCAGCGCATTCTATGCGAGACCGCCAAACAGGACAATGAAACAGCCGACTTAGGGTGCCGCATGCAGCACTGCACAAAGATGGTGCCGGATGCGGCCAGTCATTCAGCCCGTGGCTGCCCAGGCGCCAGCCAGGGTGCGGTACAACTGGTCCAGGCGATCCACCTGGGCGGGCAGGGCTTGCGGCGGACCCTCGTTGTCGACCACATCATCGGCGGCGGCCAGGCGTTCGCTGCGCCTGGCCTGCCTGGCCATGATGGCCTCGACCTGGCCCTGGGAAAAGCCGTTGCGTGCCATGACCCGCGCAACCTGCGTGGCCTCGCTGCAATCCACCACCAGCACCCGGTCCACCCGCGCGCGCCATGAGCCCGACTCGACCAGCAGCGGGACCACGTAGATCAGGTAGGGATGCAGTCCGGAGGCGCGGATCGCGGCGGCGCGCGCCTCGGTCAACTGGCGGATCAGGGGGTGGGTGATGCCCTCCAGCCGGGCCTTGGCCGCGGGGTCCGAGAACACCAGCTCGCGCATGGCATTGCGGTCCATGGCGCCGTCGGCGCGCAGGCAGGCGGGGCCAAAGGCTTCCAGCAGGGCAGGGATGGCCAGCCCGCCCGGCGCGGTGATCTCGTGCGCGAGCAGGTCGGTGTCGATCAGAGCGGCACCGCGCGCGGCGAACAGGTCCGCCACGCGGGTCTTGCCAGAACCGATGCCTCCGGTCAGTCCGATTTGCAGCATGTAGGTCTCGAAGCTTGCTGTGGGTGTGATAAAGGCAGCCTTAGGGCGACCGGCGGCCGGCGCCCGTTCAGCCCGCAATGCCCAGCGGCAGCACATTGGGCCCAAAGAACAGCACAAGCAGCCCGGCTCCGGCGATATAAGGGCCGAAGGCGAAGTGCGTATCGCGATCCTGACGGCGCAGCGCGATATTGGCAAGCGCGAAAACCAGCCCCACCACGGAGGAGAGCAGCACCAGCGCCGGCAGGGCCTGCCAGCCGAACCAGGCGCCCAGCGCGCCCATCAGCTTGAAGTCGCCATAGCCCATGCCTTCCTTGCCCCGCACCAGCTTGAAGATCCAGTACACCGTCCACAGCAGCAGGTAGCCGGCGGCCGCGCCGATCACGGCATCCGCCAGCGGCGCGAACAGCCCGCCGAGATTGAGCAGCAGGCCCAGCCATACCAGCGGCAGCGTGATCTGGTCGGGCAGTAGCTGCGTGTCGGCGTCGATCAGGGTGAGGGCGATCAGGGCCCAGATCAGGGCGATGGCCGCGAGAGCCTGCCAGGTCGGGCCAAAGTGCGCGGCGGCCAGCGCGGTGAGCAGCGCGGTGCCCGCTTCCACCAGCGGATAGCGCGCACCGATGGGCGCGGCGCACGATGAGCAGCGCCCGCGCAGGAACAAGTAGCTCAGTACCGGGATGTTCTCTAGCGCGCCGATGGCGTGTCCGCAGTGCGGGCACGCCGAGCGCGGCACCATCAGGTTGTAGGGCTCGGGGTGGGGGATCGGGTCGTCGCGCAGCGACGCGATGTAATTGGCTTCGTCATGCTCCATCATGCGCGGCAGGCGGTGCACCACCACGTTGAGGAAGCTGCCGACCAGCAAGCCGATCAGCGCGGCGGCGGCGACCAGGAACCAGGGCGGCAGCGCCGCCAGCTCTGCAATGGTCTGCGCGGGGGCAGCCAGTGAAGAAATCGCGCCACTGGCGCCATCCGCGGAAAACAGCCACATGCCTTACACCACCTGTCCCAGTTTGAAGATCGGAAGATACATTGCCACTACCATGCCGCCAATCAGCACGCCCAGGATCACGATGATCAGCGGCTCGATCAGGCTGGAGATGGCGGCCACAGCGTCATCGACCTCGCGCTCGTAGAACTCCGCCACCTTCAGCAGCATATTGTCCAGCGCGCCGGACTCCTCGCCGATCTGCGTCATCTGCAGCACCATGCTGTCGAAGACATGGGTGGCTTGCATGGCGTTGGTGAGGCTGGTACCGATGCGCACCGATTGCTCGATTTCCTTGGTGGCGTCGTAGTAGACCCAGTTGCCGGCGGCGCCGGCGACCGATTCCATCGACTCTACCAGCGGCGTGCCGGCGGCGAACATGGTGGCAAGCGTGCGGGTCCAGCGGGCGATCACCGCCTTGCGGAACAGCGAGCCGAAGATCGGCAGCTTGAGCAGCAGGCGGTCGCTGGCGCGCTGGACCTTCTCCGAGCGTTTTAGCCCGCGTATATACATCGTGATGCCGATGATCGGCGCGCCGATGATCAGGTACCAATTGTCGACGAAGAAGTCCGACATGGCGATCACGACCAGGGTCGGCGCCGGCAGGTTGGCGCCGAAGCTGGAGAACACGCCCTTGAACGCCGGGATCACGAAGATCATCAGGATGACCGTCACCGCGAAGGCCACGGTCAGCACGGCGATCGGGTAGATCATGGCCGACTTGATCTGGCTCTTCAGCGCGATGGTCTTTTCCATATAGAGCGACAAGCGCTCCAGCAGGGCATCCAGGATACCGCCCTGCTCGCCGGCATCGATCAGGTTGCAGTAGAGCGTGTCGAAGTAGCGCGGATGGCGGCGGAAGGCCTGCGCCATGCTGCTGCCGGATTCGATGTCAAAGCGGATCTCGGACAGCAACTGGGTGAAGTTGGGGTTGGCATGCCCGCGCGCAATGATGTCGATCGATTGCAGCAGCGGGATGCCCGCCTTGAGCATGGTGGAGAGCTGGCGCGTGAAGTATGCGATGTCCTTCTGGGTAATCTTCTTCCCGCGCGCGGCCCGCCGCTTTTTCAGCTTGACGACCGTCAGCCCCTGCTTTCGCAGCGTGGCATTGACCTCGGCCTGGCTCTGCGCGCGCAGCTCTCCCGAGAACGCCTTGCCCTTGCGGTCCTTGCCTTCCCACTCGAACAGGTACTGCGTGGGCGCTTTACGCCCTGGTTTCCCCTTGGGCGCGGCCGCCTTGCGAGCGGCTGCGGCTGGTGCGCGTGTCGCCATGATTGACCCCTAATGACATCTTTTGTTGTTTTACATATTTGTTGTGGCCAGCACTTCTTCGAGCGAGGTGAGACCCTGCTTCACCTTGGCCAGGCCAGCTTCGCGCAACGATAGCACGCCATCTTTACGCGCTTGTTCGGCGATCTCCAGTGCCGTGCCATGCGCGAGGATGATCTGCTGCATCGGCTCGGTGATCGGCATCACCTGGTAGATGCCGCAGCGGCCCTTGTAGCCGCTGCCGTTGCAGCGCTCGCACCCGACCGGGTGGTAAGGCTGCCAGCTGCCGTCGAGGTCCTCGTCCTGGAAGCCGGCGTCGGCCAGCACCTCGCGCGCCAGCTCTCCGGGGCGCTTGCAGGTGCACAGCCGCCGCGCAAGCCGCTGCGCGGTGATCATCAGCACGCTCGACGCGATATTGAAGGGCGCGACACCCATGTTCATCAGGCGCGTGAGCGTGGTCGGCGCGTCGTTGGTATGCAGCGTCGAGAACACCAGGTGACCAGTCTGTGCCGCCTTGATCGAGATATCGGCGGTTTCCAGGTCGCGGATTTCGCCGACCATGATGATGTCGGGATCCTGGCGCAGGAAGGAACGCAGCGCGGCGGAGAAGGTCAGACCGGCTTTTTCGTTGACGTTGACCTGGTTGATGCCCGGCAATTGGATTTCCGCCGGATCCTCGGCGGTCGAAATATTGATGTCGCCCTGGTTCAGCCGGTTCAGGAAGGTGTACAGCGACACCGTCTTGCCGCTGCCGGTGGGGCCGGTCACCAGCACCATGCCGTAGGGGCGCTTGATCACGTCCAGCAACAGCGCCTTTTGCGCCGGCTCGTAGCCGAGCTGGTCGATGTCGAGCTTGTCGGACGACGACTCCAGGATCCGGATCACGATCTTCTCGCCGAACAGCGTCGGCAGCGTGGAGACGCGGAAGTCGATCGCCTTCTCCACGGTTTCCTTGGGCTCCTTGCCGTCCTTGCCGTCTTTGTCGCCGCCCTTTTCCTTGGGCAGCGCGATCAGCAGCTTCATGCGGCCGTCTTGCGGCACGCGCTTTTCCGAGATGTCCAGGCGCGACAGCACCTTGATCCGGGTGGAGATCTTGTCGCGGATGTCCACCGGCGGCCGTGCCACTTCCTGCAGCACGCCATCCACCCGGAAGCGGATGCGATAGAAGGTCTCGAACGGCTCGAAGTGAAGATCGGAGGCGCCGCGATGGAAGGCTTCGGTCAGCAGCTTGTGCAGGAAGCGAACCACGGGCGCGTCGTCGATGTCGGCCGCGGTCTTGTTGCGCAGCGCTCCAGCGGACGCCACCGGGTCATAGTCGATCATCTTGCGCTCGACATGGCCCGGGCCGATCGACTTGATCGTGCCGCCGCTGTCGTCGGCAGCCGAGCGCACGTATTGCATCAGCTTGTCGTGCTCGACCACGACGGGTTCCACCGGCAGGTTGTATTTCTGCTTGATGGCGTCCAGCCCGGCCTGGTTGCCCGGGTCGGACAACGCCAGCACCAGGCGGTTCTCGCGCCGGCCCAGTGGCAGCAGGCGGTGCGCGTGGAACTCGCGATTGCCCGCCAGCGCCGGCGGCACCTTGTTGAGGTTGTACTGATTCAGATCGATCAGCGGCAGCTGATACTTATCAGCCGCGAAGATCGCCACATCATGTGCAGTCATGGTGCCGCTGGCGATGATCTCGTCGATCAGCTGCGACTTTTTTTCTCGTGCCGACTGTTCAAGCTGGGCGAGCAGGGCCGGCGCGATACGCCGGCTCTGTGCAAGAGCTAGACCAAGTGTCATGGCAAAAAACGATTGGCCGCAAGCGGCCTAGGACCCCGAATCGGGGCAGTTTGCCGCCGGGGTCACTTTTTGTAAAGGCGCACCGGACAGGGTGTTGCCGTTTGCACGACACGGGCGCAACCCTACTTGCGCGGGGGGATGGGGAAGGGACGGGAATCAGGATTGGCGAGCCGGGCGCACCAATGAAAAAAGGCCGCACATTGCTGTGCGGCCTTTCTTGTACGGTCTCGGGGACCGTGAAACTGGTCGGGGTGAGAGGATTCGAACCTCCGGCCTCTACGTCCCGAACGTAGCGCTCTACCAGGCTAAGCTACACCCCGTTTGTTTTTCTCTGCGTTGCCTGCTTAATTACTGCTGCAGCGCGAAAGCACACAAGTGTAGCAGCCTTTTTTCCGGAATGGAAGAGGGCGCCGGCGCGGGGCGCCTTGGCATCAGGACTGCCGTTGCAGCGAGAATGCGCACAGGTCGATCAGCGTTTGCTTCAGTGGCGAGTCGGGGAACTGCTGGGCGGCCTTCTCCGCAGCTTCGGCTTCGCGCTGGGCTGCCTGGAAGGTGACATCGAGCGCGCCGCTGGCGTGGATCGCGGTGAACACCGCATCGAAATGCTCGGTGCCGCCTTGCACGATGGCTTCGCGAGCCAGCGTGCGTTGCTCCGCGGTGCCGTGCTCGAGCAGGTGCAGCAGCGGCAGGGTGGGCTTGCCTTCACGCAGGTCGTCGCCGGCATTCTTGCCCATCTGCTCGGCGCTGGCGGTGTAGTCCAGCATGTCGTCGATCAACTGGAACGCGGTGCCGATGCGCCGTCCGTATTCCGCGGCAGCTTCTTCGGTGGCCGCGTCCGCACCGGCCAGCACAGCGCCGAGCTGGGCCGAGGCTTCGAACAGCTTGGCGGTCTTGTAGCGGATCACTTGCAGGTAGCGCTCCACCGTGACCTCGGGATCGTGCATGTTCAGCAACTGCAGCACTTCGCCTTCGGCGATCACATTGGTGGCATTGGAGAGGATCTCCATAATGCGCATGCTGCCGGCGTCCACCATCATCTGGAAGGCGCGGGAATAGAGGAAGTCGCCTACCAGCACGCTCGCGGCGTTGCCGAAGACCGCGTTGGCGGTCTGGCGGCCGCGGCGCAGCTCCGACTCGTCGACGACGTCGTCGTGCAGCAGCGTGGCGGTATGGATGAACTCGACCACCGCGGCCAGTTCGTGGTGCCGGTTGCCGTCGTAACCGAAGGCCCGTGCGGACAGCAGCAGGATCACCGGGCGCAGGCGCTTGCCGCCCGCACTGATGATGTACTCGCCGATCTGTTCGATCAGGGGCACTTCCGAAGCGAGGCGCTGGCGGATAACCGAATCAACGGCGCGCATGTCGGCAGCGACCGGGGCAAGCAAGGCAGTGGCGGAAGACTGGGACAAGATGTTCACCGTTACGCAAAACCCGCCGATTATAAGCGATGCGGGTGTATGTATGTCCCCTGAACGGGGGGTGCGACAAGGCGTGCGGGCGCTGCGCGCGCAAAGCGGGCGTGGCAGTCCCGTGCACCTATAATGCCGCCATGACCCAGCCACCTTCCTCCTCGCGCCGCCAGCTCCGGCGCACCGCACTGTGGGCAGCTTTCGCCGCCCTGGCGGGTTTCCTGCTCGCGGATCTGATCTGACCTGGGTGGGCGGAGAAGTGCTTCAGGCGGCGCCACGCGGCGCCGGGCAGGCTATGTGTCTGTTTTCTTTGTACTTTTCCCGGCTTTGGTATAGAATCGTGGGTTTCCTCCGGCCGCTTTGTGTTGTCTGCAGATGCGCTGGTGGGAGATAACCGGGCCAATTGGGCCGTCCGGCTTGTCTGTTTTCCCTGTCCTGGTAGTTGCTTGGATCGGGATGAAACGGACGCAAGGGCGCGCCGGCGTTGGCTTTCGGCGTTTTATTTCACATCGAGAGGTTCGACAATGTACGCGGTCGTAAAAACCGGCGGCAAGCAATATAAGGTTGCTGCTGGCGAAAAACTTAAAGTAGAACAGATACCGGCAGACATTGGCGCAGAAATCACGCTCGACCAGGTGCTCGCAGTGGGCGCAGGCGACCAACTCAAGTTTGGTACGCCGCTGGTTAGCGGGGCTTCCGTCAAGGCTACCGTTATCTCCCAAGGTCGTCACGATAAGGTGAAGATCTTCAAGATGCGCCGTCGCAAGCACTATCAAAAGCGTCAAGGCCATCGTCAAAATTACACCGAGCTGCGCATCGAAGAGATCATTGGCTGAGCCAGCGCTCAGTCCTTATCGAAATCGAATTCAAGCGTAACTAGGTAAAGTAAAGCGACAGGAGTTAGTCATGGCACAGAAAAAGGGCGGCGGTTCCACACGGAACGGCCGCGATTCCGAATCGAAGCGTCTGGGCGTCAAGGTGTTTGGTGGTCAAGCCATCAACGCCGGCAGCATCATCGTGCGTCAGCGCGGTACCCGCGTGCACCCGGGCGATAACGTTGGCATTGGCAAGGATCACACCCTCTTTGCTCTCGTCGACGGCCACGTGCAGTTCGCCGTCAAGGGCGCTGCCAAGAAGCAGCAGGTCAGCGTCGTTCCGGCAGTCTGATCACAGCCTTTGCAGCATGAAGGCCCCGCAGTACTTGCGGGGCTTTTTCTTTTCTGGCGACAATGTCATTGTCGCCATTCGCCGCGCCCGCGGCCTTGCCATCCCGGCCGGGCGCGCGCTTTGCGGTCGCTACACCACGGAAGGTCATCATGAAGTTCATCGACGAAGCCAGAATTGAAGTCATCGCCGGCAACGGCGGCAATGGCAGCGCATCGATGCGGCGCGAGAAATTTGTGCCCTTCGGTGGCCCCGACGGTGGCGACGGCGGCAGCGGCGGCAGCGTCTACGCGGTGGCCGACCGCAACATCAACACGCTCATCGACTTCCGCTACGCCAAGAAGCACGTGGCGCGCAACGGCGAGAATGGCCGGGGCGCCGATTGCTATGGCGCGGGCGGCGAAGATGTGAACCTGCGCATGCCGGTCGGCACGCAGATCCTCGACATGGATTCCGGCGAGCTGATCGCCGACCTGACCGAGCATGGCCAGACCGTTTGCCTGGCCGAGGGTGGCCTGGGCGGCTGGGGTAACCTGCACTTCAAGTCCAGTACCAACCGCGCGCCCCGCCAGCAGGTGGACGGCAAGCCGGGCGAGCGCCGCATGATCAAGCTGGAGCTCAAGGTGCTGGCCGACGTGGGCCTGCTGGGCATGCCGAATGCCGGCAAGTCGACCTTTATCTCGCACATTTCCAATGCGCGCCCGAAGGTGGCCGATTACCCCTTCACCACCCTGCATCCCAACCTGGGCGTGGTGCGGGTCGATCACGAGCAGTCCTTCGTGGTGGCCGACATCCCCGGCCTGATTGAAGGCGCTGCGGAAGGCGCCGGGCTGGGCCATCAGTTCCTGCGCCACTTGCAGCGCACAGGGCTGTTGCTGCATATCGTCGACCTGGCGCCGTTCGATGAAGCCGTGGACCCGGTGGCCGAAGCCCGCGCCATCGTCAACGAGCTGAAGAAGTACGACGAAAGCCTGTACGAAAAGCCGCGCTGGCTGGTACTGAACAAGTTGGACGTGGTGCCCGAGGAAGAGCGCGATGCGCGCGTCAAGGACTTCGTCAAGCGCTACAAGTGGAAGGGCCCGGTGTTCCGCATCTCCGCCCTGACCGGCGAAGGCTGCCGTGAACTGATCTACGCGATCAAGGATCACCTGGCCGCGATCAAGGCCGAGGAAGTCGCCGCGCTGGCAGAGCCGGACATCCGCCTGGATGACCGCCTGCACAACGTCGACCAGTCCGGCGGCGAGCAGAACTAACGACAAAAACAGCAGCACCCAGCAGACAGGATTCCCGCCATGCAATCGGTCATCGCCCAGGCAAAACGTATCGTCGTGAAGGTTGGGTCCAGCCTGGTGACCAACGACGGCAAGGGCCTCGATCACGAGGCAATCGCCCGTTGGGCAGCACAGATCGCCAAGCTGCGCATGGCCGGCAAGGAAGTCGTGCTGGTCAGCTCCGGCGCCATCGCCGAAGGCATGCAGCGCCTCGGCTGGGTGCGCCGCCCAAAGGAAATCCACGAACTGCAGGCCGCCGCGGCAGTGGGCCAGATGGGCCTGGCCCAGGTCTACGAAAGCCAGTTCGGCCGCTACGGCATCCGCACCGCCCAGGTGTTGCTGACCCACGCCGACCTGGCTGACCGCGAGCGCTACCTCAATGCGCGCTCGACCCTGCTGACGCTGCTGTCGCTGGGTGTCGTGCCCATCATCAACGAGAACGACACCGTGGTCACCGACGAAATCAAGTTCGGCGACAACGATACCCTGGGTGCGCTTGTCACCAACCTGATTGAAGGCGACGCGCTGGTGATCCTGACCGACCAGCGGGGCCTCTATACCGCCGACCCCCGCAGCAACCCGCAGGCCGAGTTCGTCGACGAGGCGCTGGCTGGTGCAGTGGAGCTCGAAGCCATGGCCGGCGGCGCCGGCACGTCGATTGGCCGCGGCGGCATGCTGACCAAGATCCTGGCCGCCAAGCGCGCCGCCAAGTCGGGCGCGCATACCGTGATCGCTTCCGGGCGCGAAGCCAATGTGCTGGAGCGGCTGGCCGGGGGCGAAGGCATCGGCACGCAACTGCTGGCCCCCACTGGGCGCCTGACGGCGCGCAAGCAATGGATGGCCGACCACCTGCAGCTGCGCGGGCGGGTGATGATCGATGCCGGCGCGGTGGACAAGCTCACCAGCGGCGGCAAGTCGCTGCTGCCGATCGGCGTGGTGGAAGTGCAGGGTGAGTTCGCGCGTGGCGAGGTCATTGCCTGCATCGACGCGGCGGGCCATGAGGTGGCGCGCGGCATCACCAACTACGCCAGCTCGGAAGCCAAGCTGATCGCACGCAAGCCCTCGTCCGAGATCGAGCGGGTGCTTGGCCACCAGAACGAGCACGAGCTGATCCACCGGGACAACCTGGTACTGGTCTGAACGGACAGATTGTTCCGAGGTACGATGCAAAAAAGCCCGCGAGCGATCGCGGGCTTTTTTGCATCGTCAGGCGCCGTACTACCGCGCCGTTGCCGCCATCAACGTGTGATCGCGCTCTTGCGCGGCGCTTCGCCACGCAATTCCTTGACGATGTCCTGCGCCCTGCCTGCCGCTGAGCGGCCCTCGCACAGGAAATCCTTGGCCAGCGCCGCACCATAGTTATTGCGCGCGATGCCTGCCAGCTGGACCCAGCCATCGCGGTCGTCGGAGCGGTTGCGGACCCACTCGGTCGCGCCCCTGGGCAAGGTGGCGTACATCTTGCGCTCGAAGGTGTCGCAGCGCACGGCCTCGAAGCTCACATTGCGCATGCCGCTGGCACCGGTGATGACCACCGTATAACGCACGGCGCCATCCGCGCCCACGACCACGGACTTGCCATCGACGGCGAAGGTAAAGTTGCCGGCGGGGCTGACTTCGAACGGGATCAGGTCCGCATCCTGCGGCGGCGCAGGCAGCGCCGTCTCCACTTCCCTGAATTCCTTCGCGGCGAACGGGTCGAGGATGCTGAACTCCTTCTTCGGCGTGTAATCCTCGGACTCGTCCGGCATGGGCACATGCTGCGGCTTGGACGTGCTGCCGCAGCCGGCCAGGCCAAGGCAAAGGGTTGCAGCCAGCAAGCAGGCGGCGGGCAGGCTCGGGCGCAAGCCGCGGCCGGCAAAATCAATCATCGGTACTCCGTTCTGTGGACGCCGGCTGGGCCGGCGAAATTGGGCCCGGATCGTGGGCCAGGTCCTGATGCACCAGGTCCGGAACGCTGTCGGGATGCTCGTCCAGCCCCGCGCGAGCATAACCTGCGCGCACCGAACCGTGCCGGCCATGGGTGCCGTAGGGGCTCAGCGGCGCGCGGGTATTGCGCTGCAGGAAGCGAGACAACTCGGTCAGCGCGAGTTGGTAGACATCGCGCTTGAACTCGATGACAGCGTCTAGCGGGACCCAGTAATGGCTCCAGCGCCAGGCATCGAACTCCGGATGGTCGGTGGCGCGCAGGCGGATGTCGCAATCGCGGCCCGCCATGCGCAACAGGAACCAAATCTGCTTCTGTCCCCTGTAATGGCCGCGGATTTCGCGGCGGATGAACTTGTCCGGCACCTCATAACGCAGCCAGTCGCGCGTGCGACCGACAATCCTGACATGCTCGGGCAGCAGACCGACTTCTTCATGTAGCTCGCGGTACATCGCCTGTTCCGGCGTCTCGCCGTATTTGATGCCGCCTTGAGGAAACTGCCACGAATGTTCGCCGATGCGCTTGCCCCAGAACACCTCGTTCCGTGCGTTGATGAGGATGATGCCGACGTTCGGGCGAAAGCCTTCACGATCGAGCATGACTGCACCTCGAATCCTTTAGAATTAGGTTGATTATAAAGGAAGCGCGTAATGGGGCTTTGTGCAACGGGGTGCTGGTTTTCCCCGAGCAAAAAGCGCCGCATAATGCACGCGCGCCACGGATTCGCGCCATCTCGCCCCCGGCACCTGCCAGGGCGTGCATGGCCTCACGAGAAAGCAACGGATGAAAGCCTCGCAATTCTTCATTTCCACCCAAAAGGAAGCCCCTTCCGACGCGGAAATCGTGTCGCACAAGTTGATGATGCGAGCCGGCATGATCAAGAAGCTTGGCGCCGGCATCTATAACTACATGCCGGTCGGCCTGCGGGTGATCCGCAAGGTGGAAGCCATCGTGCGCGAGGAAATGAACCGCGCCGGCGCGGTCGAGCTGTCGATGCCGGTGATTCAGCCTGCCGAGCTGTGGCAGGAAACCGGCCGCTGGGACAAGATGGGTCCCGAGCTGCTGCGCCTGAAGGACCGCCATGAGCGCGACTTTGCCGTGCAGCCCACCTCCGAAGAGGTGGTGACGGACATCGCCCGCAGCGAAATCCGCAGCTACAAGCAACTGCCGATCAATTTCTACCAGATCCAGACCAAGTTCCGCGACGAGCGCCGGCCGCGCTTTGGCATCATGCGCGGGCGCGAGTTCACCATGAAGGACGCTTACTCCTTCGATCGTGACGCCGCAGGCCTGAAGGTGTCCTACGACAAGATGTTCGACGCCTACGTGCGCATCTTCCAGCGTTTCGGCCTGGAATTCCGTGCCGTCGCGGCCGACAACGGCGCCATCGGCGGCTCCGGCTCGCATGAGTTCCACGTGATCGCCGAGACCGGCGAAGATGCCATCGTCTACTGCCCCGACTCGGACTACGCCGCCAACATGGAAGCGGCCGAGGCCCTGCCGCTGCTGGCCCAGCGCGCCGCGCCGGCGCAAGCCATGGTCAACACGCCCACCCCGGGCAAGGCCAAGTGCGAGCACGTGGCTGAGCTGCTTGGCATCCCGCTGGCGCGCACGGTCAAGTCGATCGTGCTGGCCACCGAGGGCGAGGCCGGCGTGCAGATCTGGCTGCTGCTGCTGCGTGGCGACCATGAGCTCAACGAGATCAAGGCGTCCAAGGTGGCCGGCCTGGCCGAGTTCCGCTTCGCGACCGAGTCCGAGATCGTCGAGACGTTCGGCACGCCCCCGGGCTACCTGGGCCCCATCGGCGCCAAGAAGCCTGTCAACGTGGTGGCGGACCGCACGGTCGCCAACATGAGCGACTTCGTCTGCGGGGCCAACGAGCGCGACTACCACCTGACCGGTGTGAACTGGGGCCGCGACCTGCCCGAGCCTGTGGTGGCTGACCTGCGCAATGTGGTGGAAGGCGACGTTTCGCCGGACGGCAAGGGCACGCTCGCCATCTGCCGCGGCATCGAAGTCGGCCACGTGTTCATGCTCGGCACGCGCTATTCGGAATCGATGGGCGCCACCTTCCTGGACGAGAACGGCAAAACCCAGCCCATGCAGATGGGCTGCTACGGCATTGGCGTGACCCGTATCCTGGGGGCCGCCATCGAGCAGAACTTCGACGAGCGCGGCATCATCTGGCCCGCTTCGATCGCCCCGTTCGCGGTGGTGGTCTGCCCGGTTGGCTACGATCGTTCCGAGGCCGTCAAGGCCGAGGCCGACCGTATCCATGCTGAGCTGCTGGCAGCCGGCGTCGATGTGATCCTGGACAACCGCGGCGAGCGCCCCGGCGCCATGTTTGCCGACTGGGAACTGATTGGCGTGCCGCACCGCGTAGTGGTGGGCGACCGTGGCCTGAAGGAAGGCCGCGTGGAGTACCAGGGGCGGCGCGACGCCGAGGCCACCCAGTTGCCGGTCGCGGACGTGGTTGCTCACGTGCGCGGGCTGTTGTCCGCCTGAGCGCCATGCGCCTCCTGGACCCGCTGCGTCTGCCGGGCCTGATCCCGGGCCGCCTGGGCGTGGCACGGGTCAGTGCCGGCTTGCTGCTGGTGCTCAGCGCCGCCGCCCACGCCGGGGCCCAGAAGGAAGAGGACCTGGCCGACTCGGTGCGCGGCGCGCTGGCCGCGGCCATTGCCGACAGCCGCCCGCTGCGCCCGGCCTTTGCCACCGGCGGTGAGCAACTGGCCTACCTAAAGTGGCTGGAAGAAATGTCGCACCGGCTCGCGGGGCGCATCCCCGAGCCGCAGGTGCGCATCGAACTGATCGAGACCGCTTACTACGAGGCCAAGCGCGCCGGGCTGGAACCGGCGCTGGTGCTAGGGCTGGTGCAGGTCGAGAGCAATTTCCGCAAATACGCGATCAGCTCGGCCGGTGCCCGCGGGCTGATGCAGGTGATGCCCTTCTGGGTGCGCAGCATCGGCGACAGCGACAGCCGCAAGCTGTTCCACCTGCAGAGCAACCTGCGCTACGGCTGCACCATCCTGCGCTACTACCTGGACCGCGAGCAGGGCGACCTGTTCCTGGCGCTGGGCCGGTACAACGGCAGCCGCGGCCGCCCCGACTATCCCAATGCGGTGCTGGCAGCGTGGAAGCGCTGGCAGTATTCCGAAGCCACGGTCACCGTCGCCGGCGACCCCGAAACCGGCACGGGCACCCGCAGCCGCGTGGTGCCGCCCGAAGCGCCGGCGCGCAACCCGTTTTCGCCGCAGCGGCTGGCCAATCCCTCATGAGCAACACTCGCGCCACCGGTGCCACTGGCGACACCGCCGGCAAGGCGGGCTACACCAGTTCCTCGGCGGACCTGCAGCGCTGGCTGCGGCGCCATATCGGGCAGGGCTTTGGCGCCGAAGCGCTGGTGCAGTCGATGTGCCAGTCCGGCTACGAGCAGGCCTTCGCGCAAGCCACGGTGGCCGCGGCGCTGTCCGCCGCGGCACGGGCAGAGGTGCGGGGGACGCCGCCGGACAACGCCGCGGAGATGGCCGCGGAGCTGGGCATCGGCAAGCCGGCCGGGCGCGCAGGGGGCCAGGGTGGTGGCCGTGACCAAACTGGCGCGCAAGGCAGCCGCAACGCGGCGCATTTCGCCGGCCGCGAGATTCCCATCTTGTTCACGCTCGCGGCACCGCGCGTGACCCTGTACCAGCAACTCCTGACCGATGCCGAATGCGACGCCCTGGTGGCGCTGGCGCGCGGCCGCCTGACGCGCTCACCCGTGATCAACCCCGACACCGGCGACGAGAACCTGATCGAGGCGCGCACCAGCCTGGGCGCGATGTTCCAGGTCGGCGAGCATGCGCTGATCGAGCGCATCGAGGACTGCATCGCCGCCGTGACCGGGATTGCCGCGGACCGCGGCGAAGGCTTGCAGATCCTCAACTACAAGCCCGGCGGCGAGTACCAGCCGCACTACGATTTCTTTAACCCGCAGCGCCCCGGCGAGGCGCGCCAGCTCAAGGTCGGCGGGCAACGCGTCGCCACCCTGGTGATCTACCTGAACAGCCCGCCGGCGGGTGGCGCCACGGCCTTCCCCAAGCTTGGCCTGGAGGTGGCGCCGGTCAAGGGCAATGCGGTCTATTTCAGCTATCGCAAGTCCGACGGCGCGCTGGACGAGCGTACCCTGCATGCCGGCTTGCCCGTTGAAGCGGGCGAGAAATGGATCGCCACCAAGTGGCTGCGCGAACGCCCGTACCGGACCGACTGATGCGCGCCGGCAGCACCGCAGGGCAGGCGCGCTACTGGTTCGATCCCGCCATGCCGTACGTCGAGAGCCGCTGCGCCAGCGACAGCGGCGCGGCATACCTGCCGCATACCCATCCCACCTTGTCGATTGGCGCCGTCGATGGCGGCCATAGCCTGTTTGGCACCGGGACCGAGTCGGTACGGCTGGCGCCCGGCGACGTGGTCGTGATCCCGGCCGGGCAGGTGCATTCCTGTAATCCGGAGCCCGACGCGCGCTGGAGCTACCAGATGCTGCACCTGGACCCGGCATGGGTGGGCACGGTGCTGGAGGCGCGCGGCGTGGCGGTGTTGCCCGCGGCGCTGGCGCGGGTGCGTGTCACCAGCGCGCCAGATACCTATGCCGGCCTGTGCCGGCTTAACGATGTGCTGTTCTCCGCAGCCCCGCAGGCCACCAAGGAAGCGGCGCTAGGCGGCTTCGTGGCCGCACTGCTCGGCGGTGCCGACCAGCGCCAGGCGGTGCGCGCGCCGCGCCAGCCAGTCACGCCAGAGGCCCGGCTAGCCGGCCTGGTCGCGCTCCTGCATGCGCATCACGCGGAGCCGCTGCCGCTGGCGGAACTGGCGCGCGGCGCCGGCATGAGCCGCTATCAGTTGATCCGCGCCTTCCGGGCCGACCTCGGCATGACCCCGCATGCCTACCAGCTGGATCTGCGCATCAACCACGCGCGCCAGCTGCTGCGCGCGGGTGGGGCGCCGGCGGAGATCGCCCAGGCGCTGGGCTTTTCCGACCAAAGCCACTTCCAGCGCGCCTTCAAGCAGCGCGTGGCGCTGACGCCGCGCAGCTATCAGCGCCGCAGCGGCTGAGCCGCCGCGCGCAATTTTCTCCAATACTTGCCGCCCCTCGCGGCCCAGACTTCGTGCTCATTCGAAGACACGAAAGGACTGGCGTGGATTTCCCTGTTGATTCCGGCCTCGGCCAATTTGCCATGGTGGCGGGCGCGCATTTTCTTGCACTGCTCAGCCCGGGCCCCGACTTTTTCCTGGTAGTGCGCAGCGCGCTGGTGCATGGCGTGGGCCGCGCCAGCGCCGTCTGCCTGGGCATCGCGCTGGGAAACGGCGTGTTTATCGGGCTGGCCATCACCGGGCTGGCCGCTACCCGCGCCAGCCAAGGCGTGTTCATGCTGCTGCAGTGGGCGGGTTGCCTGTACCTGGCCTGGCTGGGCTGGCGGCTGCTGCGTGCCAGCGGCGAGACGACGCTGCCCGGCGCAGATGGCGAAAATGGCAAAGATAGCCAGCAAGCGCAGGGCACTGGCCCCGCGGCGTACGCGGCGCAACTCGTGACGGGCTTCCTGTCCGCCGTGCTCAATCCCAAGAATGCGTTGTTCTACGCCAGCCTGTTCTCGGTGCTGGCCGGCACCCGCACGCCGCTGGCAGCACAGCTGGGCTACGGCGCCTGGATGTTCGCCATGGTCTTCGCCTGGGACATGCTGGTGGCCTGGGGCGTGCGCCATCCGCTGGTGCGCACGCGTTTTGCCCGCTCGGTTCGGGGCGTGGAGCGGGCGACCGGCGTGGTGCTGTGGGGGATTGCGCTGGTGGTGGCGGCGAACGCGCTCAGCGCGACATGACGCGGCATGATGCGGTGGCTACGCGCCAAGCCGTATCGCCAGTTTTCTGGTCAACTGTACCGGTACTGTACAGTTTTGCATGGCTAGACTAGCTCCATTCCTTTTCGTATTCGATGGAGCCAGTCATGGCAGTGCCCCAGCTTGTTGCCGGATCCGGCGTGTTCGCCGCGTTCTGCGCGTTTGCCCTCGTGTCGTCGATTACCCCGGGCCCCAACAACACCATGGTGCTGGCTTCGGGCGTGAATTTCGGCTTTGCCCGCACAGTGCCCCATGTGCTGGGCATCAGTATCGGCTTCGGCCTGATGGTGGCGGTGGTCGGCCTCGGGCTCGGATCGCTGTTCGCCGCGTTTCCGTGGACCTGGCAGGTGCTGCGCGTGGTGGCGGTGGTCTATCTCACCTGGCTGGCGTGGAAGCTGGCGACCGCGGGCGGCGTCCAGGACCAGGAGGTGGGCAAGCCCATGGGCTTCCTTGCGGCGGCCGCGTTCCAGTGGGTCAATCCCAAGGCTTGGGTGATGGCGGTGGGCGCGTGCAGTACCTACGTGCTGCACGGCAATGTCTGGCTCAATGTGTTGCTGCTGTCCGGCCTGTTCGCCGTGATCAACCTGCCCAGCGTGGCAATGTGGGCCGTGTTCGGTTCGGCCATGCGGCGCTGGCTGGCGCAGCCTCGGGCGCTGCGCCTGTTCAACGTGGCGATGGCGCTGTTGCTGCTGGTCTCGCTGTGGCCGATCGTCAGCGCCAGGCCGTAACGCGCAGACTGAGCGCGAGGCCTGGGCGCAAGGACTCAGCGCAAGGCCTCAGCGCAAGGCCCGGATGGCGGGCAGGTTGCGCCAGTAGCCGTGGGCGTCCATGCCGCAGCCGAAGACATAGCGCTCAGGCACGGTGAAGCCACAGAAGTCCGGGTGCATGGGCTTTGCCTTTTGCAGCACTTTTTCGCACAGCACGGCGGCGTAGACATTGGTCGCGCCCATGTCCATGATGCGCTGGCGGATGGCCGCCATGGTCTCGCCTTCGTCCAGGATGTCGTCCAGCACCAGCACCGTGCGGCCCTTGACCGATTCGCGCGGCGCCACGCGCCATTGCATCTCGCCGCCCACCGTCTTGTTGTTGTAGCGCGAGAGGTGGATGTAGTCGAACTCCAGCGGGAACGCCAGCTTGGGCAGCAGCATGCCGGTGAAGACGACTGCGCCGCCCATCACCGACAGCACCAGCGGGAAGGTATCGCCCATCTTTTCCGTGATCTCGCCAGCCATGCGGTCCAGCGAAGCCTGGACGGCCTCGGCGCTGACGATTTCCTCGGAGTTGGCCCACAGTTCGCGGGCCTGTTCGGCGGTCATCATGATGTGGATCCTGTCTCAGTCTTTGTCTTTTGCGGGGTGACGCGGCGCCCGGGGAGCGGGCGCCGCCGTGCCAGACGGCTTAGCGGTTGAAGAGTCCCTTCATGCCGCCCTTCATCGCGCCCATCGAGCGCATCATCTTCATCATGCCGCCGCCCTTGAGCTTTTTCATCATGCTCTGCATCTGGTCGAACTGGTTGAGCAGGCGGTTGACTTCCTGCACCGGCACGCCGGCGCCGGTGGCGATGCGGCGCTTGCGGCTGGCCTTGATCAGGTCGGGCTTGGCGCGCTCGGCGGCCGTCATGCTATTGATGATGCCTTCCATGCGGCGCACCTGCTTCTCGGCCACGTCCATATTGGCGCCCTGCGCCTGTTGGGCAAACTGCGCCGGCAGCTTGTCGACCAGGCTGCCCAGGCCGCCCATCTTCTTCATCTGGCCGATCTGCGCCTTGAAGTCTTCCAGGTCGAAGTCGCCGGTCTTCTTGATCTTCTTGGCCAGCTTCTCGGCGGCTTCCATGTCCACGCCGCGCTGGGCTTCCTCGACCAGCGCGAGGATGTCGCCCATGCCCAGGATCCGCTGGGCCATGCGATCGGGGTAGAAGGGCTCGAGGCCGTCCAGCTTTTCGCCAACGCCGACGAACTTGATCGGGCGGCCGGTGATGTGGCGCACCGACAGCGCGGCACCGCCGCGCGCATCGCCGTCCAGCTTGGTCAGCACCACGCCGGTCAGGGGCAGGGCGTCATTGAAGGCGCGCGCGGTGTTGACCGCGTCCTGGCCCAGCATGGCGTCGACTACGAACAGGGTTTCGACCGGCTTGATCTCGGCGTGCAGCGCTTTGATTTCCTGCATCATGGCTTCGTCGATACCCAGGCGGCCTGCCGTATCGACAATCAGCACGTCGTGATAGTGCTTGCGGGCCCAGTCCACTGCCGCGCGCGCGATGTCCACCGGCTTCTGGTTGGGCTCGGAGGGGAAGAAATCGGCGCCGACCTGCTCGGATACGGTCCTGAGCTGGGCGATCGCGGCGGGGCGGTAGACGTCGCACGAGACCGTCAGCACCTTCTTCTTCTTGTTTTCTTTCAGCCACTTGGCCAGCTTGCCGACGGTGGTGGTCTTGCCGGCGCCCTGCAGGCCGGCCATCAGGATGATCGCGGGCGGCTGCACCGCCAGGTTCAGCTCGCCGCTCTTGTTGTCGGCGGACAGGCTTTCCTCGCCGCCGATGACGGCGGTCAGCTCGCGCTGCACCACGCCCACCAGCGCCTGGCCCGGCGTCAGGCTGGACACCACGTCCTCGCCCAGTGCCTTTTCCTTCACGCGGGCGATGAATTCCCGCACCACCGGCAAGGCGACATCGGCCTCCAGCATGGCCAGGCGCACTTCGCGCAGCATTTCGGCGGTATTGGCTTCGGTCAGGCGAGCCTCGCCGCGCATGGTCTTGACGACCCGCGCCAGGCGTTGAGTGAGATTGTCCAGCATGGCAGAAGTCCGGGGGATAGAGCTTGATCGAGGCTTGAGGCTGGCTCTTGGCCCGGCTCAAGCGGGGCGCCACCGGGACGGGGCGCTAAGGTAAACTGTGCAAATGGCCATTGTACTGTATGCCTTGACGGCACTTCTCTATTGCGGCCTGGCCTATCACGGCTGGGCGACGCGCAACCCGCAGCTATCGGCTGCCGGCAACGGCGGTGCCATTGGGGGCGCGGCGGCGACCGCGCTGCTGCACGGCGGCGGCGGGGCCGGCGGGCGCGGCGAGGGCCGCCCGGCCTGGTGGCACGCGCTGATGCTGGCAGCGGTGGCCAGCCACGGCCTGCTGCTGCACGAGACCATCTTCCCGGCCGACCGCATGGTGTTCGGCTTTGCCTTTGCGCTGTCGGCCATGCTTTGGCTGGGCGTGGGCATCTACTGGATCGAGAGCTTCTTCTTCTCGCTGGCCGGCCTTGGGCTGATCGTGGTCCCGGTGGCGATGCTCGCGAGCCTGATGCCGCTGGCGTTTCCCGGCGCGCAGATCCTGGGCTACGCGGCGCGGCCGTTGTTCAAGCTGCACTTCATCATTGCCAACGTGGCCTATGGCCTGTTCACGCTGGCAGCCTTCCATGCCTTTCTGATGCTGCTGGCCGAGCGCCGCCTGCATGGCTTCAACCGTTCGCCCCAGGTGGGCAAGGCGAGCGAGCCGGCCCAGTGGGTGGGCCGCTGGCTCGACCTGCTGCCGCCGCTGCTGACACTGGAGAAGCTGCTGTTCCGCCTGATCGGCGCCGGCTTCGTGCTGCTGACGCTGACGATCCTGTCGGGCCTGCTGTTCTCCGAGCAACTGTTCGGCCGGGCCTTCCGGCTCGACCACAAGACCGTGTTCGCGCTGCTGTCGTGGGCGATGTTCGCGGGCATCCTGGCCGGGCGCACCTTCTACGGCTGGCGCGGGCGCACCGCGCTGCGCTGGGTGATTGCGTCCTTCGGCATCCTGCTGCTGGCTTATGTCGGCAGCCGCTTCGTCATCGAAGTCATACTGCACCGAATCTGAGGCCGGCATGGCACGCATCTTCCTTGTCCTGGCTGTCGTGCTGGGTTGTTTCTGGTGGCTTCGCCAGCGCGCCCAGGCGCGCTTTCGGGAGGACCGCGCCACCCGGCACGGTCCCGCGCAAGGCTCGCCGGTGCGCAACCAGCCTGCCCCCCCGCAGGAAGCCATGGTGCAATGCGCGCGCTGCGGGGTGCATCTGCCGCAGGGCGAAGCTATCGTCTACCGTGGCTTGCACTACTGCCGGCGCGCCCACCTGCCGGCCGATAGCGATCCGGACAGCCCTGCCGCATGAACGGGCCGGCCTCGTTCTGGTCCCGCCTGAATGCCTGGCGCGCCCTCGCGGCGATGTGGCGCCAGCCCGAACCTCCTGAATTCCACTGGCGCTTGCTGCGCTATTTCTGCTGGACCCGGCTTGCCGTAGCCGCGCTGCTGCTGGGCTACGCCTGGCTGCCGGCCCAGCGCGCCGAGGCCGAGCGGGCCGCGCAGGCGCTGGGCAGCGGACTGGGCGGCGGGTTCGGCAGCGGCCTGGCCGCGCTGCCGCTGGCCGTGCCCTATGCCGTGGTGGCGCTGGGGATGGTGGTCGCCACGCTCTGGTGGCGCCGCGGCTTTCACCTGCGGGTGCGCTTCCAGGTGCTGGCCGACCTCGCCCTGCTGGGCCTGATCTTTCACGCGCAGGGCCATCGCGGCGAGGGGCTCGCCATGATCTTCCTGTTGCCCGCGCTGCAGGCCGGCGCGCTTACCAGCCTGCTGTTCGCGCTGTTCACCGCGGCAGCTTCGGCGCTGCTGGTGATGAGTACCCCCTTCGCGCAGACCTTGCTGTTGCGCCAGGCCGACACGGGTTTGCTGGGCTCGGGGCTGTACGGGCTGGTCTTCATGATCGCGGCCTCGCTGATGTACCTGCTGGCCAACCGCCAGCTTGCACAGGAGCGGCTGGCGCTGGCGCGCGAGCAGGAGCTGCGCCTGCAGCAACTGGTCAACCGCCTGATGGTCAACGACATGCAGGACGGCGTGATGCTGCTGCGCGCCAACGGCGCGGTGGTGGCGGCCAACCCGGCCGCGGTGGTGCTGCTGGGCGTGCAGCCTGCCGAACGGGGCAAGCCCACGGACACGCCCGCCAATGGGCGCGATGCGCTGTTCGACCTGCGCCAGATCCCCCGCCTGCAGCCGTTGATGGAAATGCTGCGCGACTGGGTGCGCAGCAAGGACGATGCGCCCCGCATCCTGCAATTGCTGCCGCTGCCGTCGCGGCCATCCTCGGGGCGCGGCCCCATCCTGCATACGCGGCTGCGGCTGCGTTTCTTGCTGCCGGGGCTGGCCAGCCTGCGCTCCACCTTCGCGTCCTCGATGTCGGTCTCGCTCAGCGCGCAGAACGCCATGAACACCGGCACCTGGAACGAGCTGTCGCCCGAGGCGGCGGCGCGGCTGCGCCTGGCCATCGCCCAGAGCGAGGCCATGGCGTGGCGCCCGGAGGACGAGGCGTTGCTGCGCAGCGAGATGCGCGACACGGTGCTGGTCCATATCGAAAGCTGGGAGCGCATCGCCGAGCAGGTACAACAGGAGAAGCTGGCAGCCATGGGGCGCCTGGTGGCCAGCGTGGCACACCAGATCCGCAATCCGCTGGCGGCCATCAGCCAGGCCAGCGAGCTGCTGGCCGAAACCAGTCGCCGGGCCGCGCGCCCGGGCGAGGCGGGCCGCGCGGAGGGCGACGTGGATGCGCGGCTGCTGCGCATCATTCACGATAATGTGCGCCGGCTCGACCAGGTGGTGTCGGACGTGCTGCAGATGTCGCGCCGCCCGCGCACCGAGCGCACCACGGTGGACCTGAACCAGGCGCTGCCGGAGATTGTCGGCCGCTGGCGGCTGGAGATGCGCGCCCGCTCCGCCGACCACGACCCGGTCGGCGCGCGGCGCGTGCCGCGTCCGGCCGAGATCAACGCCAATGCCATCCGGCTCACGGTGGACGTGGCGCGCCCGGTCATCTTCGATGCCTCCCAGTTGCAACAGGTGCTTGGCAACCTGCTCGACAATGCCTGGCGCTATTGCAGCCGCCTGCCCGGGGCGATCCGCCTGCTGGCCCATGCGCTGGACCAGCACCATGCCGAGCTGATCGTCTGGAACGATGGCGTCGAGGTGTCGCGCGAGCACCAGCGCACCTTGTTCGAGCCCTTCTTTACCAGCAACGCCCAGGGCACCGGCCTCGGATTGTTCATGGCACGCGAGCTTTGCGGCGCCAACGACGCCCAGGTGCGCTATGGCACGATTTCGATCGATGCGCTGCTGGCGCAGACCGGCATGCTGGCGCCCGCCGCACGCGATACACTGCCGGCCAAGGCTTTTGTCCTGACCTTGCGCATCGAAGCGCCGGACAGCGCGGGTGGCTGAGCCGCGCTGGTTTGACCGGCCACGCGGCCAGTCTCTCGTCGTTTAGCCGCCCCGATTTCACTTCGCCAGATCGCCAGACGCAGACCCATGCCAATCAAGACGCCAGGCCCCGACCCGATTCTCGTCATCGACGACGAGGCCGACCTGCGAGAACTGCTCGATATCTCGATCCGCCGCATGGGCCACGATGTCGTGCTGGCCGGCTCGCTGGCCGAGGCGCGCCAGCAGCTCGCCGCGCGCCGCTATAGCCTGGTGCTGACCGACATGCGGCTGGGCGACGGGCTGGGCATCGATATCGTGCGCCAGCTATCGAGCGCGCCGGAGCGGGTGCCGGTGGCCGTGATCACCGCCTACGGCAGCGCGGACAACGCCGTGGAGGCGCTCAAGGCGGGCGCCTTCGACTACATCGCCAAGCCGGTCTCGCTGGACCAGCTGCGCAGCTTGATCCTGAATGCGCTGGGGCGCCAGCAGCGTGATGGCGCCGAGGGTGTGGAGGGCGGTGACGGCGGCAGCGGGGCGCACGAAACCGTGGACCGCGCCGTCAACCTGCTGCCCGGCCATTCTCCGGCCATGCATGAGGTGCGGCGCTCGCTCTCGCGGCTGGCGCGCAGCATGGCGCCGATCGTCATCAGCGGCGAGTCCGGCAGTGGCAAGGAGCGCGCGGCGCGTGCCATCCACGCAGTCAGCGCGCGCGCGGCGCATCCCTTTATCGCGGTCAATTGCGGCGCCATCCCCGAGACCCTGATGGAGTCGGAGTTCTTTGGCCATGTGAAAGGCGCCTTCACCGGGGCCGACGCCGAGCGCGGCGGCTTTTTCCAGGCTGCCAATGGCGGCACGCTGCTGCTCGACGAGGTGGCGGACCTGCCGCTGGCGATGCAGGTCAAGCTGCTACGCGTGCTGCAGGAACGGCGCGTGCGCAAGATCGGCGCGAGCCGCGAGGAGAGCGTGGACGTGCGGGTGCTGTGTGCCAGCCACAAGGATCTTTCCGCGATGGTCGCCTCCGGCCAGTTCCGCCAGGACCTGTTCTACCGCCTCAACGTGCTGGCGCTGCGCATGCCCACGCTGCGCGAGCGGCGCGAGGATATCCCGGTGCTGGCCAGCGCCATCCTGGAACACCTGGCGGTGCGCTATGGCGATCCCCATCCCAAGCGGCTGGCGGTGGCCGCGCTGCAGCGGCTGTCCGACTATGCGTTCCCGGGCAATGTACGCGAGCTGGAGAACCTGCTCGAGCGCGCCTATGCCTTCGCCGAGGGCAATACCATCGAGGTGGACGACCTGGGCCAGTTGGACGCGGGCATGGGCCATACGGCCATGCCACGCCCGCCCGCGCCGCACGCCTACCTGGCTTCGGCGGCTGCGCCGGCTGGCGCGCCGGCGGCGTCCGGCTTGCGGCCCGACACCATGCAGGAGCTTGCGTACGATGCGCGGGCCGACTCCCGGGGCGGCGCGCAGCCCGATCTGTTTGCGCAACCTGCGGCGTCTCGCGCCGCGGAGGCGGCCGCAGACGCTTGCCGTGCCACCTTCCCGATCGACCTGCCCGGCCGGCTCGAAGCGCTCGAGCGCGACCTGATCCTACAGGCGCTGCAGCAGACCGGCTTCAACCGGACAGCCGCCGCGCCGCTGCTGGGCCTGAGCTTTCGCCAGCTGCGCTACCGCATCCAGCAGCTTGGCATCCGCGAGGGCCGCGACGACCCGGCCGACGGTGCCGCCGAAACCAGAGAAGCGCTGCGCGACGGGCTGTTGGCGGCGGATGGAGATCGCGATGCCTGACCACGACCCGGCCGCCAAGTTCGCGCCCAACTCGCCATTCGTCCCCGACCCGGCGGGCTGGGTGCCCGCCGCGCGCCACGTGCCGTCCCCCAATTTCGACGCCCGGCCCGCGCACACGCCGGTGGACCTGGTGGTGATCCACAACATCAGCCTGCCGCCCGGGCAGTTCGGCAGCGGCGATATCGAAGCCTTTTTCCTGAACCGTCTCGACCCGTCCCGCCATCCGTTTTTCGAGACGATCCATCAAGTGCGGGTGTCGGCGCATTTTTTGGTGACGCGAGGGGGCGAGCTGGTCCAGTTCGTGTCTTGCCTGGACCGCGCCTGGCACGCAGGCCAGTCCGAATTCTTCGGCCGGCCCCGTTGCAACGACTTCTCCATCGGCATCGAGGTCGAAGGCAGCGACGACCAGCCGTTCACGTTGGCCCAATACCACACCACCGCAGCGCTGGTGCGTGCCCTGCTAGGCGCTTATCCGGTGCGGGCCGTGGCGGGGCATAGCGATATCGCGCCAGGACGCAAGACGGATCCGGGACCACATTTCGACTGGGCGGGTTTTGCCGCCGCAGCCGGCGTGGCGCCCGCACAACTGCCTTACCGCAAAGAACAGCCCTGAGGCAAGGGCTGCAAGCGAGGTCTAGGGGATAGCCGCAATCTGGGGAAAACCCTGATAAAGTCCGCGCCTATCGAAGAGGTCAGGTCAATCAAAAAAATTTCGCGTCACGGTGCGGTAACGAACCGTCGGGCGGATTCCCTTGCGTCTCTTGGGCTAGCGGGTATGGCGCAGCGCCGCATGCCATGCCGGTACTGGAATTCGCGCCAAAAAGGCGCTTGTCAAGACTGGTGAATCCGCCCCGTTTCACTATACTTAGTCCAGTTTTTCGCATCGACCACTAGATCTAGTGGTGCTTTCGGGGAGCCGGCCTAGGTGTGCAGTTACCGCCGCAGCAATGACTGCGGTCCACCGAAGGGCCGGCGCATCACAAGAGTTCCAGCAGAATCCAGCAATAGCAGCGCGCCCTCCCGGGTAAGACCGGCCGGCGTGTCAGAGCCTTTTTGCGCATTTTGCCCGGGACTCTTTGTCACTCATAAAACACGGGTCAGAACAGGAGTTCCTCATGCAGACAGCCCAGAACGAACTTTCCACCGGCGCCGCCGCCGCCGGTGCAGCAGCGAACGCGCAGTCGAGCCCCGCTACTGCCGCCGCTGGCAGCTACCAGGACTACAAGATCATCCGACGTAACGGCGCCGTCGTGGCGTTCGAGCCGAGCAAGATCTCGGTAGCGGTGACCAAGGCCTTTCTCGCCGTCAACGGCGGGCAGGGCGCCGCTTCGGCGCGCGTGCGCGAAGTGGTCGAGCAAGTGACCCAGAACGTGGTCCGCGCGCTGCTGCGCAGCCGCCCTAACGGCGGCACCTTCCATATCGAAGACGTGCAGGATCACGTCGAGCTTGCGCTGATGCGCTCGGGCGAGCATGAAGTGGCCCGCGCCTACGTGCTGTACCGCGAAAAGCGCACCCAGGAACGCGCCCAGGCAAACGCCCAGGCGGTGGCCCGCGTGCAGGAAGGCGGCGCCACGTTCAACGTGACCGATGCGGGCGTGGCCCGCGTGCTGGACCTGGGCGCGCTGCATGGCCTGATCGACAACGCCTGCTCGGGCCTTGGCGATGCCGTCAGCGCCGAGCCGATCCTCAAGGAAACGCTGAAGAACCTGTACGACGGCGTGCCGATGACCCAGGTCTACGACTCCGCCATCCTGGCCGCGCGTACCCTGATCGAGAAGGACCCGGCCTACAGCCAGGTCACCGCGCGTATCCTGCTGCACACCATCCGCAAGGAAATCCTGGGCGCCGAAGTGACCCAGACCGAGATGGTGTCGCGCTACGCCGACTACTTCCCCAAGTTCATCGCGCGCGGCATCGAAGCCGAGCTGCTGGACGAGAAGCTGGCCACCTATGACCTGGCCCGCCTGGGCGCGGCGCTGGACGCCCAGCGCGACTTCCAGTTCAACTACCTGGGCCTGCAGACCCTGTACGACCGCTACTTCCTGCACATCGACGAGACCCGCATTGAAATGCCGCAGGCATTCTTCATGCGCGTGGCGATGGGCCTGGCGCTGGGCGAGAAGGACCGCGAAGCCCGTGCCATCGAGTTCTACCAGCTGCTGTCGTCGTTCGACTTCATGTCGTCCACGCCGACCCTGTTCAACTCGGGCACCCGCCGCTCGCAGCTGTCGTCGTGCTACCTGACCACCGTGTCGGACGACCTGGAAGGCATCTACGAGGCGCTGAAGGAAAACGCGCTGCTGTCGAAGTTCGCCGGCGGTCTCGGCAACGACTGGACCAATGTGCGCGCCCTCGGCTCGCACATCAAGGGCACCAACGGCAAGTCGCAAGGCGTGGTGCCGTTCCTGAAGGTGGTGAACGACACCGCCGTGGCGGTCAACCAGGGCGGCAAGCGCAAGGGCGCGGTCTGCGCCTACCTGGAAACCTGGCACCTGGACATCGAGGAATTCCTCGAGCTGCGCAAGAATACCGGCGACGATCGCCGCCGCACCCACGACATGAACACGGCGAACTGGATTCCCGACCTGTTCATGAAGCGCGTGATGGAAGCCGGCGAATGGACCCTGTTCTCGCCCGCCACCTGCCCGGACCTGCATGACCTGGTCGGCAAGGCATTCGAAGAAGCCTACCTGGGCTACGAAGCCAAGGCCGCCCGCGGCGAGCTCAAGCTGTTCAAGAAGATCCCCGCCCTGCAGCTGTGGCGCAAGATGCTGGGCATGCTGTTCGAGACCGGCCATCCCTGGATCACCTTCAAGGATCCGTGCAACATCCGCAGCCCGCAGCAGCACGTGGGCGTGGTGCACAGCTCCAACCTGTGCACGGAAATCACGCTCAACACCAACGACAGCGAGATCGCCGTTTGCAACCTGGGTTCGGTGAACCTGGTCGCCCACCTGAAGCAACAGGCCGACGGCACCCAGGTGCTCGATCACGCCAAGCTCGAGAAGACCATCCGCACCGCGATGCGCATGCTCGACAACGTGATCGACATCAACTACTACGCGGTCGAGAAGGCACGCAACTCCAACCTGCGCCATCGCCCGGTCGGCATGGGCATCATGGGCTTCCAGGACTGCCTGCACATGCTGCGCCTGCCGTACGCCAGCGACGCCGCGGTGCAGTTCGCCGATACCTCGATGGAAGCGGTGTGCTACTACGCCTACCGCGCCTCCAGCGAGCTGGCGGAAGAACGCGGGCGCTACAGCACCTATGAAGGCTCGCTGTGGGATCGTGGCATCCTGCCGCAGGACTCGCTCAAGCTGCTGGCCGAAGAACGCGGCGGCTACCTGGAGGTGGATCACTCCTCGACCATGGACTGGGACAGCCTGCGCGCGCGCATCAAGCAGCACGGCATGCGCAACTCGAACTGCATCGCGATCGCGCCGACGGCAACGATCTCGAACATCATCGGCGTGTCGGCCTGCATCGAACCGACCTTCCAGAACCTGTACGTCAAGTCCAACCTGTCGGGCGAATTCACGGTGGTCAATGACTACCTGGTGCGCGACCTGAAGGCACGCGGCCTGTGGGATGAAGTGATGGTCGCCGACCTGAAGTACTTCGACGGCAAGCTGGCGCGCATCGACCGCATTCCGCAAGACCTGCGCGACATCTACGCGACGGCCTTCGAAGTCGAGCCGAGCTGGCTGGTGGAAGCCGCCAGCCGCCGCCAGAAGTGGATCGACCAGGCCCAGTCGCTCAACATCTACATGGCCGGCGCCTCGGGCAAGAAGCTGGACGACACCTACAAGCTGGCCTGGCTGCGCGGCCTGAAGACCACGTACTACCTGCGCACGATGGCAGCCACCCACGTGGAGAAGTCCACCGTGTCGCGCGGCTCGCTCAACGCCGTGTCGTCGGGTAGCGACGGCGGCATCAGCGCCGCCGGCATCGACCAGGCCGCCGCCTCCGCGCCGGCCATGCCGGAAGCCGAAGGCGCGGTCTGCACGATGCGCCCGGGCGACGCCGGTTTCGACGAGTGCGAAGCCTGCCAGTAAGTCGCCTGCCAGTAAGTCATTACCTGCCCTGATCCTCGCCGCGCCGCTTGCGCGGCGAGGACGGCGGCAAACCAAAGCATTCCACGGAGAACCACACCATGCTGAGCTGGGACGACGACGTTCAAGCCACCCCGCAGGCTGCCCCGCAGCCCGCGCCGAATCCCACCGCCACGCCTGCTGCCGCACGCTCTGTCGACCAGCACGGCGTGCTGCCGCCGGCCGCCACGCAGCCGGCAGGCACGGGTATCCTCGGCAACCTGCCGGCGTCCGACGCGCCGACGGACCGCCGCGTGAACGCCGCCGACAAGCGCGTCATCAATGGCTCGACCGACGTCAACCAGCTGGTGCCGTTCAAGTACAAGTGGGCCTGGGAAAAATACCTGGCCGGCTGCGCCAACCACTGGATGCCGCAGGAAATCAACATGTCGCGCGACATCGCGCTGTGGAAGGACCCGAACGGCCTGACCGAAGACGAGCGCCGCGTGATCAAGCGCAACCTCGGCTTCTTCGTGACCGCCGACTCGCTGGCCGCCAACAACATCGTGCTGGGCACCTACCGCCAGATCACCGCGCCGGAATGCCGCCAGTACCTGCTGCGCCAGGCTTTCGAAGAAGCGATCCACACGCACGCCTACCAGTACATCGTGGAGTCGCTCGGCCTCAATGAAGCCGAGATCTTCAATGCGTACCACGAAGTGCAGTCGATCCGCGACAAGGATGAGTTCCTGATCCCGTTCATCGACACGCTGACCGACCCGGCCTTCAAGACCGGCACGCCGGAGAACGACCAGAAGCTGCTCAAGTCGCTGATCGTGTTCGCCTGCATCATGGAAGGCCTGTTCTTCTACGTGGGCTTCACGCAGATCCTGGCCATGGGCCGCCAGAACAAGATGACCGGCGCCGCCGAGCAGTACCAGTACATCCTGCGCGACGAGTCCCTGCACTGCAATTTCGGCATCGACCTGATCAACCAGATCAAGCTCGAGAATCCGCACCTGTGGACCGCCGAGTTCAAGGAAGAGATCACCGCGCTGTTCAAGAAGGCCGTGGACCTCGAATACCGCTATGCCGAGGACACCATGCCGCGCGGCGTGCTGGGCCTGAACGCACCAATGTTCAAGGGCTACCTGCGCTTTATCTGCAACCGCCGCTGCCAGCAGATCGGCCTGGAGCAGCTGTTCCCGAACGAGGAAAACCCGTTCCCGTGGATGAGCGAGATGATCGACCTGAAGAAGGAACGCAACTTCTTCGAGACGCGCGTCATCGAGTATCAGACCGGTGGGGCGTTGTCCTGGGATTGAGTTTCCGCCGAGCGGTGAATGCCGCCACGCAGAAAGAAAAAAGCTCCCTCGGGAGCTTTTTTCTTTGCACTTGCATAAGCGATCAGGGATCAGCGATCAGCAGTGCGGGCCAGCATCAGCCCGCAATCCGTCTTAACGCTTCCTCGATCGCCCGTGTCTCGCTCGGCCGCACCAACCGCGCCACCTCCACGCCGTCGCGCATGAACACCAGCGTGGGCCATAGCTTGACCCGGAACGAGCGGCCGAGCGGCTTGCCGCTGCCGTCCTCGACCTTGATGTGGGCAACCTCCGGATGGCTGGCCATGGCGCCGGCCAGGTGGGGCTGCGCCCGCATGCAGTAGCCGCACCAGGGCGCGCCGAACTCGATCACGGCCGGGCCTTTGATGGCGTCGATTTCGGCCCGGGCCGGCTCGCGCAGGCCATACACATCGGTCATCGTCATGGGAATCCTCTCGCCTGTCCAAATGGGCATGCACGGATTGTATGACCGCGGCTGGCTGCAACGGATCCTGTTTCAGGCCTGCGAGCCCTGCGCTATCTCGGGGGCTGCAGGCTTGCCCCAGCGCACTGTGGCCAACAGCGATGCCGCCACGATCAGCCCGCCGCCGATCCACGCCGTGGTGGAGATGCTCTCTGCCAGCCACAGGCTGGCGAACAACGCGCCGAAGGCGGGCTCGCTGCCCATCAGCAGCGCCACCCGCGTGGGGCTGCTGCGCCGGATGGCGTAGTTCTGGGCGAAGAAGGCGAACAGCGTGCAGGCGGCCACCAGCCACAGCACGCAGCCCCAGAACGCAGCGTGGCCAGAGAACGACGGCAGGGGCTGCCACTGCGCGGGCACCAGCGCCAGTGCCACGGCCGCGCTGCCGACGGCGACCACGCCGGATTGCACCGCCGTCATCGTCAGCGCCGGCATGGACTGGCCCCGCACCAGCCGCTTGGTCGCGCAGACCATCAGCGCGCGCAGTACGGCGGCGGCCAGGATCAGCCCGTCGCCAAGGTTGAACCCCAGTTCGCCGTGGCCCGCCAGCAGCCACGCGCCTAGCAGGGAGAGCGCCACCGCTACCCATTCGATGCGGCTTGGACGGCGCTTGAGCAGCAGCCACTCCGCCAGCGGCGTCAGCACCACGCACAGGCTGATCAGGAAGGCGGCGTTGGAGGCGCGCGTTAGCAGCACGCCGAAGGTTTCGCACAGGAAGATGCCGAGCAGCAGCACACCGGTTCCCAGCACCCCGCGCAGGGTGGCGGCGTCGGTGCGGCGCAACCCGGCCAGCGTGGGAGAGAGCACTACGAAGGTGATGCCAAAGCGTAGCGTCAGCAGGCCGAGTACCGGGTAGAAGACCAGTGCGCTCTTGACGATGCCGTAGCTGCTGCCCCAGACCACGGCGACCACGAGCAGCATCAGGTCGGACAGCAGTAACAGTTTTTTTGGCGCGGGCATGGTGGACCTTGTGCATTCGGTCCTGCATTGTGCCGCTTTGCATCCACGGCGATAATCGGGTCGGAATGCAAAGCCTTTATGCCGCATATGCATTAATCCGCCTCTGCCCGCCGCGAGCCGCCTCATGAACCAAGCTGATCTCTTTGCCTTGCTGCCCGACATGGCGGTGTTCGCGCGCGTGGTCGACGCGGGCAATTTTTCTGTTGCCGCGCGCCAGCTTGGCAGCACACCGTCCACTGTCAGCCGCCAGATCAAGCGTCTGGAGGAGGCATTGGCCACGCGCTTGCTGGAGCGCTCGACCCGCAAGGTGCGCATGACGGAATCGGGCGCCGAGGTGTACCGCTATTGCCGCGACGTGGTGAGCGCCGCGGCGGGGGCGATGGACGCCGCCGGCCATGTGGTGGGCCGGCCGCAGGGCAGGGTTAGCGTCAGCGCGCCGACCGCATTTGCCAAGACGGTGATCCATCCGCTGGTACCGGCTTTCCTGCAGGCTTATCCGGAAGTGGACCTGCAGTTGCTGTTTACCGACCACGAGGCCGATCCTCTTGCCGACGACCTCGACCTGGTGATCCGGCTGACCGAGCACCCGCCGCCCGGCCTGGCCGGGCGCCGCCTGGGCGCGGTGCGCTGGGTGCTGTGCGCCTCGCCCGCCTATCTGCGCGCGCGCGGCACGCCGGCGCAGCCGCGTGATCTCGCGCAGCACGATTGCCTGTACCTGGGGGAAACCGCCGACGACAACCGCTGGCGCTTGCGTCGCGACAGCGAGACGCAGACCGTGACGGTGAGCGGGCGCTATGTCGCCAACCACGCCGGTGCGCGGCTGGAAGCGGCGCAGCAGGATCTTGGCATCGCCAGCCTGCCCGAGTTCACCGCGGCCCTTGCCTTGCAGGCCGGCGAACTGGTGCGGGTGTTGCCCGACTGGGAATTGCAGGCACGCGCCTACGTGGGGACGGTGTGGCTGCTCTATCCGCCCAACCGCTTCCTGCCGCCCAAGGTGCGGGCGTTGATCGATTACCTGGCCGCGCACATCGGCAGCGCGGGCTGACTTGCCGCTCAGCGTGCGCCGGCCGGCCCCTGCTGCGAGCGCTGGTAGTCGCCCGGGGATACGCCCACCAGCCTGGTGAAATCTCGCGTCAGGTGGGCCTGGTCGAAGTAGCCGAGCTCGGCGGCGAGTTGCGCCAGCCCGACCGGCTCGCCGCGAGCGAGCCGCCATGCGGCCTCTTGCAGTCGGTAGCGGCGCAGCACCCACTTGGGCGATACGCCCACGTAGTCCTGGAACAGCCGTTGCAAAGCGCGCACGCCCATGCCGGCATGCTGCGCCAGCGACTCCACGCTGGCGGGGCCTTCGGCGCTGGCGGCATGCGCGACGATGGCCTGCAGTTGATCCACGACGGGGTCAGGCGGCGGCAGGGCGCCGCCCAACAGCGCTTCGGCGGCGCGCACCATGGCTTCGTCGCCGCCGGCATCCAGCACCAGCATTTCGGCCCGGTGTGCGTCGCATGACAGCAGCGCACGCGCCGCACGCGTGGTGTCGGTCAGCGCGCAGACGGGCTCGTCCAGCAAGGGGCGCAGGCCACCTACGCGAAAGCGCACGCCGAGCACGTGGCCGGCGCCTTCCAGCGTGCGGTCGAACACGCCGCGCACCACGCCGAAGAGCGCTGTCTGGCCGCGGTCGAATACCAGGTTGGCGTTCGGATAGGGCAGCACGCGCTGCACCTGCGGTGGGTGTCCCGCCAGGTCCCATTCGACGATCCAGTAATGTTCGACAAAGGGTGCCAGCGCCGCCGACGGCAGATAACGGCCGAGGCGGATGCGCTGTTGCGTGCCGAGCGGGTCGACAATGCCTTTGGGCGCAGCGGTGACGGGCGCGTGCGTGTCGCGTTTTTCCAATCGGGGCATGGGGATAGCGGTGTAAAACTACGGGCTGCGGCAGGCACGCAAGATGCGCAAGATGAACGAAATTCTATCGGAGACCACCATGACCGTAACCCATTACACCGGCGGCTGCCATTGCGGCGCCGTGCGCTACGCAGTGGATGTCGACCTGGCCGGCGCCATCGAGTGCAATTGCTCGCTGTGCAGCAAGCGCGGCTTCATCTGGTCGTTCACACCGGCAGATAGATTCACGCTGACCGAAGGTGCGCAGGCCACGCGCACCTACAAGTTCAACAAGCATGTGATCGACCATCGCTTCTGCGAAACCTGCGGCGTGGAGGCCTACGCGCTGGGCAGCATGCCGGATGGCTCGGCCGTGGCGGCGATCAATGTGCGGTGCCTCGATGGCGTCGACTTGGCGCAGCTCCAACCTAAGAAGGTCGACGGCGCCAGCGCTTGATCCGCGATGGCGCGCTTCACAGCGCCCCTCGCCCCGAGTTGCATGATTTTTCCCCCGGAGCCAATGCCATGTTCCAGCCCGAACTGACCCTGTTCCATTCGCCCAACACACGTTCCACCGGCGCGCTGACCCTGCTTGAGGAACTCGGCGTGCCGTATCGTCTCCACCCGCTCAATATGAAGGCCGGCGAGCAGCGCGAGCCGGCTTACCTGGCCATCAATCCGATGGGCAAGGTGCCGGCCATCCGCTATGGCGATGCGCTGGTGACGGAGCAGGTGGCCGTGTTCATCTTCCTGGCCGACCTGTTCCCGCAGGCCAGGCTGGCGCCCGCGCTGACCGATCCGCTGCGCGGGCCTTACCTGCGCTGGATGGCATTCTACGGTTCCTGCTTCGAGCCGGCGCTGGTGGACCGTTCGCAACAGCGCGAGACGCCGCGCGCGATGTGCCCCTACGGGGATTACGACACCACCATCAGCACGCTGCTGGGCCAGCTGGAAAAGGGCCCCTACCTGCTGGGCGACACCTTCACCGCGGCCGACGTGCTGTGGGGCACCGCGCTGACCTGGACCACGATGTTCAAGCTGGTCGAAGCGACGCCGGTGGTGCAGGCCTATATCGACCGCATCAACGCGCGCCCGGCGGTGGCGCGGGCGCGTGGCATCGATGCGAAGCTGGCAGCAGAGCAGGGCGGCTGAGCGAGCGCCGCGCTTATAGCTCCAGCACGATGCGCTGGCATTTCGCGCGCGAGCAGCAGGCCATCATCTTGGTGTTGGCTTCGCGCTCCGCGCGCGTGAGCACCACGTCGCGGTGGTCGATTTCGCCGGCCAGTACGCGCACCTCGCAGGAGCCGCACAGGCCTTCCTCGCAATCGCTCTGCATGTCGATGTTGGCGGCGCGCAGCGCGGCCAGCAGCGTCTGGCCCGGGGCGACCGCGACGACGATGCCGGAGTCCTTCAGCTCGGCTTCGAACGCTTGCTCCTGGCCGGGATCCAGCGTGGCGAGCGCCGACTCGAAATGCTCGATGCGCAGCGCATCGCCGGGCCAGCCGGCGCACTGTTCCTGCAACGCTGCAAGCATGCGCGCGGGGCCGCAGGCGTAGATCTGCGTATCCGCCTGGGGCTGCCCGAGCAGGCTGGTGAGATCGTTGCGCTGGCCTTCATCCTTGGCGTAGACATGCAGGCGATCGCCGTGCAGCGCGATGAGCTCGTCGAGCAGCGCCATGGACGCACGCGAGCGCCCGCTGTAGTGCAAGGTGTAGTCCATGCCGAGCGCCTTCGCGCGCCGCGCCATGGCGCTGACGGGCGTGATGCCGATGCCTCCGGCGATCAGGATCAGCTTGCCCGCGGCCTCATCCAGCCGGAAGTGGTTGCGCGGGCCGCGGATCTTCAGCCGGTCGCCGGCCTTGACGCTGTCATGCACCCAAGCGGAGCCGCCACGGCCTTGCGCTTCGCGCAGCACGGCGATCTCCAGCGCACCGCTGTCGTCCGGGTCGCCGCAAAGGGAGTATTGCCGCGACAGTCCGGTGCCGCCGCATTCCACGTCGATGTGCGAGCCCGGCGCCCAGCGCGGCATCGGCTTGCCATCGGGCGACACCAGCCGCAGCCGCACAATGCCCTCGGCCGCCTGGGTCGCGCTGGCCACCACCACCGGCCGGCTGATTGCATGCCCCAACGGCTCGCCAATGCGCACCGGCACTTGTACTTCCAGCAGCGCGGGGTTGGCGCGCTCGGGTTTTTGCTTGGGGTCCCACTCCACCCATACGTGCTCGGGCCCGCGGAACGAGGTGTTCGGCACGTAGCTGAATCGCTGCTCTGCCAGGCGCATATGGGGCAGGCGCCGCGTGAGTTCCTCCAGGAAGACCTGCATCTCCATGCGCGCCAGGTTCTTGCCCATGCACTGGTGCGAGCCGTAGCCGAAGGTGAGCTGGTCGCTGGCGTTCTCGCGGCGGATGTCGAAGAGATCCGCATCGGCGAAGTGCCGCTCGTCGTGGTTGGCCGAGGACGTCACGATCAGCAGCTTGGCGCCGGCGGGAATGTCGACGCCGCCTACCTGCACGTCGCGCGTGGCCAGGCGCCGCCAGGCTGCCACCGAGCCGTTGTGCCGCAGGCATTCCTCTACCGCGTTCGGGATCAGGCCCGGGTCTTCGCAGATCTCCTGCCAGGCGCGCGGATGCTGCAGCAGCAGCTTCATGGCATTGGCCGTGGCGTTGGCGGTGGTTTCATGCGCGGCGACAATGCCGGCCATCATCATCGAGTGCAGGTAGGAGTCGGTGACGATCTCCGGATACTCCACCTGCTTGCGGATGCCATAGCGCATCCAGCCCGGCCCGGACGGGTCCTGCCGCATCTTGTCGAGGATCTTGCCTGCCAGCTGCCAGAAGTTGCCCACGGCATGCGCGACTTCGACCTGTTCCTCCGGCCTGGGCCGGCCCCAGGTATTGACGGTATGCGCGATGGAGTATTTGCGCAGCAGGTCCATGTCTTCCTCGGGCACGCCGAGAAAATGCAGCGCCACCGTCAGCGGCACTTCCCACAGCATCTGGTCGACGAGGTCGGCGCGGCCGTCGTTGACAAAGCAGTCGACATACTCGCGCGCGAGCTTGCGCACCATGGGCTCGTGATGCTTGAGTTCCTCTGGCGTAAACGGCGCCATCAGCACCCGGCGGCGCGGCATGTGCGCTGGCTCGTCTTCGTTGACCAGCGTGCGGTTCATGGCGTAGCCGTAGGACGCCAGCACGGCGTTGGCTTGCGGCCCCGTCGGCGTGATCTTCTCCAGCGCAATGGAGGGGCTGAAGGTGAGGTTGTCGCGGAAGATCGCCTTGATGTCGTCGTAGCGCGTCACCACCCAGTAGCCCAGCTTGGGGCTGTAGAAGACCGGCTCCTGCTCGCGCGCCCAGCGCACGTACTCGGGCGGGTCCTGCTGGTAGCCATCCTCGAAGGGATCGAAGCTGGCCGCGCCTGGGCTGACCGGGCAGCCGGTGGGCGAGCGCTGCGCTGTCAGCAAGCGATGGTCAACGGGACATCCCGAGGCGTGTGGATTGGGGGTAGCGTTGGCCATGCTTGTTGCTCCGTGTTCTCGTTTGCGGGGGGCGGGTGCGGTGCGCCGCGGTTACTCCAGCGTGATCTTCAGGTCGCGGATCAGCTTGTGCCAGCGCGTGGTCTCGCTGCGCAGCAGTTCGGCGTACTGCGCCGGCGTGTTGCCGACGGGTTCCACGCCGAAGTCCACCAGTCGCTTGTTGACGGCCGGGTCCTTGATCGCGGCCACCACCTGCTTGTTCAGCGTGGCGACGATCTCCGGCGGCGTGGCGGCGGGAACCACCATGCCCACCAGAGCGGCGGCCTCCACGTTCTTGTAACCTGCCTCGGCAAAGGTCGGCACGTCCGGCAACTGGGGCAGGCGGGTCGGGTTGGCCACGGCCAGCGCCTTGACCTTGCCGCCCTTGATGAAACCCGCGCCCGCGGCCAGGTCGACCATCATGGCCGGGACCTGGCCGCCGGCCACGTCGGCCAGCGCGGGCGCGGCGCCGCGATAGGGCGCGTGGACCATGTTCAGCCCGGCCTCCACCTTGAGCAGTTCCATGGCGAGATGGTGTGGGCTGCCGGCGCCGGCAGAGGCGTAGTCGATGCCGCCCGGCTTGGATTTGGCGCGGGCGACGAACTCCTGCACCGTGTTGACGTTCATGCCCGGGCCCACCACCAGGATCATCGGGAAGCGGCCCAGCAAGGTGACTGGCGCCAGGTCCTTGACCGGGTTGTAGGAAAGCGTTTTGTACAGCGCCGGGTTGAACACCAGCGTGCCGTTGTCCGCCGAGAGCACTGTGTAGCCGTCCGCCGGCGCGCGCGCGGTTTCCGCCGCGCCGATCGCGGTATTGCCACCCGGCTTGTTGTCCACCAGCACGGGCTGGCCAAGCCGGGTCGAGAGGGCCTGGCCGATGGAGCGCGCCAGGAAGTCCGAGCCGCCGCCGGCGGCGTACGGCACGATCCAGCGCACCGGCTTGGCGGGGTAGGCCGGCTCGGCGGCAGCGGTGGCCGCCAGCATGGGGATGGCGGCCAGGCCAAGGCCTGCGGCGATGCATTTGCGGATGGTGATCATCTTGTCTCCTGTTCCCGTTTGGGTGCCGGTTGAGGCGTAGCGCGGTCCGGCGTTGTTATGCGTAAATGATATACGCATTGCGTAATATGGCGATGCGGGTTAACGTGGGTTTGATGCCGCCGCGCAATGCACGGCACTAGAATCTCCGCCCATGAAGACAAGAAACGACCCAAGCGCCGCACGCACCTCACGCGCATCGAGCACCTCAGGCGATCCCGCTGACCCGGTCGAAGCCGCCATGCCCGCTGAGCCGCCGGCGCGCGAGCGCCGCCAGCGCGTGCAATCGGCGCAGACCGGCATGACGGTGCTCAAGGGCCTGGCCAACCTCGGCGGGCGCGCCAGCCTGACCGCGCTGGCCGCGCATATTGGCGAGAGTCCGGCCAAGGTGCACCGCTACCTGGCCAGCCTGATCGACGAGGGGCTGGTGGCGCAGGCGTCGGCATCGCAGCAGTATTTCCTGGGCGTGGAGGCCATGCTGATCGGCCTGGCAGCGATGCGGCAGGTTGATCCGATCCGGATCGCCGAGCCGTCGCTGGTCCGCTTGCGCGAGAGCCTGGACGTGACCTGCTTTGTGGCGGTGATGGGCAACAAGGGCCCGACCATCGTGCGCTTCGAGGAGCCGGGGCTACCGGTGACGGTCAATGTGCGGGTGGGCTCGGTGATGCCGATGCTGTGGTCGGCCACGGGCCGCGCGCTGCTGGGCTTGCTGGACGAGCCGCGTGTGCGGGCGATGGCGGAAGAAGAGCTCGCGGCGGCGCCGGCGGACCTGCGCGCGCAGCTGGATCGCGATGATCCCATCGGCGTGCTGCGGCGCGAAGTGCTGGCCGCCGGGTGCGCGGTAGTGCGCGATACCAACCTGAAGGGCATCAGCGCCGTGGCGGCGCCGCTGTACGACTACACGGGCCGCATTTGCGCGGTGCTCACCGCGCTGGGTGCCACCGGCGGCTTCGATGCGTCGATGGACGGACCCATCGCCGTGGCCGTGCGCCATGAGGCGCGGGTCGCCAGCGGGTTGCTGGGCTACGGCGCGGCGCCGCCGGGCGGCGGCGCCTGAATCCAGCTTGAACCGGCCTGGCCGGCCCGCTGACGCGCTGGCTTACAGCTTGCGTTCGCCGCCGAGCGCGGCGGTCAGGTCCGACAGCAGGTTGGCCAGTTCGCCGGCCATCATGGTGAAGTCGCCGTCGAAGCGTTCTTCGTCGTCGCGGGCGCTCGGGTCTGCCTGCTCCTTGATCACGTCCAGCGGGGCCACGCGCTTGATGGTCAGCGACTCGGTGAGCACGAAGGACACGCGGTCATTCCAGGTCATCGCCAGGCGCGTGCAGCGCTTGCCGGCGGCAATGTGGCGGCGCAGGTCCTCGGCATCCAGCGGATGGCGCACATAGCGCACCGTGGCCTTGCTCTCGGCGCTGGATTGCAGCTCCATTTCCTGGTCGAGGGTGAAGCCGGCCGGGGCCGTGTCGGTGGCCAGCCAGTCGGTCATGGCGGTGACCGGCGACTGGTTCACATGCAGGTTGTCCAGCGGCAGCGGGTCGATGGCCTTGAACAGCAGGCCGCGCACTTCATCGGCCTTGGCCGGGGCGGCCGCGTCGATGGCGAGCCAGCCGTTGACCGGGTCGATCCACACGCGGGTGTCGCGCCGGATGCTGAACGCGCGCGGCAGCAGTTCTTCGGTGACCTGCTCCTTGAGTTCGCGCATCTGCTTGCGGCCCGGCTTGAAGCCTTGCTGTTCTTCCAGCTCCACAGCGCGGGCCTTGGTGACCTGGTTGACCACGGTGGACGGTAGCAGCTTCTTTTCGGTGCGCATGGTCAGCAGCAACTGCTTGCCGACCTGGTGGACGAGCGCGCCGTTGTCACGCGGCGAGGCCCAGCCCTGGGTTTGCATCTCCAGGCTGGTGCCAGGGAAAAATGCGTGGCGCGCCAGGCATTCCTCGACCTCTTCGGCGGCGAGGGACCACGGTGCGGACAGACGGTGCAGCTGGAGATTCTTGAACCACATGTGAATTCGGCCAAAGGGACGAATTCTAGCCGGTTAGCGTGGCGCATGCGGTAACAATGCGTGAGGGAGTCTGGCTGGTGTGGCGGTGCCGTGGCAGCAGCCGTGGCAGCAGGGCCGGAAAAAGTCAGGGGCCGGGTCGCCTTCGCAACCCGGCCCCCCGCATACAGGCCGGCGCCAGGCCGGCACGCTGCGTGGCCTCAGATGTCGAGCTTGCTGATCTTCGAGCCTTCCAGGCTCACGCCGGCCATCAGGCCCGCATTGGTGACCACGAAGCCAACGACGGGCTGCTGGGCGGTATTGGTGTCCAGGGTGCCATTGGCGCCAATCTTGGCCAGCGCCACGGTAGCGTCCACGCCGGCAGTCCAGCCGCTGCTGGCGACGAACTTGTCGAGCGCTTCCTGGGTCATGAACATCAGGATGATGGCCTTGGATTGCGCACCGATCTGCCAGCCGACCGAGCCCGAGATGATGCGGTAATAGCCACGGTTGGCGCCGCCCGCGCGCAGCGCGCCATCGCCATATTCGCCACCCACGACGAAGCCGGCCGAGAGGACATTGGGGAAGACCAGGATGCCGCGCGCGCGGTTGGCGAGTTCGCGTGAACCTTTCGCCGTCTCATACAGCTTGTTGAGCGTACCATCCACGCCGCCATCGATCTCGCGGCGCTTGGCGGCCTTGTCGGTGGGTGCATCGGGCGTGGTCGTACACGCGCCCAGCAGGCCCGAACTTGCCACCACTAGTCCAGCCCCTACCGTCAGAAACGATCTGCGTTCCATGCTCACTCTCCTGATTGTTTTACCTCTCACGGCACCGGATACCCCGGAGCCACTTTGCGCACCCCACATAAAGGATAGGCGTAATCAGCACTTGTAGAAACTTGAAATCTCGCCGCAAACCTGATTCTCGGGTTTTTCCGAAAAGCCGGCGTACTCTCACCGTTTCTGTAGAAATATACCAAGCATTCTTGCGAATGGCTGTAGGACGGAGGCTGCATTTTGGCGCGCGGCGTCCTACAAGCACGGGCGCCTCGCAACAACCTGTTTCATCTGGACAGGAACCCGGCCGGGCTGGATAAGTCCATGACACATGAAATCCGTTCTCGCCCTCATCCCCGTCACCTTGCTGGCAGCGGCTTGCGCTTCGCAAGTGCCCGCCAATCCGCAAGCCTCATCCGAAGCCAACGAGCAATGGCAATCGCTGCGTGCCGCTTACACCACGTGCGCCAAGGGCCAGGCCGATGCCGGCATGGCCGGCGGCGCCTCCGCGCAGGATCTCGCCAGTGCTGCGCTCAAGGCCTGCCGGCCTCGGCTCGACGCCATGCACACGGCGTTTCGCGATTACCTGGATGCGCAGATGGTGTCCTCGCATGGGCGCGATGGCGCGCGCCAGGCCGCTGAGCGGGTGAGCCAGGATACCGAAGCCAAGACCCGCAACTACCTGGTCCGCTACGTCGAGCGGGAGCGCTATACCGCCAAGGCGCAATAACGCACGAGGCCTGCGCTTGCGTTCCGATTGCACTGCGGATTGCACTGCGGTTGGGGGCTCCGGCACGGCTGTGGTGTAATGCGCGGGCGCCGGCGTGCATTCCTGCCTCGTACCTGCTCGCCAGGCGCCAGGCCGTCGCGCCCCACCCACCTTGCACCCACCTTATTGCGGTCCCTTCCCGATGACTCTTTCCCCCGAACGCTTGCAACTTGCCCATGAGCGTTTTCTCGCCGACAACCCCGAAGTGGTGGCGCTGCTCAAGGTCATCACCCCGCGCCACGCGCGCGCTGTCGGCATGAGCGTGGAGGCCTTCCAGCTCTCGGAGCTGGAGCGCGCCATCGGCCGCGAAGCCAGGCTCCGGCGCCTCACCGTCGAGGAGCTGCTGCTGGTGTACCTGGGCGAGCGCGCGGCGCCGGCGCCGCGGCGTTAGATGCGCTAGCCGCCGGCCTTCCCGGTGCCGGTCTTGCCGCGCGCCGGGCTCAGGAACGCCCAGGCGCATGCTGCCCCTCCGGCAGCCAGCAGCGCCGACAGCAGCATGACCCAGCGAAAGCCGGCCACGAAGGCGCCGTCCACCGCACGCCGAACGGCCGCCTTTACCTGCGGGGCCGTGGCCGCCGGCAGCGTGATGGCGGCGAGCTTCGCGCGTTGCGCCTGCACGGACCGAGCCACCTGCGCCGACACCGCGCCGCTGGCCACCGACTGGCCAAGCGAGCGGTCCAGCCGGTAGTCGAACACGCGCACCATCACGATCCCCAGCATGGCAATCGCCAGCAGCGTGGCCACGCGTGCCGCCGCATTGTTGATGCCAGACGCCGTGCCGGCCGAGCCCAGCGGCACCGCGTTCATGACGGTGGTGGTCAGCGGCGCCACGCTGATCGTCATGCCCGCGCCGAGCACCAGCACCGCGGGAAAGTAGGCCAGCCAGTAGCTGCCGCCGCTGGCGGCGGCATCGGGCAATGCAAACAGCGCGAAGCCCGCGGCCGCTACCAGCGGGCCGACGATCAGCGGCTTGCGCGCGCCATGCCGGTCCACCAGCCCGCCGGCCCAGCCGGACAGCAGGAACATCAGCAGGATGAACGGCAGCAAGGCGGCACCGGCCTGCGTCGACGAATAGCCCTGTACCTGGATCAGGTTGAGCGGGAAGAAGAACAGGCCGCCGCCCAGCGCCGCGTAAAGGAGCAAGGTGAGCAGGTTGGCACCCAGGAAAGCGCGCGAGCGGAACAGCGCGGGTGGCATCACCGGGTTGGCCACGCGGGTCTCCGCCAGCACGAACAGCCCGAGCGCAACGAGGCCGGCCGCAAACGGCATCCACACGGCTGGGTGGCCCCAGCCCTGCGCCGGCGACTCGATCAGGCCGTAGACCACGCCCCCCAGCCCAAACGCTGCAAGCAGGCTGCCGGGCCAGTCGAGTCCACCGGGATGCTGCGGTGCGCGGCTTTCCGGCACGCGCCAGAACACGATGGCCAGCACCGCCGCCGCCAGCGGCAGGTTGACCAGGAAGGCCGCGCGCCACGACAGATGCTCGATCAGCCAGCCGCCCACCACGGGCCCGAGCGCGGTGGTCATCGCGGTGGCGCCGGACCAGGTGCCGATGGCCTTGCCGCGCCGGCTCGCGTCGAACGAGGCCGACAGCAACGCCAGGCTGCCCGGCACCAGCAGCGCCGCGCCCAAGCCCTGCGCGGCCCGCGCGGCGACCAGGTGGCCAATGTTGCCGGCCAGGCCGCACCAGGCCGAGCTGGCTGCAAAGATCGCCACGCCCAGCGCAAACACGCGACGGCGCCCGAAGCGGTCACCGCAGGCGCCGCCCACCAGCAGCAAGGCTGCCAGCAGCAACGCATAGGCCTCCACCGCCCACTGCATGCCGCTCAGGCTCGCATCGAAATCCTTTTGCAGCGCGGGCAGGGCCACGTTGACCACGGTGCCATCGATAAAGGCCATGCTGGACGCCAGGATGGTGGCGGCCAGCACCCAAGGTTCGTCGGCCCTGGCGCAGGGTGGCCCGCCAGGGGCGGTCCGCAGCGTTGCGTCGTCGCACGGGCTCTGGGCCAGCGGCGTGGTGGGCATGTTCAGCGCTTGCTGTGTGGGCCTGTCATGCTGCCGCCGGGCCGGCCGGCTCCAGCGGATGCAGCTCGCCCAGCATGGTCGGGATCAGCTCGGACACCGTGGGGTGGATATGCATGGCGCGCTGGACCACCGTGTACGGCGCGCACGCATACATCGCGTCGAGGATGCAATGGATCACCTCGTCGCCGCCCACGCCCAGCACCGCCGCGCCAAGGATCTCGCGGCTGTCGGCATCCACCAGGATCTTCATGAAGCCTTGCGTTTCGCCTTTTTCCACCGCGCGGCCAACCCGCGTCATCGGCCGCATGCCAACCAGCACCTTGCGCCCGGACTGGCGCGCCTCGGCCTCGTTCATGCCGACGCGCCCCAGCGGTGGGTCGGTGTAGAGCGCATAGGCGGGGATGCGGTCGCCGAGCGTGCGGGGCGGCTCGCCGGATGCCGCGTCCAGCAGGTTGGCGGCGACGATCTCGAAGTCGTTGTAGGCGGTATGGGTAAAGGCGCCGCGCCCGTTGCAGTCGCCCATGGCCCAGATCCCGGGCACATTGGTGCGCAACTGTTCGTCCACCTGGATGTAGCCGCGCGCATCCACGGCAACGCCGGCGCGGTCCAGGCCAAGGTCGTCGGTATTGGGCCGCCGCCCCACCGCCAGCAGCACGTGCGAGCCGACGATCTCGGGCGCGCCGTGCGCGCAATCCATCTTCACCACGACCTCGGCGCCGCGCTGCTCCAGCGCGATGCACTCGGCGTCGAGACGCAGCCCGATGCCCTCGGTGGCGAGGATGCCGCGCACGGCGTCGGACACGTCGGGATCCTCCCGCTCGATCAGGCGCGGGCCGCGCTGCACGATGGTGACCTCGCTGCCGAAGCGGCGAAACATCTGGCCGAACTCCAGACCGATGTAGCTGCCGCCCACCACCAGCAGGTGCCGCGGCAAGGTGTCCACGCGCATCATTCCGGCGTTGGTCAGGTAGTCCACCTGCTCCAGCCCAGGCATCGGCGGCGCGGCGGCGCGCCCACCGACGTTGATGAAGATCTTGCCGGCCCGCAGCAGGGTGTCGTTTACGCGCACGGTGTCCGGGCCCTCGAAGCGCGCGTGGCCGAGATGGACGGTGCCGTGCTCCAGCGTGCGCACCCACGTTTCCACGCCGTGCGTGGACTTGCCGACGACGCCGTCCTTGCGCGCCTTGACGCGAGCCATATCCACCGTCACAGGCCCGGTGGGCACCACGCCGTACTCGGCGCCGCGCCGTGCCAGGTTAGCCGCGTAGGCGCTCGCCACCATGGTCTTGGTGGGGATGCAGCCGGTGTTGACGCAGGTCCCGCCGAACGACTGGCGCTCGATCACGGCCACCCTCTGGCCGGCTGCGCTCAGGCGCGCCGCCAGCGGGGGGCCGGCCTGGCCGGTGCCGATGATGATGGCGTCGTAGTCGAGTGTCATGGCGGGGGCTCCTGGGCATCACATCACAGCATCGCCAGCGGGTGCGGGCCGTCCGGTGGCTGGAAGGCCGCGTCCAGCTCGGCCAGTTGCTGCGTGGAGAGTGTCAGCGCGAGCGCGCCATGGTTCTCGCGCAGGCGCTCGCGATGGCTGGTCTTGGGAATCGCGATGACGCCCTGCTGCGCCAGCAGCCAGCCCAGCGCCGCCTGCACCGGGCTGATGCCATGCTTCTGGGCAAAGCGCGCAAGCCGCGGGTTGCGCAGCAGCGTGGCTTGCTCGATCGGCGAGTAAGCCATCAGGGCAACGCCATGCTCGCGCAGCCAGGGCAGCAAGTCCCACTCGATGCCGCGCCGCGTGAGGTTGTAGAGCAACTGGTTGGCCGCGACCTCCTTGCCGCCGGGCACGCGCCACAGCGCGCGCATGTCGTCCAGGTCGAGGTTGCTGACGCCGAAGTGACGGATCTTGCCCGCCTTGCGCAGCGCCATGAAGGCCTCCATGGTCTCCGCCAGCGGCACGCCGCCACGCCAGTGCAGCAGGTACAGGTCGAGGCGGTCGGTGCCCAGGCGGCGCAGGCTGCGCTCGCAGGCGGCCACCGCGCCGGTGCGCCCGGCGTTGTGCGGGTACACCTTGCTGACCAGGAAGACCTCGTCGCGCCGGCCGGCGATGGCTTCGCCGACCAGTTCCTCGGAGCGGCCATCGCCGTACATCTCGGCGGTGTCGATCAGGGTCAGGCCCAGGTCCAGCCCGAGACGCAGCGTGGCAAGCTCTTCCGCGCGCGCAGCCGGCTGATCGCCCATGTTCCAGGTGCCCATGCCGAGCGCGGCAACGCTTTCGCCGCCGGGCAGACTCACGGTTTTCATGCGGTGTTCCGGTGGGAAGTGCAGGGTGGAGCCGCCGACATGTGGCGTGCAAAGCACGCGTGCACGGCCGGCTACCCACTCACACTAGGTAAGGATGGCGCGATCCACAAGGCGCGGCGCGCGCCGCCGCGTTCAGGCCAGGCCGGTCACGTAGTAGACCGTGATCACGAAGAACACGGCCAGCGTCTTGATGACGGTCACCGCGAAAATGTCGCGGTAGGACTCCCGGTGCGTCAGGCCCGTCACCGCCAGCAGGGTGATCACGGCGCCGTTGTGCGGCAGCGTATCCATGCCGCCGCTGGCCATGGACACCACGCGGTGCAGCACCTCGAGCGGAATGCCAGCGGCCTGCGCGCCGTGGATGAAGGTGTCCGACATGGCGGCCAGCGCGATGCTCATGCCGCCCGAGGCCGAGCCGGTGATGCCCGCCAGCGTGCTGACAGACACGGCGGCATTGACCAGCGGGTTGGGGATGCTCTTGAGCGCATCGCTGACGACCAGGAAGCCGGGCAGCGCGGCGATCACGCCGCCGAAGCCATACTCCGAGGCCGTATTCATGGCGGCCAGCAGCGCGCCGCCGATGGCGCTCTTGCTGCCCTCGGCAAAGCGCTCGCGCACCGCGCCGAACGCCGTCGCCACCACCACCACGATGCCCAGCAGCAGCGCCGCCTCCACCGCCCAGATCGCGGTCACGGTGGCGATCTGCGTCTCCACGGGCTTGGCCAGCCCGGGCAGCGACACGCTGTAGCTGCTGCCGTACCACTGCGGAATCATGCGCGTGAAGACGAAGTTGGCCACGCCCACCACCACCAGCGGCAGCAGCGCCAGTGCCGGATGCGGCAGGTGGCCGGTCTGGCTGCGCTCCGGCTCATTGCGCAACGCTGTCCCATAGCCCTCGCCGCGTGCCATGGCCGCGCGGCGGCGCCACTCCAGGTAGCCCAGGCCCACCCCGATGATGAACAGCGAGCCCAGCAGGCCCAGCACCGGCGCCGCCCAGGTCGTGGTCTTGAAGAAGGTGGTGGGGATGATGTTCTGGATCTGCGGCGTGCCCGGCAGCGAATCCATGGTGAACGAGAACGCGCCCAGCGCAATGGCGCCCGGCATCAGCCGCTTGGGGATATTGCTCTGCCGGTAAAGCTCCGCCGCGAACGGATAGACGGCGAACACCACCACGAACAGCGAGACGCCGCCATAGGTCAGCAGCGCGCAAACGGCGACGATCACCGCATTGGCACGCGAGCGGCCTATGTAGCGGATGGCGGCGGCCACGATGGACTCCGAGAAGCCCGACAGCTCGATCACCTTGCCGAACACGGCGCCCAGCAGGAAGACCGGGAAATACAGTTTGACGAAGCCGACCATTTTCTCCATGAAGATGCCGGAGAAGACCGGCGCCACGGCGGCAGGCTCGGTCAGCAGGACGGCGCCGAGCGCGGCCACCGGGGCGAACAGGATGACGCTGTAGCCACGGTAGGCCGCAAACATCAGGAAGGCCAGGGCGGCCAGGACTATCAGGAAGGACATCGGTTCTCCTTGTGGTTCTTCCGCGCGCGCGGCGCTCGTGGCGCCGTGCGCGGCAGATCAGGTGCCGACTTTGCCACAGCTTGCTGCACTGCGACAATGTCCTGCCTCAAAGGCTCGCCTCTTTGCCCTCGTCCGTGGCCAGGGCTTCAGCCGTGGTGGTAGCGGTATTCCTGCGACAGGCCGCCGTAGCCGTAGGTGGCGGCGCGCGCATCCACTACGTGGATGTATGACACCGGATGCACGTTGCCGATCAGCTCCGAGAGGGCCTCGAACGCGGCCTTCAGGTACTGCGCTTTCTCCGCTTTGGTGTTGGTTTCGTCCGTTACGCTGATGTCGAGGTGAAAGGCGTTGCGGCCAAGCTCCGAGAGCGGGTCGCCGCCAATGATCCAGGCGTCGTGGTCGATGTACTGCACGGAAACGACGGTGACCTCCGGCTTCTTGCCGAGCACGCGCTGGGTCAGCTCGGTCACGGCGGCGGCGCTGCGGCGGGTCAGCGATGCGTTGGGTTTGCCGGAGATCTGCAGGTTGATGTGGGGCATGACGGACTCCTTTGTTCTTGCGGTTTCACTGGGTTGGCTGGGTTTGGCTCAGCGGGTAAGTGATGCCAGTTTAGGTGTTTGCCTTCCATCGGAAAAACGGGAATTTACGATACTATCCATCGTCAATACCGAAATAAGATTGGGGGCCCGCCATGCGCGCACTTGAACTCGACCAGCTACGCACGTTCGTGACCGTGGCGGACGCCGGCAGCCTGTCCGCCGCGGCGCCTCGGCTGTTCCTGTCGCAGTCCTCGGTCAGCGAGCAACTGCGTAAGCTGGAGGAGCGCGCCGGCGTGCCGCTGCTCACGCGCGGCAAGCAGGGCGCGGCGCCGACACCCGCCGGCACGCGTTTGCTCGAGCATGCGCGGCGCATCCTCGCGCTGTCCGAGCTGGCGCTGCAAGACCTGCGCGGCCACACGCTGGATGGCGAGTTGCGGCTCGCGGTGACGGACTACTTCCGGCCAGGCGAGATCGCCGGCATGCTGCGCGGGCTGCGCGAGCGCTATCCCTACCTGCGGCTGCATGTACAGGTGACGAAAAGCAGCGTCATCGATGCGGGAATGCACACCGATGATTTCGATATCGGCTTGTCGATGCGGTTGCCGGGCAAGGGGGGAGGCCAGCAGGCTGGCGCCAAGGGCGCGCGCGGCACCGTGCTGCGCCGCGAGGCGCTGGCCTGGGTCGCGGCGCAAGGCGAGGCGGAGCGCGTGCGCGGCCCGCTGCCGCTGGTGCTGCTGCCCGATACCTGCTCGCTGCATCAGTTCGTGGTGCAGACGCTGCGGCGACGGCGCCTGGACCACGCGATTGCCCATTCCGCCTCGGGCGTTGCTGGCCTGCATCTGGCGCTGGCTGCCGGGCTTGGTGTCTCGTGCCTGAACGAGTCGGCGATCGGGCCGGGCGTGGCGCGGATCGATGCGGCTACGCTGGCCAGGCTCAAGCTGCCGGCCTTGCCCACGGCGGAGTTTTTCCTGCTGCCGGCACGGGCCGGGGAGGCAGAGCTGGTCGGGAAGGTCAGGGCGGCGCTGGCGGAGCAGTTTGCATAGCCGCGCAGTGGATTGACTCGTCCCTTTTCAGGTCTCGGTCCACTGCCGCAGCAGGTTGTGGTAACAACCCACCAGCGAGCGCCGCGCACCATCGTCGGCGCCCGTCTGGTTGAGTTTCTGGATCGCGTTGTCGAGGTCGAACAGCAGCGCGCGCTGCGCGTCGTCGCGCACCAGGCTCTGGATCCAGAAAAAGCTCGCCACGCGCGTGCCGCGCGTGATCGGCGTGACCTGGTGCAGGCTGGTGGCGGGATAGATCACCATGTCGCCGGCTTCCAGCTTGACGCTGTGGGTGCCGTAGGTGTCTTCCACCTGCAGCTCGCCGCCGTCATAGCTGGCGGGGTCGCTGAGGAACAGCGTGGCCGAGATATCGGTGCGCAGCTTGCGGCCATTGTGCGGATGAATGCGCACGCCGCCGTCCACATGGGCGCCGAAGGTCATGCCCTCGCTGTAGCGGTTGAACATCGGCGGGTAGACGATATTGGGCAGCGCCGCGCTGATGAACAGCGGATTGCGCTCGAGCATGCCAAGGATCAGGTGCTGGCACTGCTGCGCCACTTCGGCGCGCTCGTCGATCTGCTGGTTGAACTTGACCGGCGCGCCGGAGTAGCCGGCCGATACGCGGCCATCCACCCAGGCCGTGCCGGCCTGGTCGAGATGCTGGCGCAGCACGGCAAGCTGCTCCGCGTTGAGGACCTTGGGAATGCAGACAAGCATGACGATCTCGACAGGGTTCGGCGGCAGCGCGCGGGAGGTTTCCGGCCCTGCCGCGTGGCGTGACATGGCATCGCGCCACTTTACCTCAGCTTACATACGGTAGATGAAGGACAGCATCGCGGTGCGGCCGGTGCCGGGCACCGAGCGTCCGCCGTCCGACTGGATCAGCGCATCGTAGTACTTCTTGTCGAACACGTTGAACAGGTTCAGGCGCACGTCGTACTTCGGCTGATGGTAGGCAATCATGCCGTCCCAGCGCACATAGCCACCCACCTGCACGGTGTTGGTGTTGTTGGCGTAGCGCTGCGACATATAGAAGGCGCCGCCGCCCACTTCCCAGTCCTGCAGCACGCGGTAGCTGGTCCACGCCGTCGCGGTGTGCTTGGGCGTATTGGTCGGGACCATGCCTTGGGTGCCGGCGGCGATGCCGTTGACGATCTCGCCGTCCAGATAGGTGTATCCCGCGAAGACCTGCCACTTGCTGGTGATGCGGCCGGTGGCGCCGGCGCGGAAGCCGCGCACGCGGATCTTGCCGGCCAGCGAGTACGTGGTGGCGTCGATCTGGCTGCGGGCGTTGTCCTTGGTGATCTGGAACAGCGCCGAATTCAGCGACAGGTCGCCGCCCAGCAGATCCCACTTGCCGCCGACTTCATAGGACTTGTTCTTTTCCGGGTCCAGGTTCTGCTGGCCCACGGTGCCCACCAGTTGCTCCAGCGACGGGTTGAACGACGTGCCGTACGACAGGTAGTAGGACTGCGCCTCGGTCGGCTGCCAGATGCCGCCCACGCGCACGCTGGTGAAGTTGACGGTCTGGCTGGCGCTGGGCAACACGGTGCTGCCCAGCGTGTTGGACGAGTTGATTGAATTGGTGATGCTGGCAATGTACTTGTCGTAGCGCAGGCCGCCCACCAGCTTCCATTGCTTGCTGAACTCCACCGAGTCGTTGATGTAGGCCGCCAGCGTGTTGGCCGCCGCGCCCTGGCGATTGCCGGTCGCGCTCGGCGCGGTGGCCGGCGAGTTGCTGTAGGTCGGGTTGACGACCGGCTCGCACGCCGCGTAGCCGCTGGTGCCGGCCGCAGCGGTGGCGGTGGCGGCGGGGTTCAGCGCCACGCCGTTGCAGGTGCCGTTGCGGTAGTAGTTCTGGTTGTCATAGCCATCGTGGCCGATCTCGGCACCCACCAGCACGGTGTGCTTGACCGGGCCGGTGTCGAACTTGGCGGTCAGCTCGGTCTGGTTGAAGATCGAGTAATCGCGGATATGGCGGTCATGGCTTTGCTGGCGCACGAACAGCGCATCCAGCGGCAGCGTGGTGGTGGTCAGCGGGGTGAAGCCCTTGGCGCTGACCGTGCCGACGGCGTTCGGCGCGGTTTCGCGCGCGTTGGTGTTGACGTAGTTGAACTGGGTCTGGTTGCGCAGGCGCAGGTTGGGCGAGAACTTGTGATCCACGGTGGCGCCCAGCGAGGCCACGTCCTGGATGGTGCGGTCGTCGTTGAAGCCATAGGCCGTCTTTCGGTCGACGTTGACCGGGTGCCCGTTGATGGCCGGCAGGCCGTAGTCGGGCTGGTCCTCGTTATGCTGCAGCAGCGCCGACAGCGTGATCTCGGTGGGGGTGCCAATGCCCAGGCGCCACGACGGCGCCAGGCCGAAGTCCTTCACCTTGGTCTGGTCGCGCGTGCTAGCCGAGCCGTCCTGGGCCATCGCCGCGATGCGAAAGGCCGAGGTCTCGCCCGTGGGCGTGTTGTAGTCCGCGGTGGCGCGCACCAGGCCGTTGGTGGTGACCGAGCCGGTGACTTCGGTGGCAGCCTTCAGCGACGGTTTCTTGGTGACCTGGTTGATCACGCCCCCGGTTGATCCACGCCCGAACAGCATCGACGAGGGACCCATCAGCACTTCCACCGAATCCAGCGCGAAGACGTCGCGATAGTACTGGCCGCGGTCTCGGAAGCCATCCAGGTAGATGTCGGTGCGCGCGGAGAAACCGTTGAGGTTGATGTTGTTGCCGATCTGGCCACCCTCCGCGCCGCCGATGGTGATGCCCGGGACATTGCGCAGCGCATCGGCCAGCGAGGTGCCGCCCTGCGCGTCGATCAGCGCTTTGTTGACCACCGTGACCGATTGCGGAATGTCGCGCAGTTCCGCGGGCAGCTTGCTGATTGAACTCTTCACCGCGCTGTAGTCGTCATTGGCGCTGCTGCCTTGCACCACCACCTCATGCAGCGTCGTCGTGGGCTGTGTCGCGGGGGCCGTGGCGGCCGTCTGGGCCAGGGTGGCAACGGGCGTGGCGAACAGCGCGAGCAGGGCAGTCGCGATCGGCGTGCGGCGATTCATGTCGTTTCTCGGTTCCGGTGCGGCCGCGGGCACGAGCCGGCCGGCAGCGGCAAGAAGGTGCGCGCCTGGATCGGTTCGGCCAACGGCGGAAGGCAATCATGGTTGGGCGAGCCGGAATATAAATGCGAATGATTTGCGTTGCAATTCGCGTTGTCTTTTTATCACAGACAATGTGATGGCACTTCTAATGTTCTAATGTAGAAACATTAATTGGCATTTGTGGATCATGCTACGTGCGTTGGCTGTTTAAAGATTTGTATCAAGCACATTTATCAAATGAAACGGGCCCGTACGTAACGAGCCCGATACAGACATTCACCGCCCTTGTCGTCGGGGCGGCTGAAAATATTTCTTATTCCGCCGTCATGTTGGCGTTTTTTGCGAGACGGCCAAGGCGCTCGCGCTCCGACTTGATGAAGGCAATGAAGCTCTCCTGCGTGCCGCCGGCGGGTTCGATGCCGTTGGGAATCAGTCGGTCGCGCGTTTCCTGCGTTTGCATGGCGGCGCTCATTTCGGCGTTCATCTTCTTGAGGATGGCGGGGTCGGTGCCCTTGGGCGCGAACACGCCGGCCCAGTGGCCAATACGCACGTCCGGCATGCCTTGCTCGGCGGTGGTTGCGATGTTCGGCGCCGCGCTCATGCGCTTGTCCCAGGTCGCGCCCAGCGCCTTGAGCTTGCCGGCCTTGATGTTGGGCAGCACCACCACGCTGGCCTCGGAGGTAGCCGTGACCTGGTTGCCGATCACTGCGGTAATGCTCTCCGAGCCGCTCTTGTAAGGCACCACGGTCAGCACCGCGCCTTTCTCCTTGAGCATCTCTTCGACAAAGTGCGGCGTGCTGCCGCTGCCGGCGGTGGCGAAGTTGGCGCCCGAAGCCTGCTTCTTGGAATACTCGACCAGTTCCTTCAGGTTGTTCACCGGCAGGGACGGCGAAACCACGATCACGGATGGGCTCACCGCGACCAGCGAGACCGGCACCAGGTCGTCGGCCGCGTAGGGCATCTTGGTGCGGATCAGGCTGTTGGTGACCGTGCCTACGGCGCCGATCAGGAAGGTGTAGCCATCCGGCTTGGCCTTGGCCACGTAGTCCGCACCCACCACGCCGCCAGCGCCCGGGCGGTTCTCGATCATCACGGTCTGGCCCAGGCGCTTGCCAACCGCGTCGGCGGCAGCGCGCGCCACCAGGTCATTGGCGCCACCGGCGGTAAACGGCACGACGAACTTGATCACGTGAGTCGGCCAGGCATCGGTGGCCTGCGCGGGCGTGGCGAAGCCGGCGGCGGCGAACAGGGCGGGAACGGCGAGGGCCAGCGCGCGGCTGGTGGCGGGAATACGCATGGTTGTCTCCATTGGCTGTTTTGGGTGCACGGCTGCACGGGTGCTAGGTGCTAAGTGCTAGGTCCTCAGGTGCTGCTGCGACGGATCATAACCAGCGAACCTGTCAATTCGCTGAATCCGCATGCGCCCCCGTTACTGGCTTTCCGCGCTCTGCTGTGCCAGCCAGTTGCGGAACGTCCGTGCTGCCGCGGCCTCCGCGCGGTCTTGCGGCCACACCGCGTAGTAGCCACCGCCCAGGCTCGCGCTCGCCTCGCAGGCGCGCACCAGCAGCCCTTCCTGGACGCAGCGGTCGATCATGTGGCGCCACCCCAGGGCGATGCCCTGGCCTTCTATGGCGAGCTGCAGCAGGATCGGATACTGGTTGGCCACCAGCTTGTGCGGTGGCCGCGCGTCCGCAAGGCCGTTGTGCGCCAGCCAGGTCTGCCACGACATCCATTGGCGCTGTCCGTCTTCAAGCATCAGCAAGGTCTCGCCGGGGAGGTCCGCAGGCTCCAGCCGGCGGCCGGCCAGGTAGTGCGGCGCGCAGACGGGAAACACGTCTTCGTCGTAAAGCCGGCGCGATGCCAGTCCCGCGGGCGGCCCCTCGCGCAGGTAATACATGCCCACGTCGAACTCGGCGGGCGAGAGCGAGGCCAGGCTGTCGTTGACCAGCAGGCGCAGGTGGATGTCGGGGTGCGCGGTGCGAAAGGCTGCCAGCCTGGGCGTGAGCCAGAGCACCGCGACGCCGCAGGAGCAGGCCACCGTCAGCTCGGCATGGCCCTTGCGCTTCATCACATCCTCGGTCGCTTCGGCGCAGGCCGACAGCAGGCGCTGCACCTCTTCGGCATAAGCCTGGCCGCTCACGGTCAGGCGCAGTGCGCGCGGCTCGCGGATGAAGAGTTTCTTGCCAAGGAAGTGTTCGAGCTGCGCCACCTGGCGGCTGATGGCGCTCTGCGTCAGGTGCAGTTCGCTGGCGGCGCGGGTGAAGCTGCCATGCCGCATGGCCGACTCGAAGGCGACCAGGCAGGGCAGCGGCGGAAGGGGGGAGATACGCATGGTGGCGAGTGGAACGGTTTAGCCGCCATGATAGTGCGGGGAGAGGGCGGGCGTTCGTTACGCCGCCATGCTGGAATAAACAGCCGGCTCCGCTTCAAGTGGCTCCTAGCTAAGCCACCCCTCTCCCCGGCCCTCTCCCCGTGAGGGGAGAGGGAGAGACAGCCGTCGTAATGGCAGACGGCTTTGGCCTGTCCTGCTGGCTTCGTTCGGCGTCTTGGCTTTCAGGCGGGCTGCCGATGCAGCCGTCCTGCCTGCATTACCAACGCCAGGTGCTTGCCCTGGCCGCACAGCACACTGATGTCCGCCAGCGGGTTGCCATCAACCGCGATCAGGTCGGCCAGCGCGCCGGCGCGCACGGTGCCGAGCTCGCCTTCGCGCTGCAGGATCGCGGCGGCGATCGAGGTGGCGCTGCGGATCGCCTCCAGGTTGCCGAGCAGCTCCGCGCGGATGCGGAACTCATCCGACTGGTCCTGGTGCATCTCGCCCAGCAGGTCGGAGCCAAAGCCCATCGGCACGCCGGCTTCCGCGTAGATGGCGAGGGAGTCGCGGCCGGCCTGGCGCACGGTTTCGATCTTGGCCACCGATTCCGCCGGCAAGCCCAGGCGCGCGCCGTCGCGCGCGAGCGCTTCGTAGGTGACCAGGGTAGGCACCACGAACGCGCCATGCTCGCGCATCACGCGCGCGGCTGCGCGGTCGACCAGGTTGCCGTGCTCGATGGTGCGCACGCCGCAGCGCACCGCGCGCGCGATGGCGCGGCCGGTATAGGCGTGCGCCATCACATACGTCTGGGACGCCTCGGCCTCGGCCACGATGGCGCGGATCTCGTCTTCACTGTATTGCGTGTTGCCGATCGGGTCGGTGGGCGACGCCACGCCGCCGGATGCCATGATCTTGATCTGCGTGGCGCCCTTCTGGATCTCTTCGCGCACCGCCAGACGCACCGCATCCACGCCATCGGCCACACGTGCGATGGCGCCGGCACGGAAGGCGCACGAGCATGGCTCCAGCACATCGGCGCGCGGGCGGAAGTCGCCGTGCCCGCCGGTTTGCGACAGTGCCTTGCCGGACGGGAAGATGCGCGGGCCCGGTACCAGGCCGGTCTCGATGGCCTGCGACAGGCCCCAGTCGGCGCCGCCCGCATCGCGTACGGTGGTGAAGCCGCGCTCGAGCATGGCTTTCATGATTGGCACGGCGCGCAACGCCACCAGTACATTAGGCTGCACCGCATTCAGGCCGAGGTTGGCCAGCGACGCCAGCACGTGCACGTGACAGTCGATCAGCCCGGGCATCACGGTCTTGCCGCAGAGGTCGATCACCTGCGCGCCGGGCGCGTGGATCGGCGTGGCCGAAACGTCGGCGATGCGCTCGCCTTCGATCAGCACATCGTGGCGTTGCAGGAGGCTGCCATGGGCAGGGTCGAGGACGTTGCCGCCCTTGAGTAGGATCTGTTTCATGCGCGGGACAGTCATTAGACGGGTTGAGCGGCTCGGGTAGCCTGCGCCGGGCGCAGGTAGGCGGGCTCGCGCACCAGGCGCGTGCCGGCCAGGCTGATGGCGGCGGCGAACATCACGTAGAACGCAGGCGCCATGGTGCTGCCCGTGCTGGCGATCAGCCAGGTGATGATGAACGACGCGAAGCCGCCGAAGATGGTGACCGCCAGGTTGTAGGCTACCGACAATCCGGTCGACAGCACCTTGGCCGGGAAGAGCTCGGAGAACGCCGCCAGGATCGGGCCGGTGTAGGTGGCGATCAAGATACCGAACACCAGCTGGAAGACCACCAGCGAAGCCAGCCCCGGGGCCTGGTTGATGTAGGCGAACATCGGGTAAGCCAGCACCAGGATCAGCAGCGCGGAACCCGATAGCAGCACGCGGCGCCCGATGCGATCGGCCAGCAGCCCGACCAGCGGCGAACACACCATGATCGCCAGTCCGCCCACCATGCCGGCGATGAAGCCAGTCGACTGCGGCACATGGAGCACTTTGACCGAGTACGTCGGCATATAGAACAGCAGCACATAGGTGCAGACCGTCCACAAGATCACCATCGAGAAGCTGGCCGCGGTCTGGCGCGGGTAGTCGCGCAGCACTTCGGTCAGCGGCGAGTCCGACTTGTCGGTGGCATCGCGGAAGGTCGGCGTCTCGTCGAGGTGATGGCGGATGTAGTAGCCAACCGGCCCGATCACGATGCCGAGCAGGAATGGCAGGCGCCAGCCCCAGCTATTGAGCGCCTCGGTGCTCAGCGCGGAGGTGACGAAGGTGCCGACCGCAGCGCCCAGCAGCACGGCCACGCCGATGCTCGCCTGGATCCAGCTGGAGTAGTAGGCGCGGCGCTCCACCGGGGCGTACTCGGTCAGGAAGGCGGTGGCGCCGCCCATCTCGCCGCCGGCGGAGAAGCCCTGCAGCAGCCGTGCCACCACGATCAGCAGCGGTGCGAAGACACCGATCTGATCATAGGTGGGCGCCAGGCCGATCATGGTGGTGCCCAGCGCCATCAGCAGGATGGTCAGCGACAGCGCGGCTTTGCGGCCCACGCGGTCGGCGTATACCCCGAGGATGATGCCGCCGACCGGCCGCATGAAGAATCCCACGCCAAACGTGGCAACCGCGAGCAGCAGTGAAGACAGGTCATTGCCGGTGGGAAAGAAGAGCTTCGCGATGATGACGGCGAAGAAACTGTAGACGGTGAAGTCGAACCACTCGAGACCGTTGCCGATCACGGTGGCGACGATGGCGCGGCGGCGTTGCGCGCCGCTGACGCTTGGTGGCTTCGATGGCGCTTCTGGGTGGGCGCTTGCGTGCATGACATCCTCCTGGGTTGGCGGGCCCGTTGCGCGCACCGCGTCGATGCCGGGTCGGCGTGGCAGCGCCGCCCGGTGCGGTCGGGGATCAATCGGCGCACGGCAGGTAGTCCGATGGTAGGAGCAGCGCCGCCGGGCCGAAAACGAATTCTGCGCATGTCGTCATGCGGGCAGCGCATGGCAGGCAACGGGCCGCATGCCGCGCAAGGGAGCGCGGGCGGCATGGGTGGGGCGGGCGGGGGAGGGCGTGGCGGAGGTGGCGCGGCGGCGATGCGCGCAGGCAAGCTGGCGATGATGCCGGTGCCGTCGGTGGCACCGGCATTGCCGGTCGTGGCAGGCTAGCGTTCGCGCTCCCAGGTCTGGGTGCGGCCCAGCAGGCTGATGCCGATGAAGCCGCGCACGTTGAGCTTCTTGCCATCATCCGCCAGCGACATCTTGGTCTTGTAGAGCTTGCCGCTTTCGGGGTCGAGGATCTCGCCGCCGCTCCACTCGTTGTCGCCGGTCTTGCGCAGGCCGGTGATGATGGTCATCCCCATGATGGGCTGGTCGCGGCGCGCGTCGGTGCACTTGTCGCACACCTTGGCCTTGCCGTCGTTCTCGGTGAAGCTCTTGACCAGCTTGCCGCTGTAGACGCCGTTCTGTTCGCTGATTTCCACCAGGCCGCGCGGCTTGCCGGTGGCGTCGTCGATGGTCTTCCATGAGCCGGCGGGGGTGGCCTGGGCCAGCGCAGCGGCGCTACCCAGCAGCGCGCCGGCGAGCACGGCGGTGCGTGCCGCGATGGCGGCGGCGCGTGCGACGCAGCGGGGGGCAGTAAAGTGCATCGTGATCTCCTCTTCGAGTTGGTGCGCGCCATGATGCCAGCACAGGGCCAGCCCGGCGGCGCGCGTACGCCAATCTACTGGCGATGCGCTCTCGCTGCAATCGCCAGCCCGCCTTTGCGTACGCACCAAAGCCCCCCCGGCAACTGCCGCAGACCGGCCTGGCGTCTGGAAGCAGGCGGATTCTGTCATGCAGCAAATTGTCCGCTGCCCGGCACTCGAAGCAATCCTCTAGCGATGCGTTTCAAGTGGGTGCGCCACGGCGTGCTTGCTGCCTCAGGGGCGCCGGCGCGTGCGGCCATCCACGCTCTCGTTCCTTGCGTGCACCGGCGACCTGCTCCTTTGGCAGTAGACCATTCGGATGGTGCGCGAGCCGATGCCTCGCCACGCGATCTGCCGCCCTGGTCGACGCGCGAAGTCATCCGCTGTCGGACGCATGCCGACACTGCCGTGAGACCACCGGCGAGACCACCAGCGAAGCGAGATTCGGAAGGGCATCTCACGTGTCGATGACGCCTGCGCGATGCGAGTGCGAGATGGTGGTCGACATCGTTCGAGCATCGTTGGAGAGCGCGTGTCGCGGTGACGATTCTCAAACCGTTGCGTCGGCGCATCACTGCGCGCGCTGCGCGTGAGCGTGCGTGCCGGGTTGAGGCGACGCGCACTGTCCGCGCTGCGCGCCGCGTTGCGGATGCGCGTCTTCGCGGTAGCGTTGCCGATGTCCTCGCAGCGCTCGATCGCATCCGGGCATCACGCGTCCCGGCGCTCGCGCAACGCGTGCCGACGGTTGTCGCGCAGAATTTTTCTGCTTCCCCAAAAGCCTTTGTGCATGCGGGTTTCCGGCTTTACACAATGAGCGGGAATCGGCATTGCTGAAGGGCATGGAAGACGCGCCGGCTGCGATGTGCACGCCGGAAATCCGGAGCATGCCAGCGACGTCTTCACGCTCGCGCGATGCTGTGTCGAAGCTGCATCGAGCATGGTCGCGAGCAGCGTCGCGAGGGTGCGAGAGACGCGATGAGAGCGCGGCGCGCGCAAGCAAAGACGAGGTCAGCGCAGCGCAACGACGAAGACGATGAAGTTGTCATGCTCGCGCGCAAGTTTTTTTGCACTTTTTTCTTAACATCGCCCAACAAACGAATTATGATTCGCCTTGACAAGAGTCTCACTTCATTGCATGGCCTGCGTGGCAGGCAAGACAGCAAGATGCAACGATGAGGTTGGACGTGATGCGCAACGATGAGCGCCACCCACTTCGATGCAATGAAACAGGTAGCTCAGGAGCACTAGAACTTTGACGCAGACCAAGCCGTACTGGTTTTCTAAAACGCGTGCAGTCTCCTTTGGCCCAGTAACGGGATGGGCGAACTACCCCCGAAAAAATGCCGTACGTGGTGTGCGTGGCCTGGCCCGCATCACGGAAATGCCGGCCGATATCTCTCTTTTCATGTCGCGCGCCGATCCGGCGGATGGCGCGGGCAGATCGAATATTCCAGGGCGCGGCAAGCGTCAGAAGCCCGGCTGTGGGCTCCGCTTGGCCACATTCGCACCGCGCGCCGCGGTGCCCCTGCCACCGAATTCATTAGCGTGCGGCCACAACGCGCGCCGTGCGCCGATGAATCGCTCGCTCGATTGGGGTCGCACCGCAGTATCGCGCCTCGGGTCGGTCGGGTCGCCAACTTAGGTCATTCGATATTCACTCTCTAGTGAAGGAGTTATCCATGGCAACGACTGCAAAGAAGAAACCGGCGGCTAAGAAGGTCGCCGCCAAGCCGGCCGCCAAGAAGGCAGCCGCCCCGGCCAAGAAAGCCGCTGTGAAGAAGGTCGCCGCCAAGAAGGCAGCACCGGCCAAGAAAGCTGCACCGGCCAAGAAGGCTGCAGTGAAGAAGGTCGCCGCCAAGAAGGTCGTAGCGAAGAAGGCAGCGCCGGCCAAGAAAGCAGCTGCACCGGCAAAGAAGGCCGCCGCCAAGAAGGTTGTAGCCAAGAAGGCCGCACCGGCCAAGAAAGCTGCCGCCAAGAAGGTCGTAGCGAAGAAGGCCGCACCGGCCAAGAAGGTCGCCGCCAAGAAGGCCGCACCGGCCAAGAAGGCTGCACCGGCAGCCAAGAAGGCCGCGCCCGCCAAGAAGGCGGCTGCTGCCAAGAAGGCTGCTCCGGCCAAGAAGGCGCCTGCTGCCAAGAAGGCACCGGCCAAGAAGGCTGCTGCCAAGAAGGCCGCGCCTGCCAAGCCTGCCGCTGCACCTGCTGTTGCACCCGCTGCAGCTGCCAAGACCGCGCTGAACCCGGCTGCGGCATGGCCTTTCCCCACGGGCACCCGTCCGTAAGCGTGCCGGCAACGGCTACCGCTGGGAATTGCCAAGGCACGCAGGGCGTGCCGCACTGACCGGATACTGCGTATCCGGTCCGCAAGACGCTAGTCTTGCCAACCCGCCGATGGTGCAAGCCCGGCGGGTTTTTTCATGGGCGATCGAAGAACGGCAAGCGGAGCACGGAACGCGGGACACGGGAACCCGGGCCGGGAACGCTGCAAAGAAAAAGCGCCGCTCCGGTGAAGGAGGCAGCGCTTTGCCAGGATCGTATTGCGGTGTGTGGAGCGCGGCCCCGGAGACCGATCCAGACGTGCCAGGAGCTATCGAGCAGCGGGGGTGGCAACCTAGGGCTGCCACCCCCGCTGCGCGGCCACCCAGGGCCGCCCTATGCCGTCCCGCGTACCGCGCTTAGTGCGTGACGCGGGTCGTGCCGCCCGACGACAGCAAGCGCACGCGCTCGCCCGGACGGAAGGCTTCGTCGGCGTCCTGGACGATGGCGCGCATATCGCCGTTGTCCAGGCGCACGGTGATTTCCAGGCCGCGGCGCTGGCTGATCTTGTTCTCCGCCATGCTGCCGGCGATGCCGCCGAGCACGGCGCCCAGCACGCCGGCCGCCACCGAGCCGCCGCCGTTGCCGATGGTGCTGCCGGCGGCGATGCCGCCGATGGCGCCACCGGCGATCGTGCCGGCGCCGGTCTGGTCGCCCTGGATCAGCACCTCGCGAACCGTCTCGACCACGCCGTAGCGCAAGGTCTGCTCGCGCTGCGCCTGGCCCGGCGTATAGATGCTGGCGGAATTCGACTGCGCGGCGCAGCCAGCCACCAGGGTGGCTGCAGCGGCGAGCGCGATGGCGCTGGTGCGAATCAGGGTGTGCATAGGATCAATCCCGGAAAAGGTGTTACTCGTAGCGGTAGCCAAAAGCGGACTGGAAGCGTTCACCGATTTCGTCGCGCGACGGTTTGTGGTTCTGCGGACCCTGGTGCGCGATCTTGATGGAGCCCATCAGGCTGGCAAGCCGGCCCGTTGTTTCCCAGTCGAAGCCCCGTTCGATGCCGTAAAGCAGGCCGCCGCGGAAGGCATCGCCGCAGCCGGTCGGATCGACGACGCGATCCGCTTTCACGGAGGCGATATTGTACTTCTGCTTGTCGGCGAAGACGGTGGCGCCCTTTTCGCCGTGGGTCACGATGAACGCCTTGACCTGCGCGGCGACTTCATCGCTGGTCCAGCCGGTACGCGACAGCAGAACCTGGGCTTCGTAGTCATTGACCGTCACGTAGCTGGCGAGTTCAACGAACTGGCGCAGATCGTCGCCGTTGAACAGCGGCATGGCCTGGCCCAGGTCGAAGATGAACGGCACGCTGGCGTCGGCGAACTGGCGCGCGTGGTGCAGCATGCCTTCGCGGCTGTCGGGGGCGACGATGCCCAGGCCGGGCGCGTTGCTGCCGCCGAGCGCGTCCTGCACCTGCGAGAGCTGCGACTGGTTCATCGCGCCGGGGTGGAACGCCGTGATCTGGTTGTTCTCCAGGTCGGTCGTGATCATCGCTTGCGCCGTGAATGTGTCAGGCAGGGTGCGGATGTGCTCGGTGCTGATATCGAGCGCGCGCAGGTGTTGCAGGTAGGGCTCGGCGTCGACGCCGACGGTGGCCATGATCACCGGGTCGCCGCCAAGCAGCTTCAGCGTGTAGGCGATATTGCCGGCGCAGCCGCCGAACTCGCGGCGCATGGACGGGACCAGGAAGGACACGTTCAGCATGTGGATCTGGTCGGGCAGGATATGTTCGCGGAAATGTCCCTCGAACGTCATGATGGTGTCGTAGGCAACGGAGCCACAGATCAGGCTGGACATGCTCTCTCCAATTCTCGTACTCGTAATGCGGGCTGACGGGGCCACCGGGTCATGCCGGTGCCCCTGAATGCAAAAACGGCCACCCGTTTTGCCGGGTGGCCGCGCCTGGCAGGTGGCGCGCTTACTTCAGCGCGGCCAGTGCGGCGTCGTAGTTCGGCTCGTTCTTGATTTCCGAGACCAGTTCGCTGTACTTCACGGTGTCGTTCTCATCGAGCACCACCACGGCGCGCGCGGTCACGCCGGCCAGCGGGCCGGTCTTGATGTCCACGCCGTAATTGCCCTTGAAGTCGGCGCCGCGCATCAGCGACAGCGGCACCACGTTGGCCAGGCCTTCAGCGGTGCAGAAGCGGCCCATGGCGAACGGCAGGTCGGCCGAGACGGTCAGCACAACGGTGTTGGCCAGGCCGCTGGCGGCTTCGTTGAACTTGCGGGCCGAAGCCTGGCACACCGGGGTGTCCAGGCTGGGGACGATATTGAGCACCTTGCGCTTGCCGGCGAAGTCAGCCAGCGTGACATCCTTCAGGTCCTTGCCGACCAGCGTGAATGCGGGGGCCTTGTCGCCGGCTTGCGGAAACTTGCCGCCGACTTCGATGGCGTTGCCGCCGAGGGTGACGTTGCTCATATGTGCTCCTGTGTGAAATGTGGGCTCGCAAATCGGGGGCGCTCGGGATTGGCGGCGAGCCCAGATGGAATTCAGGGATAGAAGATCAGCACGCGGTAGTTTGCCGCCGCTTGCTGCGATCGGAATCGTACCCGAACCGGCAGCTCCGTGCCTGCCCGCAGGCCATGCGTGGCAAAGGCCTGCTGCTCGGTTTCGAGGTAGTCGGCGGGTTGGAGCACCTTGCGCAGCAGGAGCTGGTCCTGGAGGTCCGTCATGACCAGCTCGATAGCCGGCAGCGCCACGGTGGCGCGGCCCTGGTTGCGCAGCGTCACGGCAAGCAGGTAGGCGTCGGATTCGTCATCCTGCTTTTGCAGCAGCGAGCTCTCGATGCGCAAGGCGTCGATGTCGCGCCACGGCGCCACCTCGCAGCCCAGCGGCGCGCAGGCCGCCTCGAAGGCGGGCCGCAATACGGGGAAGCGGCCGGACAGCTGGCTGCGCGCCAGGTAGGTGCCTTGCAGCAGTCCCGCGATCACTAGGAACCCGGTCGCCACCTTTTGCAGTATGCGCTTGCGCCTGGCCGGGCCAGGATCGCGCTCACGCGCGTGGCGCAGGAAGTCGGGCGCGAAGGACGGGGTGGCGGGCGTGTCGCTGCGCATCCACGGCCGCTCCGCCTGCTCGCGTGAGATCGCTTCGGGAATCTCGGGGAGATCGTCCTGCGCTTCGGCGCGCAGGTAGCCGCTTGCGCTCGGGATGGCCGCTGCGTCGGCCTCGGTGCTGGCGGCGGCGCTCGTGGCGGCATGGCTGGTGGCGGATGCTGCGTTCGCCGCTTTCGCCATGTCGGCAGCACTTTCCTTTTCCGTATCGGCGATGTCCGCGGTGTGCGTGGCATCGTCGTCGCCTAGCGTGCTGGGGTCGAGTTGCGGCCAGGGTGCTGCTTCCGCCGCGGAGGCGGGTGCTTCGCTTGCCTGCGGTGCCTCTGCCTCGGCGGCGGCGGTAAGGCTAGCTTCCTCGCTCTCGACGATGCCGGGCACGAACACCGCGGAAGGCTCGTCCTCGTCCTCGTCCTTGTCCTCGTCAGCGTTGCCAGCTTCTGGCTCCGTCCGATGGTTGCCGGCCTGCACTGCCTCGTCTGCTTCCGCCTGCGTCTGGTACAGCATGACGGTGGGCGCGTCGAGCGCCGGCACGTCATAGCCAGGGTCGTAACCGGGGTCGAAGGGCGCCGCGGCGGGGCGGCTGTCGTCGGCGTCGTGTTGGAGGGGCGTGTCGACGTGCGCTGCCTCGTGCGGCACGGCGGTGGCTTCGGCTGGGTGCGCTTCCGTGTCCGGGTGCGCCACGGCATGCGCCCGCTTGCGCGGGGCGCGCGGTGCGCGGGCAGCCTTGTGCAGTTCTTCGTGTGTTTCTTCGTGCGCGTGCTCGGCGGGCGCCTCCTGTGCCGGGGGCGTGGCGGGGGCAGGGGCGGCAATGCCTTCTCCTGCCTGCGCGACGGTCTCAGGGCCGGCTGCCGGCTCGGGCGCCGGCAACTCGATCAGGTGCTCGCGTGCATCGAAGACGGTGTCGCACTGGCCGCAGCGGACCAACCCCTGGCGCAGCCGCAGCTGGTCCGCCACCAGCCGAAAGGCAGTGCGACAGGCCGGGCAACGCGTGACGAGCTTGGCTGCGGCCATGGGCTGGGCTCAGCTCTGGGTGCCGGGGCCTTCACCGCGGGTGCCATGCAGGCAGACCCAGCCTTCCTCGCTGCGCCAGACCGACATGGGCAGCCAGGGCGCGTAGGCCGCGGCGACTTCGTCAGCCTGCCGCTCCAGCACGCCCGACAGCACCAGCCGGCCGCCGGGGCGAACCCGCGCGCTCAGCATGGCCGCCATCAGCTTCAGCGGGTTGGACAGGATATTGGCGACGACGAGGTCGTAGCTGGCCTCGGAGACGGTTTCGGGCAGCGCGAAGGTGGCCTCCACGCGATTGCGCTCGGCGTTATAGCGCGAGGCTTCCACCGCGTTGGGGTCGATATCGATGCCGAGTGTGTCGCCCGAGCCCAGCTTGCGCGCCACGATGGCGAGGATGCCCGAGCCACAGCCGTAGTCGAGCACCGTTTCGCCGGCCTTGATGTTCTGTTCCAGCCACTGCATGCACAGCCGCGTGGTGGGATGGCTGCCGGTACCGAAGGCTAGGCCCGGGTCCAGCTCCAGCACCACCGCGTCGGGCTCCGGCGCATCGTGCCACGACGGCACCACCCAGATGCGCTCGCCGATGCGGATCGGCGCGAACTGGGATTGCGTCAGGCGCACCCAGTCCTGGTCTTCGACGGGGCGCAGCTGGTAAGCCGGCACCGGGTCGATGCCCAGCGCATTGGCGGCAGCGGCCACCACCAGCACGGGGTCGGCGCTGTCGTCAAACAGCGCCACCACGCGTGAGCGGTTCCATGCCAGGCGGGTCGGCTCCATGCCGGGCTCGCCAAACAGCGGCTGCTCGTCGGGCGTATCGGCATCGGCGTCTTCCACCGAGACCGACAGCGCGCCGAGGTCGAACAGCGCGTCAGACCAGGCTTCGGCCTGGTCTTGTGCGATTTCGATCACACATTCCTGAAATGCCACAGGCGATCCTTGTCGATCAGTTATGACTGGCCGCGCCGGGGCTTCAGATCTTGCCGCCCTTGGCCACGTTCTTCTGGGCCAGGCGGTGCTCGAGATAGTGAATGCTGGTGCCGCCTTCGACGAAGTTGGCATCGAGCATCAGCTCACGGTGCAGCGGTACGTTGGTCTGGATGCCGTCCACCACCATTTCCGACAGCGCGATCCGCATGCGGGCGATGGCCTGCTCGCGGGTGGCGCCATAGGTGATGATCTTGCCGATCATCGAATCGTAGTTGGGCGGCACGAAGTAGCCATCATACGCGTGCGAGTCGACCCGCACGCCGGGACCGCCGGGCATGTGCCACGCGGTGATGCGCCCGGGCGACGGCGTGAACTTGAACGGGTCCTCGGCGTTGATGCGGCATTCGATCGAGTGGCCGCGCAGCTGCACGTCCTTCTGGCGCCAGCGCAGCTTCTCGCCAAAGGCGATGCGGATCTGCTCCTGCACGATGTCGATGCCGGTGATCATCTCGGTGACCGGATGCTCAACCTGCACGCGCGTGTTCATCTCGATGAAGTAGAACTCGTTGTTCTCGTACAGGAATTCGAAGGTGCCGGCGCCACGGTAGCCGATCTTCTTGCAGGCCTCGGCGCAGCGGTCGCCGATGCGCTCGATCAGGCGGCGCGGGATGTGCGGCGCAGGTGCTTCTTCGATGACCTTCTGGTGGCGGCGCTGCATCGAGCAGTCGCGCTCGCCCAGCCAGATGGCCTGGCGATGCTGGTCGGCCAGGATCTGGATCTCGACGTGCCGGGGGTTCTCCAGGAATTTCTCCATGTAGACCTCCGGGTTGCCAAAGGCACGGCCGGCTTCCTCGCGCGTCATGTTGACCGCATTGACCAGGGCTGCCTCGGTGTGCACCACGCGCATGCCGCGGCCACCGCCGCCGCCCGCTGCCTTGATGATGACCGGATAGCCCACGGCACGCGCCGTGGCCAGGATTTCCTTGGGGTCGTCGGGCAGGGCGCCTTCGGAGCCCGGCACGCACGGCACGCCGGACTTGATCATGGCCTGCTTGGCCGAGACCTTGTCGCCCATCAGGCGAATGCTCTCGGAGGTCGGGCCGATGAAGACGAAACCGGACTTTTCCACGCGCTCGGCGAAGTCGGCGTTTTCCGACAAGAAGCCGTAGCCCGGGTGGATGGCTTGCGCGTCGGTCACCTCGGCGGCCGAGATGATGGCCGGCATGTTGAGGTACGACAGCGGCGAGGGTGCCGGGCCGATACAGACGGCTTCGTCGGCCAGCTTGACGTACTTGGCTTCCTTGTCGGCTTCCGAATACACCACCACAGTCTTGATGCCGAGCTCGCGGCAGGCGCGCTGGATGCGAAGGGCGATTTCACCGCGATTCGCGATCAGAATTTTTTCAAACATAGTCACTCTCTGCGAGGAGAAAGGCGGTCCCACCGCGGCGGATCGTGGCGCCCCCGGCGAGGGCAGCCGGAGTGCGGGCGGGGGTGCTGGCACCGGGACGAGGAACGCCCGGTGGCCGTCGCCGCCGTGGCTGGCCGGAGAATTCCGGCGCAGGCTGCGGGCGGCGCGGCATGCCGGTCAGTTTCAGCCGATGATGAACAGCGGCTGGCCGTATTCCACCGCCTGGCCATTCTCGACCAGGATTTCCTTGATGACGCCAGCCTTGTCCGACTCGATCTCGTTGAGCAGCTTCATCGCTTCGATGATGCAGACCGTCTGGCCTTCCTTGACGGTATCGCCCACATTGACGAACGACGCCGCGCCCGGCGACGGTGCGCGATAGAAGGTACCGACCATCGGCGAGGTCACGACATGGCCCACCGGCAGTTGCGGCGCGGCCGGCTCGGTGCCGACGGCGGGCATCGCGGCCGGCGCGGCGGCCGGAGGCAGTGCCTGCATCGGCTGCATGGCCATCGGCGCGGCGATGACCTGCGGCGGCGCCTTGACGATCCGCACCTTGCCTTCGCCTTCGGTGACTTCCAGCTCGGAGATGCCGGACTCGGCCACCAGGTCGATCAGCGTCTTCAGCTTGCGCAGGTCCATCTTCTATCCTCCTGAATCGGGTTGTCCGGCGGCCACCGCTCTGGTGGCTGCGTCCGGGAAAAACTGACGCCTCCGGCGGGCTGCCTTGGTCCGCCGCGAACATGGCGGTGGGGCAGGCGCCGGGGGCGCGGTAACGGTTTAAGAAATCAATGGGCGGATCAGGCCTCGGGCAGCGCCTGTTCCAGCTCCTGCCCGAGGGCATAGTCCAGCGCCAGCAGATACCCCTGCCAGCCAAGTCCGCAGATCACTCCGATCGCCACATCGGAGAAGTAAGAGTGATGACGGAAGTTCTCGCGCCGATGCACGTTCGACAAGTGGACTTCCACAAACGGAATCGCCACCCCGGCCAGCGCATCGCGCAGCGCTACGCTGGTATGCGTATAGGCGGCCGGGTTGATGATGATGAAATCCACGCCCTCGTCGCGCGCGGCATGGATACGATCCACCAGCGCGCCCTCATGGTTGGACTGAAACGTAGCCAGGGCGATGCCGGTCTGGCGGGCTCGCTGCGCGAGGGCCAGGTCGATATCGGCTAGTTTCGTGTACCCATAAGTTTCCGGCTCCCGCGTGCCCAGCAAATTCAGGTTCGGTCCGTGCAGGACCAGCACCTTGCGGTAGCGGGGAGAGCGGCGTTCGGGAGGTGTATCGATCACGGCGGCTCGACCATTTCAACGAAATTGCGCGGAGATTACCGTAGCTTAGAGTGATTTGTCTAGCAGCGTAGACATAGGCAGCTTCGAAGCAGGCGAGTTTTCAGGCTCGATTCCGCACTTTGGAGTCGCGAAATCGCGTTTCGATCAAATTGCGTGATGATCGAACAAGATTAGGAGAAAATCGCCCCAAATCAAGAATCTTATGGCTAGCTGCGAGGCAGCGCGGCGCGCAGCTCGTCAGGGGAAACCCTGCCCATTTTGCGGTAGCTGACCGTGCCATCTGGCGCAATGATCACTGTATAGGGCAGGCCGCCGGCCGCGTTGCCAAAGTTGCGCGAGAGCTCCGTGCCGGCAAAGCCGGCCACGGCCAGCGGGTAGGAGACGGGGATCTTCTTGATGAACTGCTGGATATTGTTGGCGGAATCGATGCCGATGCCGACAAATTCCACTTTTCGTCCCGTGTATTCCTTATGCAACGCATTCAGGTCGGGCATTTCTTCCACGCAGGGGCCGCACCAGGGTGCCCAAAAGTTCACAACCACCGTTTTTCCACGAAGTTGCGCGAAGTTGATCTGGGCGCCGTCCGGATCTGGCAGTTGCGTGCGCAGGAACGTCTCGACTGCCTCGTCGGATGCCGGCTTGGGCGAAAACACATAGTGCCCGGCCAGCGCGCCCGCGGCGGCGGCCACGACGGCAACGGCAAGCCAGGCCCAGAGGCGGCTGCGGCGGACAGGAGTGCTGGTGGAAGAGGTCATGGCAGCAAGAAAGATAGCGGCTGATGGAAGAGGTAAGAACCCGGATGGCTCGATAGGGAAGGTGCACATGGCCTGTGGCTGGCCTCGCTCACGCTCCGGGTCAAGGCTGGCGCTCAGGCCGCTGCGGGCGCGTCGGGCACCTGGGGTGCCGCCGCTTCGGCGGCCGCCAGCAGCGCCAGTACCGCATCCACATCGGCACGGGCAACCCGGCCGCCAGCCGCGGCCCGGACTGCGCCGCGTTCGTCATCCGCATCATACAGCGCTATATGAATGCCGACGGGCTGGCCAAGTTCCGCACGGATCTCTCCAGCCAGCAGGCGCGCGTCGCGCATGGCTGGCCATTGTCCCTTCCAGAGGAAACTCAGGGTCTCGACCTCGCCGCGGCCGGCGAAGTGCCGGGTCTCGCTGGTGTCGAAGTCCACGCCAGCGTTGAGCAGGTGCAGGGTGAGATCCTTGGTGCTATCGCAGAAGCACTGCAGATAGACGTCGGAATGCTCGGTGGCGGTGCCGTTGAGCACGGCCCCAGCCAGGTACGGGCGGAATGCGGCAAGGTCGCGCATGGCAAGCACGGCCAGCCGGCGCAGCAGCGCCAGGACGCGGGGCTGGCTCTCCGAGTGGAACAGTGCCTGATAGAGACGGACCTCCGCCTCCACGGCCTCGTTGTCGGGGAGCCACTCGCCCGCCACGCGCACGTCACCCAGCAGTTGCCGCGCGGCCTTGCGCTTGGCCGTGGCGTAGTCGGTGCCATCTTCCGCGATCATGCGGGCGGCGGCCTGGGCGATTTCCTCGCGCAGGCGGATGGGGTCGAGGGTGGGGCGGCGGGGCATGGGGGGATGATACCGGAGGGATCGCGGCCTGCGCGCTAGGGTCGGGTTTTGCTTTTTAGAGTGGCTGGTGACGGGGAGATTCCTCGGAGAGAAGGCGCCGGCCCGGAAATCTGCCGTGCCCGGCCGCGGGCCTTTCCCGCACGGCGTCGCCGTCACCCCCTCAGGTACAATTCTTTCCATCCAGAAGCAACCCGGCCCGGCCGCCCTGGCCCGCCCAATCCTAAATCCCATGCATATTCACATCCTTGGTATCTGCGGCACATTCATGGGCGGCCTCGCCGTGCTTGCCAAGCAGGCTGGCCACCGCGTCACCGGATGCGATGCCAATGTCTACCCGCCGATGAGCACGCAGCTCGAGGCGCAGGGCATTGAACTGATCGAGGGCTTTGATCCCGGCCAGCTAGCGCTGGAGCCGGACCTGTTCGTCATCGGCAATGTGGTGTCGCGCGGCAATCCGCTGATGGAGGCCATCCTCAACCGCAACCTGCCTTATGTCTCCGGCCCGCAGTGGCTCGGCGAGCATGTGCTGCGCGGCAAATGGACGCTGGCGGTGGCGGGCACCCACGGCAAGACCACCACCACCTCCATGCTGGCCTGGATCCTGGAAGATGCCGGCTACCAGCCGGGCTTCCTGGTGGGCGGCGTGCCGCAGAATTTTGGCGTGTCGGCGCGGGTGACCGAGTCCGACTTCTTCGTGATCGAGGCCGATGAGTACGATACGGCGTTCTTCGACAAGCGCAGCAAGTTTGTCCACTACCGTCCACGCACCGCCATCCTGAACAACCTGGAATACGATCACGCCGACATCTTCCCTGATCTTGCCGCCATCGAGACCCAGTTCCATCATCTGGTGCGCACCGTGCCGGAGCAGGGCCGGCTGATCGTCAACGGCTATGAGGAAAGCCTGGCGCGCGTGCTGGAGCGGGGCTGCTGGAGCGAGACCGAGCAATTTGGCATCGGCGACTGGCGTGCGGGCGAGCCCGCCGAAGGCGATGCCACCGGCGACGGCACGACCCAGGACAGTTTCGATGTCTGGTTCGGCGACGTGCTGCAAGGCCGGCTCCGCTGGGCCTTGCAAGGCACGCACAACCGGATGAATGCGCTGGCTGCGATTGCGGCTGCCCGCCATGTGGGCGTGCCAGCGCCGCAAGCCATCGATTCCTTGTCGCGCTTCGCGAATGTGAAGCGCCGCATGGAAGTGCGTGGCGTGGTCGATGGCATCACGGTCTATGACGACTTTGCCCACCATCCCACTGCGATCCAGACCACGCTCGACGGCCTGCGCAAGCGGGTTGGCGCGGCGCGCATCCTGGTGGTGCTGGAGCCGCGCTCCAACACCATGAAGCTGGGCGTGATGAAGGCGCAACTCCCGGCCAGCCTCGAGGCGGCAGACCTGGTGTTCGGGTATGGCGCGGCCAGCGGCAAGGATGCCCTGGGCTGGGACCTGGCCGAATCGCTGGCGCCGCTGGGCGAGCGCGCGGCCGCCTTCAGCGACCTTCCCGAGCTGGTCCGCGCGGTGCGAGCCACCGCGCGCCCGGGCGACCATGTGCTGGTCATGAGCAACGGCGGCTTCGGCGGCGTCCACCAGAAGCTGCTGGACGCCTTTGCCGCAGGTGCTTGCGCCTGAGCGGGGCCTGGCATGCTGCTATACCTGCACGGTTTCCGCTCATCTCCACAGTCCTTCAAGGCGCGCCTGGTCCAGGAGCGCATGCGTGAATGGGGCGTGGGACGCTATTACGCTTGCCCGGTGCTGAATGTGTCGCCGGCCCAGGCCATCGCCCAGGCCGAAGCGGCCATCGCGGCCTCGCAAGCCGGTGGCGCGCAGCCGCTCACCATCATCGGCTCCTCGCTGGGTGGCTTCTATGCGCGCTGGCTGGCCGAGCGCCACGGCTGCCGCGCTGTGCTCCTCAACCCGGCGGTGCATCCCTGGACCGACCTGGAGCGCCACCTGGGCGACCAGCCGCTCTGGCACGGTGGCGGCTCGGTGCGGGTGGAGCGCCACCATCTGGATGAACTGCTGGCGCTGCGGGTCGAGCCCATCACCCGGCCGCAGCGCTATTTCCTGATGGCTGCGACCGGCGACGAGGTGCTGGACTATCGCGAGATGCTGGCGGCCTTCCCCGGCGCGCACACGCGCGTCATCGAGGGCAGCGACCACGGCATCAGTGAATTTGCCGACTACGTCGACGAAGTCCTCGCTTTCTGCGGCTATGGACCCGATGGCCAGCTCAGCCAGGGCGACGCCATCGACCCCATCGATCCGGAGCCACGGGCATGAGCGCGGCATGAACGGGGCGCATCTGCGCCGCAGTGGTTGGCACGCCCATTTACCCGAAGATCCCGCCATCAGCGCCAACCTGCGCCGCTGGGTGACCGGTGATGGCTCGCTCACCGCCCGGCTGGTGGCAGCGTCGGACGCTTTCCGGGTGCGCCGCCTGGCGCAGCGCATTGAACTCGCCCTTGCCGATGAATGGCAGGCGCTGGGGCTGCCTGCCCGCCGCCGCGCGCTGGCGCGCGAGGTGCTGCTGATCTGTGACGGGGTGCCGGCCATCTTTGCCCATACCGTGGTGAAGCCCGACCATGCCCGGCGCGACTGGCCATTCCTGCGCGGCCTGGGCGAGCGCCCGCTGGGCGGCGCGCTGTTCGTCGATCCCCGCGTGCGGCGCGAGCCGTTTGCCTTTGCGCGCCTGCTTGCGCATCACCCGCTGCGGCGCCGGCTGGAACTAGCCGTGCCGGCCATGCGGGAGCTCGCTGCGTCATCGGTGTTGCCTGCGCGGCGTTCGGCCTTCCGGCGTGGCGACGGCGTCATGCTGGTGACCGAGGTATTCCTGCCCGACCTGCTGGCGCGGCCCGCGCCGGAACTGAGCGGCTCCAGGCAGAAGCCGCCAGGTAGCCATCCAGAGCAAGAATTTTCCCCAAATCGATAATCGCGACCAAGAACAAGAGACGACCACCATGAAATTGCAGGGACGTGTTGCCATCATCACCGGCGCTGCCGCCGGGATCGGTTTTGCCACCGCGCAGCGCTTTGCCGCGGAAGGTGCGCTGGTGGTGCTTTGCGACGTGCAGGAGGAGCGCGTGCGCGCTGCCGCCGAGACGCTCGCCGCTTCTGGCGCCACCGTGAGCGCCCACAAGGTCGACGTGACGCGCCGCGACGAGGTCGACGCCATGGTGGCGGCCACGCTGGCCAAGCACGGCCGCATCGACATCCTCGTCAATAACGCAGGCATCACCAAGGATGCACGCCTGACCAAGATGACCGAAGTCCAGTTCGACGCGGTGATCGACGTCAATCTCAAGGGCGTCTTCAACTGCGCCCAGGCCGTGGCCGACATCATGGCCGAGCAGGGCAAAGGTGTGATTCTCAATGCCTCCAGCGTGGTTGGCCTGTACGGTAACTTCGGCCAGACCAACTATGCGGCGAGCAAGTTCGGTGTGATCGGCTTCACCAAGACGTGGGCGCGCGAGCTGGGCCCCAAGGGCGTGCGCGTCAACGCGGTGTGCCCGGGTTTCGTCGCCACCGAGATCCTGCGGACCGTGCCGGAGAAGGTGCTGGACGGCATGAAATCGTCTTGCTGGCTGCGCCGTCTGGCAGAGCCGGCCGAAATCGCCAGCATCTACACCTTCCTTGCCAGCGACGATGCCAGCTACGTCAATGGCGTGGCGATCGAGGCCAGCGGCGGCATGTCGCTGTAACAGCCCGCCCTGCGCCGGGCTTGCAGCCGGCGCGGTGCGGTATCATCTCAGGTCCGGTTGCCGCCTTGCCTGAAGGCGGCCTTGCACCATTTCTCTCACCGGGCCGTTCCCGCAGGCGTGACAAAGCGCCAGGGTGCTTGGTTTGCCAAGTGCGGTTCCCGGCATTTCTGAAAGTACCGATCCATGCAGTTGCTGTTCGAAGAAGGCGGCGAGATTCGCGCCGGCACCGTGCTGACCCAGCAGGGCGAGTCGTACCAGGTGGAGCTGCCCGCGGGCAAACGCACCAAGGTCAAGTCGCGCGACGTATTGCTGCAGTTCGCGCAGCCGTCGGCGATCGAGCTGTTGCGCCAGGCCGCCGACCTGGTCGGCGAGGTCGACCTGGAATTCCTGTGGGAATGCGCATCGGAGGACGAGTTCGGCTTTGTCGACCTGGCGGCCGAGTACTACGGCGCGGGTGCGAGCGTGGTGCAGCAAGCCGCGCTGGCGCAGACGCTGCACGGCAATCCGGTCTATTTCCGCCGCAAGGGCCGCGGGCGCTACCAGCGTGCGCCGGAAGACCAGTTGAAGGCTGCGCTCGCCGCGCTCGAGCGCAAGAAGCAGCAAGCCCTGGTGCAGGCCGAGTACGAAAACCAGCTCAAGGCCCTGACTCTGCCCGATGCGTTCCGCGGCAAGGCACTGCAACTGCTGTTCAAGCCCGACAAGAACAGCCTCGAATACAAGGCGATGGACGCCGCTTGCACCGCGCTAGGCATGTCGCCGATGCGGCTGATGGTGGCGGTGGGCGGCATTGCCAGCCCGCGCGCGCTGCATGAGGCCAAGTTCCTCTCCGAGTGCTTCCCCAAGGGCACCGGCTTTCCCGACGTGGCCGTGCCGGAACCCGCCGGCGAACTGCCGCGCGCGGATGTGGAGGCGTTCTCCATCGATGACGTCACCACCACGGAGATCGACGATGCGCTGTCGGTCACGCCGCTGGACGGTGGCAAGATCCGCGTGGGCATCCATATCGCGGCGCCCGGCCTGGGCATCCGCCGTGGCGAGCCGCTCGACGCCGTGGCGCGCCATCGCTTGTCGACAGTCTATTTCCCCGGCGACAAGATCACCATGCTGCCGGATTCGGTGGTGGAGCGCTACACGCTGCAGGAAGGGCGCGAGTGCCCGGCCCTGTCGCTGTACGTGGTCTACGACCCGGCCCTGCAGATGATCGTCAGCAGCGAGACCCGCGCCGAGCTGGTCAAGATCGCGGCCAACCTGCGCCACAACCTGCTTGAGGATGTGGTGACCGAGGCCGCGCTGGCTGCCGGCACCGGCGACTACCCGTTCCGCGACGCGCTGACCCAGCTGTTCCATTTCTCCGGCTGGCTGCACGACGAACGCCAGAAGGCGCGTCTGGCCAGCGGGCTGCGTCCCGAGTCGCACAACCGCGCCGACTACAGCTTCTACATCGACCTGCTGGAGGATGGAGGCGAACGCGTGCGCATCGAGCAGCGCCGCCGCGGCTCCCCGCTCGACAAGATCGTCGCCGAGCTGATGATCCTGGCCAACAGCACCTGGGGCAAGCTGCTTGCCGACAACGGTGTGCCGGGCATCTACCGCACGCAGAAGGCCTGGGGCATGAACCGCACCCGCATGCAGACCTACCCGGCGCCCCATGAGGGGCTGGGCGTGGCGCAATATGCGTGGAGCACCTCGCCGCTGCGCCGCTATGTCGACCTGGTCAACCAGTGGCAGATCCTGGCAGTCGCCCAGCATGGCATCACGGCCAAGCTGGTGGCGCCGTTCAAGCCCAAGGATTCGGACCTGCTGGCCGCGGTGGCGGATTTCGAAGGCACCTACGCTGCCTATGCCGACCACCAGTCGACCATGGAGCGCTACTGGTGCCTGCGCTGGCTGCAGCAGGAAAAGCGCGAGCGCCTGATGGGCTCGGTGCTCAAGGAAGGCGCGGTGCGCTTTGCCGAGATCCCGCTGGTCACGCGCGTGCCGGAGTTGATGCAGGCGTCGCGCGGCACCCAGGTGCTGCTGGAGATCGGCGCGATCGACGAGATCTCGCTGGAAGTGTCATGCCGGGTCCTGGAGGTGTTTGCCGGCGAAGGCGAGCTGCCGCAGGAGGAGATGGAGCGGGACGACGAAGCCGGTGAAGTGTCGGCGCAAGCCGCCGCTGAAGCCGCGGCCGAGGAGGCTGCCGAAGCCGCTGCCGAGGGTGCGGCCGAAGGGGCAACCGAAGGTGAGGTTGACGCTGCGGCCGGGGAAGCCGGCGATGACGAAGCCGCGAGTGCAGCAGCTGCCACAAGCGAAGGCGCTGCGTCGGACACACGCGACACCGGCACCGGCGGCGCAGGCTGAGTTCCTCGGAAAAAACGAGGCGCTCCCTTACAATCGCAGTCTGACCCCGGGGTCCCACGGACCCCGGCCCCAGTCTCGCCCGATCGACGCTTCCCAGCCAACGTCCCGCCCATCGTGAAAGCCGCTTTTTCTCCCCGCCAGTGGTGGAACGCCAGCAGCACGATGGCCAAGGCGCTGGTCGTCTCGTTGCTGGCCCATGCCTTGCTGCTGACCGTGCGCGTCGTGGCGCCGGAGGCGTTCGAGATCAAGCGCACCGACGCCGCGCTCGATGTGGTGCTGGTCAATTCCAAATCGGCGCAGCGCCCGCAGAACCCCACCGTGCTGGCCCAGGCCAACCTCGACGGCGGTGGCGAGCACGACCAGCAGCGCGCCACCACGCCGCTGCCGGCACAGACCGTCACCAAGGACGGCGACCTGGTGCGCCAGATGCAGCGCCGCGTGGAGCAGATGGAGCAGGAGCAGCAGCGCCTGATGACGCAGTCGCGCGAAGCCGCGCCGTCCGTGCACAGCCAGCCGCTCAAGCCAGGCCAGCAGCGCGTGGAAAACCCGCTGCGCGGCCAGGACGAACGCACCTCGCTCGACGAGATGGCCAAGCTCGAAGCCGAGATCGGCCGCAACCTCGAGCAATACGCCAAGCGGCCCAAGCGCTACCAGCTCACCGCCACCAGCGCGCAGGAAGTGGAATACGCGCAGTACTACGACCGCCTGCGCCAGAAGATCGAAGCGCGCGGCACCACCGATTTCCCCCAGCGCAATGGCAAGCCGATCTACGGGCAACTGATCCTGGTGATCAACGTCAACCGGCAGGGCCGGCTTGGCTATAACCGCGATGGCTACAACATCGACGCCATTGACGTGGTCAAGAGCTCGGGCGATCCCGTGCTGGACCGCCAGGCGGTTGCCATCGTGCGGGCGGCGGCGCCGTTCGGCGGGTTCACGGCGCAGATGCAGGCGCGCCAGGATATTCTCGAAGTGATCTCCACATTCAAGTTTTCGCGCAGCGGGCTGGAAACTCGCCTGCAGTCCCGATGACGCCATCACCTGACACTATGCAATCCCAGACTCTCGCCGACCGTTACGTCGTGATCGGCAACCCCGTCGCGCACAGCCGCTCTCCCGCCATCCATGCCGCATTTGCGCAGCAGACCGGCGAGGCCGTCGAGTACGAGCGCCTGCTGGCGCCGCTCGATGGGTTCGTCGCCACCGTGCGCGCCTTCTTCGACGGCGGCGGCCACGGCCTGAACGTGACCGTGCCGTTCAAGCTCGAAGCCTACGACCTCGCCGAGCGCCTGACGCCGCGCGCCGAGAGCGCGGGCGCGGTCAACACCATGTGGATCGAGGACGGCGTGATCCACGGCGACAACACCGACGGTGTCGGCCTCACGCGCGACATCGAGGTCAACCTCGATACCTTGCTCGAAGGCAAGCGCATCCTGCTGCTGGGCGCGGGCGGCGCCGCCATGGGCGCCATGCTGCCGCTGATCGCCTGCCGGCCGGACCGCATCGTGGTGGCTAACCGCACGCCCCAGCGCGCCAGCGATATCCTGGAAAACGTGGCCCAGCAAGCGGACGAGTACGGCGTGGAGCTGTGGGGCGGTGGTTTTGACGCACTGGCGGGTTTGACCGATGAGGACGCCTGCGACGTGGTCATCAACGCCACCAGCAGCAGCCTGCAGGGCGAGTTGCCGCCGGTGCCGGCGGAACTGCTGGGCAAGGACGTGCTCGCCTACGACATGATGTACGGCGCGGAGCCCACCGTATTCCTGAAGTTCGCCGCCCAATGCGGCGCGCGCACCAGCGACGGGCTGGGCATGCTGGTCGAGCAGGCCGCCGAGGCCTTCTACAACTGGCGGGGTGTGCGGCCCGCCACCGCGCCCGTGCTGGCAACGCTGCGCGCGGCGCTGCAGGCCGAAGCCGCGCGCTAAAGCGCCGGCCGGCTGGCTCGAACATGGCTGAGCGCAAGCACACCGCCCGTCCCGGGGCGGCTCAAGGCGGCAGGGGCGGCGGCCTCAACCCGCTGCGCTGGCTCGCCTACCTGCTTGGCACGCTGATCGCCGGCGTGCTGGCCATGCAGGTGTATTTCTTCCTGCAGATCGCCGCCTGGCAAACCGTGAACCCGTCATCCACGGCGTTCATGCGGGCCGAGCAGTGGCGTCTGTGCGGCTTCAAATTCTGGAGCTGCCAGGTGGACCGCCGCTGGGTCGGCTATGACGATATCTCCCGCAACCTCAAGCGCGCGGTGATCGCCAGCGAGGACGCCGATTTCGTCAACCATCCCGGCTACGAGCTCGATTCCATGCTCGATGCCTGGGAGCGCAACAAGAAGCGCGGGCATATCGTGCGTGGCGGCTCCACCATCACGCAGCAACTGGCCAAGAACCTCTTCCTTTCGTCCGAGCAGCACTACCTGCGCAAAGGCCAGGAGCTGGCCATTACCTGGATGCTCGAGTTCTGGCTCGACAAGCAGCGCATCTACGAGATCTATTTGAATTCGGTGGAGTGGGGCGAGGACGTGTTCGGCGTGGAGGCCGCGGCCCAGCATTATTTCAAGACCAGCGCCGCCAGGCTGAGTGTGGGCCAGGCTGCACGCCTGGCCGCGGCGCTGCCGGCGCCAAAGTGCTTCGACAAGAAGGAGTACTGCGCCAATGTGCGCGTGAACTTCAAGGTCAAGGCCAACATCATCGCGCGCCGCATGGGCGCGGCCACGCTGCCCGACTGAGTCCGGGGCAGAGCAGTTCAGGCGCCGATCAGGTACCGTTCAGCTTAGCCAGCCCTTGCGCTTGAAGTACACCAGCGGGATCGCCGCCGACACGGCCATCAGCCCGATGGCCCAAGGATAACCCGCGGCCCAGTCCAGCTCCGGCATGAACTTGAAGTTCATGCCGTAGATGCTGGCGATCAGCGTGGGCGGCATCAGCGCCACCGAGACCACCGAGAACAGCTTGATGATCTTGTTCTGGTTGATGTTGATGAAACCGACCGTGGCGTCCATCAGGAAGTTGATCTTGTCGAACAGGAACGCGGTGTGGTTCTCGATGGAGTCGATATCGCGCAGGATCTGGCGGGCTTCGTCCTGCTGCTCGGCCGACAGCAGCTGGCTGCGCATCAGGAAGGAGACCGCGCGGCGCGTGTCCATCACGTTGCGGCGGATGCGGCCGTTCAAGTCTTCTTCGCGGGCGATGGTTTCCAGCACGTCGGCCGCCGCGGCATCGGTCACGTTCTCCGCCAGCACGCGCTTGCTGGCTTCCTCCAGCCGCTCGTAGACTTCCTCGATGGAGTCCGCCGAATATTCCGCATCGGTGGCGTACAGGTCCATCAGCACGTCCTTGGCGTTGCGCACCGAGCCCGGGCGCATGCGGGCGCGCAACCGCACCAGCCGGAACACCGGCAGGTCCTCGTCGTGAATGGAGAACAGCACGTCGCGCGTGAGCACGAACGCCACGCGCACGTTGCGCGAGATGTCTTCCTCGTCGAGCAGGAAGTCGGTGCGGATATGGATGTTCTCGTCCTCGCCCTCGAAGTAGCGGGCCGAGGCTTCCAGGTCACCCAGGTCTTCCAGCTCGGGCAAGGCTACGCCGTAGGCTTCCTTGATCCAGGCGAGTTCCTCGTCATCGGGGCTGATGACATCGATCCAGATTGGCTTGTGCTGCAGAAGTTCATTGCGATCGTCGACCTGCTCCTGTGCGAGCCGGCCTTTCTGCAGGACGAACAGGTTGATCATCCCAGGGCTTCCTTGTTGCGTTTGGCGAAGAAACGCGCAGGCTTGGCTCGCCGGCCATGGGGCGAGCCCATGCTTCGCGCGAAAACGGCGAAGCACAGGGCCGCTGGCAAGCGTGATCGCGCTGTGCGCTCGAAGGGCGCGCAAGGCGATGGCGTTTGCCGTTCATGGCTGGCATGCCGGGGGAGGGATTAGTCCGGGACGAAGCGGCGCGCGGCGGCGGCCGTCAGGGACACGGAAGAACACTCACCCGCAGTATGTGCTGCGGGCGAGTCCGACGAGGCGGTGGAGCGGGATAAAGCCGGCTCCGGCGGTCGTCGTTACGCAGCCCGCAGTGACATGGCATTCGGTGTGATCGCAATCTGGCTGCGGCAACACGAACACCCGATGCTACTGCCCACGTAGTTTCTCCGGGATTATGATGGCCGCGAGTGTAGCCCAACGAGGGGGGGATTGTTAAGTGAAATGTGGGTGAATGGGAGGCGCCGGCGCGCAGTGCGTTGTTATGCCGCCCGCGCGCTTTGGCGCCAGCGCCGCAATAGGGGCACGAGCAGCAGGAAGGGCAGCGTGGCCACCAGCATCCGGAAGCTCAGCACGCCGATCGGCATCTCGATCTGGCTGCATTTCATCATTTGCGTGCGCAGGCCCCGGCCGGCCGCTGTGTGCGACGCCGCTCTTTGTATCGAGGAAGAACGGCAGAAGAGAGCACGCAGCGGGTAAAATCGCAGGAACGACTGTTGCCGCGGGGGAGCGCCGACCCGGCTTGACAAGCCCGGCGCGCAGCCGACGCGGCCGACCCAGATTAGCGAGCATCCCATGACCTTCACCGAGCAGCTGGCTGCAGCCTGGCAGCGCAACGATTCCCTCCTCTGCGTCGGGCTAGACCCCGACCCGGGCAAGCTGCCCCTGTCCATGACGGGCACGGGCGGTGCGATCTTCTCTTTTTGCCGCGAGATCGTCGACGCCACCGCCGATCTGGTCTGCGCCTTCAAGCCGCAGATCGCCTATTTCGCGGCGCAGCGCGCCGAAGACCAGCTCGAGCAGTTGATCGCCTATATCCATGACGCTCACCCCGGGATTCCCGTGATCCTGGACGCCAAGCGCGGCGACATCGGCTCGACCGCGCAGCAGTACGCCATCGAAGCCTTCGAGCGTTACCGGGCGGACGCTGTCACGGTCAATCCCTATATGGGCCTGGATTCGCTGGAGCCGTACCTGGCCTATGCGGATCGCGGCGTGATCGTGCTGTGCCGCACCTCCAATCCGGGCGGCTCCGACGTGCAATTCCTGCCGGTGGATGGCAAGCCGGTGTACCAGGTGGTGGCCGAGGCGGCCGCCACGCGCTGGAATACCAATGGACAGATGGCGCTGGTGGTGGGGGCGACCTTCCCCGCGGAGATTGCAAAGGTGCGCGAGATCGTGGGCGACATGCCGCTGCTGATCCCCGGCATCGGCGCCCAGGGCGGAGATATCGAGGCCACCGTCCGCGCGGGGCGCACCGGCGCTGGCGCCGGCATGATGATCAATTCGTCGCGCGCCATCCTCTACGCCAGCCGCGAGAAGGATTTCGCGGCGGCCGCGCGCAACGTCGCGTTGCAGACGCGCGAAACCATCAATCGCTTCCGCCAGGGCTGAACGGCCGCATTGCCGGCGGATTGCTGGCCGCCGCGCGTGCCTGAGCCCTCAGGCCTCGTTGCGGACCAGCTCGAGCAGGCCGCGAATCGCGTATTCCGCAGCCTGGCGGCGGATTTGCTGCCGGTCGCCGCGATAGCGCTGCGTTTCCACCTTGGTGGTGATGCGGTTGCTCCAGCCGAAGCACACCATGCCCACGGGCTTTTCCGGCGTACCGCCGGTTGGCCCGGCCACGCCGGTGATCGACAGCGCCACCTGGGCGCGGCTGTTGAGCAGGGCCCCTTCGGCCATGGCGCGCGCCACTTCCTCGCTGACCGCGCCATGATCGCGAATCAGCTTGGCTGGCACGCCCAGCATGGTCGACTTGGCCTCGTTCGAGTACGTGACGAAGCCCCGCTCGAACCACCCTGACGAACCCGATACATCGGTAATGGCGGCGGCCACCAGGCCGCCCGTGCAGGATTCCGCGGTGGCGAGCAACAGCGACTTCTCGTTCAGGGAGATTCCGACCTGGACGGCGAGTTGGTCGAGCAAGCGGCTGACGGGCATGATGGCGGATTCAGTAGATAGGTTGGGGGGGCGCCGATCACAGCGAACGCCACAGGGCGAACACCAGCAGCGTGTAGAAGGCGGCCATGATGTCGTCGAACATCACGCCGAAGCCGCCGCGCAGGCCGGGTCCCTTGAGCGTACGGTCGAGATGCCCGATGGGCGCTGGCTTGACGATATCGAACAGGCGGAACCACAGGAACGCCGCAAGCTGGCCCCAGAAACCGGTCGGCATGACGAAGGCCATGACCAGCCAGAACGCCACGATCTCGTCCCAGACCATGCTGCCGTGGTCAAACACGCCCATGTCGCGCGCGGTGCGCGCGCAGGCCCAGAGCCCCAGCACGAAGCCGCCGACGATCAGCCACAGCCAGGTTTCCGGCTGCACCCACATCGAGATCACCAGGTAGGACAGCCATGCGTACAGCGTGCCGACCGTGCCAGGCCCGACTGGCGATAGTCCCGAGCCGAAGCCCAGCGCGATCAGGTGAGCAGGGTGCGAGAGCATGAAACGCGCCGTAGGGCGCGTGACCTTGGCGGCCTGGCCAGCTTCCAGGGTCAGGGCGGGATCGTGCGCGGTAGGCCCGGGCGGGTAGGCGGACATCAGGGATTGGCTCGTCTGGTTCGGATGGGATTGTGCCGGACGGCGTGTCCGGGCAGGGTCTGGCGCCCCGCATGGCTGCATGATGACACGGCGCACGCAAGCTTGTCAGGGGGAAGCGAAGTGGTCGAAGCTGGTGCCGTTGTAAGCGCTCGGATTACCGTCGCGGTCAACCAGGCGCAGGCCAGCCTCGGACGTGATCGCGCCGACGCGCGTCAGGGCCAGGCCGAGCCGCGCGCCGATGGCGGCAATGTGGTCGCGCTCACCCACGGGCGCGGTAAAGCAGAGTTCGTAATCGTCTCCGCCGGCCAGGGTGCATTCCAGCTGGCGCGCCTCCGGCTGGCTGGCCAGCACCGTCGAGCGGGGCAGGGCGTCCACGTCGAGCAGGGCGCCGACCTGGGAGCGCTCCAGGATATGGCCGAGGTCGCCGACCAGGCCGTCGGAAATATCGAGTGCCGCATGCGCCACACCGCGAAGTGCCATGCCCAGCGCGATGCGCGGCGTTGGCGTGTCCATGCGCGGGCGCACCTGGCTGAAGTCCGGTTCGGGCAGCAGCCATTCGCCACGGAAGTCGCCCAGCGCCAGGCGGGCATCGCCAAGCGTGCCGGAGACCCAGATATCGTCGCCGGGGCGTGCGGCATCGCGTCGCAGTGCCTTATGCACAGGTACGTCGCCGAACACTGTCAGGCTCAGCGTCAGCGGGCCGCGCGTGGTGTCGCCGCCGATCAGCTCGCAGCCGTGGGCGTCTGCCAGTTCCAGCATGCCGGCGGCCAGTTCGGACAGCCATGCGGCTTGCGCATCGGGCAGCGCCAGCGCTAGTGTGAAGGCGCGGGGCTCGGCACCCATGGCCGCCAGGTCGGACAGGTTGACCGCCAGCGCCTTGTGCCCAAGTGAGCGCGGCGCCACGTCCGGAAAGAAGTGCCGCCCGCTGACCAGCATGTCGGTGCTGATGGCAAGGTGGTGTCCGGGGCGCCCTTCAATCAGCGCGCAATCGTCGCCCACGCCCAGTACCGCCTTTTGCGCGGGCCGGGTAAAGAAGCGGCGGATCAGGTCGAACTCGGAGAGCTGGGCGCTGGAGGAATCGGGCATGAAGGGAGTCGGGGCGGCGGAGATTCTGCGAAGGGCCAGGGAAACCTCGCCGGGTCGCGGCCGCTGCGGGTTTCGCCCTGCTGTTCAGCGCTGGCGGCATGCGGCATATTGTACCGAAACGCAAAGGTGCCTCGCGCAAAACGCTTATTGTGAAATAATATTTCACAATATAAAATGCCAGGTTCCAAAGGAAGAGACTGCGGGTACGTGGAGCCGACCCGCCATTTCGTGTCCCATACGTGATTAACGGCTCCACCGACCGGAAGATGCGCCGATGACCAGTCCCCAGCAGCCCACGCCCCAAGACGACCTGAAGCAGCAGCAGCGTGAGGCGCTGCGCAAAGCTGCCCTGGAATATCACGAGTTTCCGACCCCGGGCAAGATCTCTGTTACGCCGACCAAGCCGCTGTCCAACCAGCGTGACCTGGCCCTGGCGTACTCGCCGGGCGTGGCCTACGCGTGCGAGGAAATCGTCGCCGATCCGCTCAATGCATTCCGCTACACCGCGCGCGGCAACCTGGTCGGCGTGATCACCAACGGCACCGCGGTGCTGGGCCTGGGTGATATCGGCCCGGCGGCTTCCAAGCCGGTGATGGAAGGCAAGGCAGGCCTGTTCAAGAAGTTCGCCGGCATCGACGTGTTCGACATCGAACTCGACGAGAAGGACCCCGAGAAGCTGGTGCAGATCATCGCCGCGCTCGAGCCCACCTTCGGCGGCATCAACCTGGAAGACATCAAGGCACCCGAGTGCTTCTACGTTGAGCGCAAGCTGCGCGAGCGCATGAAGATTCCCGTCTTCCACGATGACCAGCATGGCACCGCCATCGTGGTCGGCGCGGCTGTGGTCAATGGCTTGACCGTGGTCGGCAAAGATATCAGCAAGGTCAAGCTGGTGGCTTCCGGCGCGGGCGCTGCGGCGCTGGCTTGCCTGGACCTGCTGCTCGACCTCGGCATGAAGATCGAGAACATCTGGGTGACCGACCTGGCGGGCGTGGTCTATGAAGGCCGCGCTGAGCTGATGGACCCGGAAAAGGCCCGCTTTGCGCAAAAGACCGACAAGCGCAAGCTGGCAGAAGTGATCGATGGCGCCGATATTTTCCTGGGCCTGTCCGCTGCCGGCGTGCTCAAGCAGGACATGGTCCAGCGCATGGCCGACAAGCCGCTGGTGCTGGCCCTGGCCAACCCCAACCCGGAAATCCTGCCGGAGCTGGTCAAGGAAGTCCGTCCGGACGCGGTGATCGCCACCGGCCGTACCGATTACCCGAACCAGGTCAACAACGTCCTGTGCTTCCCCTTCATCTTCCGCGGCGCGCTGGACTGCGGCGCCACCACCATCACGCGTGAGATGGAAGTCGCCGCGGCGCATGCGATTGCGGAACTGGCCCGCCAGGAGCAGAGCGACATCGTCGCCACCGCCTATGGCATCCAGGACCTGTCCTTCGGCCCCGAGTACCTGATTCCCAAGCCGTTCGATCCGCGCCTGATCGTCAAGATCGCGCCGGCGGTGGCCGAGGCCGCCATGAAGTCCGGCGTGGCCGCGCGCCCCATCAAGGACATGGACGCGTACCGCCTGCAGCTGCAGCAGTTCGTGTACCACTCCGGCACCCTGATGAAGCCGATCTACGCGGCTGCCCGCCAGGTCGACATGGAGAAGAAGCGCATCGTCTTCGCCGAGGGCGAGGAAGAGCGTGTGCTGCGCGCGGTGCAGGTGATCGTCGACGAAAAGCTGGCCAACCCGATCCTGGTCGGCCGCCCGGCCGTCATCGCCCACCGCATCGAGCGCTTTGGCCTGCGCCTGCGCGGCGGCATCGACTTCACCGTGGTCAACCCGGAACACGATGCACGTTTCCGCGACTACTCCGAGGCGTACTTCAAGATGATGGCCCGCCAGGGCATCACCCAGCAGTACGCCAAGCTGGAAATGCGCCGCCGCACCACGCTGATCGGCGCGATGCTGGTCAAGCAGGGCGAGGCCGATGGCATGATCTGCGGCACGGTCAGCACGACTGCCGCGCACCTGCGCTACATCGACCAGATCCTGGGTGGCACCAACGAGGTGTATGCGGCGATGAACGGGCTGGTCCTGCCGGGCCGGCAGATCTTCCTGGTCGACACCCACGTCAACATCGACCCGACCGCTGGCCAGCTGGCCGAGATCACCCTGATGGCCGCCGAAGAGCTCAAGCGCTTCGGCATCGTCCCCAAGGTGGCGCTGGTGTCGCACTCCAACTTCGGCACATCCGAAGCGCCTTCGGCGCAGAAAATGCGCGAAACCCTGGCGATCCTGCGCGAGCGCGCCCCGGATCTCGAGGTGGATGGCGAGATGCATGGCGATTGCGCGCTGGACCCGAAGCTGCGTGACACGCTGGTGCCGGACGGCACCCTCAAGGGCGAGGCCAACCTGCTGGTGTGCCCGAATATCGACGCTGCCAACATCGCCTACAACCTGCTCAAGGTCGCGGCGGGCAACAATGTGGCGATCGGGCCGATCCTGCTTGGCGTCAAGGCGCCTGTCCACATCCTGACGCCTTCGGCCACGGTGCGGCGTATCGTCAATATGACGTCGCTGGTGGTGGTGGACGCGGCAGCCAAGCGCTAAACCCCTGTCAGTCTTGAAAAGCCGGGCTTGCCCGGCTTTTTTATTGTCTTTTTACTGCCGCCGGCACCCCGTCAGTGTGTGCACACATTTTCTTAACATGTTGAAACAATTGAGGTTTTCCACTCCGTCCGGGGGCGGGGATTGATTATTTATTAGCATGGGCGTAACCTTATGCCTTTGAAGTACGCGCTCGTTACACGCGCGACGACGCTGTCGATTTACGCGCAGGCCGTCCGGGGCGCAGGCAAAATGGGCAGTTTAGGTGGCGCGGCAACCGCGCAGCGGCGCCGGGATCGTTTGGTTGGTGTCCTCAAATCAAGACAAGCAACGTGGGTTCCCAGATTCCTTTGACGCAGCGCGCATCACAATGGATTTCAGTCGCCGGTCTGGCGCGAGTGGCAAGCCGGGTGCTGGCAGGCGTGGCGTTGTCGTGCGCGCTGGCGCAGCCGGTGCTGGCACGCCAGGCGGCCGATGACGGCACGGGAACCATCGCAGTACAACAGTTGCCCAACGAGGCACAGTCCACGTTGGAGCGGATCGAAGCGGGTGGCCCGTTTCCCTACGCCAAGGATGGCTCGAGGTTCGGCAACTACGAGCGCGCCCTGCCGCAAAGGTCGCGCAATTACTACCGCGAATACACGGTGAAGACAAATAGCCGAAATCGAGGAGCACGACGGATCGTATGTGGCGGTGATCAACGCGCCACCAACGACTGTTACTACACGGACGACCACTACAACAGTTTCAAACGGATAGCCAAATGATGACTGACATTTTCGGACTGGGCGACGCCCTTGCCGCCCGCGAAGAGCGCGGCGCCGGAGATGGCTGGCAGCGGGCCCAGACCCAGGCCCAGAATCTTTACGACAACGTGTTGACGATGCCCCGCAACGAGCTCTCGCAACAACCGCCGCTCGCACCCGTTCCCGCAGCCGGCACTGACGGCAGCCAAGAGGGAGCCATGACCCTGTTCAAGACGGTGCGTCCAAACATCGTCCAGTCGATCCGCGCGTTTCGCGTGCCCGAACTCGCGCAGGCCGCGGTGGAGCTGGGCCAGCATTTCCTGTATGCGAACTGCGCACACTGCCAGAGCAAGGCGGAAGTGCTGGAAACCATCGCCACCAACTTCCTCTTTCCCAAGCATTTCGGCAAGAATTTCGATGCGTTGGCCGATTGCCTGACCGACCTGATCTACAAGGCGGGCCCGCAGCCCGGCTTCGTGATCGTGCTCGAAGGCCTGCCGATTGCGCAGAAGTTCGACAAGGAAGGGCGCGAGGTTTTGCTCGATGTGTTCCGTGATGCGGCCGAGTTCTGGGCCGAGCGCAAGGTGCAGTTCCGCGTGTTCTACTCCTTCGCCTGAGCGCCAGCCGCCTGTAGCGAAGACAGCATGATAAAAAAAGGCCCGCTAGCAGCGGGCCTTTTGCTTTGCCGGCAGGGCGCGGGGTTACGCCGCCGGCGGTACCTGGCCTTGCGGCGTCAGCTTGTCGATCAGCTCCGGCAGCCCTTCGCTGAGATGGGCTGCGACATCGTCCTGGGACAGGCCCGTCTTTTCGGCCAGGCTCTCCAGCGCGCCGGTACCACCCAGTGCGCTGGCCAGCGCGGACGGCGAGACCGCCTGGTTGGCGCCGGTGCCGATCCACGAGTTGACCTGTTCGCCCAGGCCCGCCTGGGCCAGGACCTGCTGCAAGGCGCCGATGCCGCCGGCCGCCGCGCCCAGCGCGGGTGCGCCGCCGGCCTGGCCGCCCAGCAGCCCGCCGAGCAATCCGCCCAGATCGAGGCCGCCTGGTGCGCCACCGGCCGCGCCGCCGCCCATCAGGCCGCCGAGCAGTCCGCCAAGGCCGCCGAGGCCTCCCGCGCCTGCCGAGGCCGGATCCCGCTCGCCGCCGCTGCTGTCCCCGCCCTTATGGCGCATGGCCAGCATGGCCAGCAGCCCCAGCGCCATCATCATCTTGGGGTTCAGGCCGCCAGCGCCCGCGTCGCCGCTGCCGCGCTGCCCGAGCACTCCGCCCAGCACGCTATCGAGTAGTCCCATGATCGACTCCTTCCGGTGAGTGTGGCGCCGGGCCGGGATGGCCCGGGTGCCGTCAAAATCCGCCCAGTACCGCGTTGAGCGTGGCCAGGCAGGCAAGCCCGGCTGTTTCTGTACGCAAGATGCGCGGCCCGAGTGACACGCCCGTGAAACCGGCGCGCAGCGCCGCCGCCTCCTCGTCCGGCGCCAGCCCGCCTTCGGGCCCGATCAGCAGTGTCACGCCGCGGTCCAGCAACGCATTGCGCTGCTCGGTGGCAAACGATACCAGCGACTGCGAGGCCCGCGGCGATACCAGCAGCCGTGCCCCATCCTGGGCCGCGGCAGGCTTTGCCTGCAGGCCCAACCAGGATTCCACGTTAGCGACCGGTGCGACCTCCGGCAAGCGATTGCGCCCACATTGCTCGCATGCGGCCTCGACCAGCGCCTGCCAGTGCGCCTGGCGTTTCTGCGCCCGCTCTCCCGAGAGCCGGACCACGGAGCGGGCCGCCTGCAGCGGCTGGATGGCGGCAACGCCAAGCTCGACGGATTTCTCGATCAGCCAGTCCATCTTGTCGCCGCCCGCCAGCCCCTGCGCCAGCGTGACGCGGAACGGCGGCTCGGCCTCGAACGGATCGTGGCTGCCGATCCGCGCCAGCGCATGGCGCTTGCCGATTTCGACCAGGGTAGCCGCATGGCTGCCGCCGCGCCCGTCGAACAGGGTGATGTCGTCGCCTGGGTTGAGCCGCAGCACCTGGACATGGCGCACCACGGCTTCAGGCAACGGCATGTCGGTCTCGGCGGCCAACGTGGCATCAATGAAAAAGCGAGGCGGCATCAGGCGGATCCGTCCTCGTTCTTGCCGGCGGCTTTGTCCACCGGCTTGCCGAAGCCCCAGCGGTAGCCATCAGGATCCTCGACCATGCAGTAGCGGTCGCCCCAGAACTGGTCGGCGGGCGCCATCAGGCTGACCGCGCCGGCGGCGACGGCGCGCGCGTGCATGGCATCGACGTCGTCGCAGTAGACGTAGAACGTCTGCGGGCATTCGACGCCGAGCGAGCGGGGCGCGCGCGCGGTGCTGCCCCAGGCGCCTTCGGGCGCGAACATCACGACGAGCTCGCCCTGGTAGTGCATCTCGGCGTGGGTCGGCACACCGTTTTCGTCGACCACGTTCCCCGCGCTGAAACCGAAGGCGCGGTGATAGAAGTCGAGCGCGCTGCGCCCGTTGCCCACCGTCAGGTAGGGGGTGAGCCAGGGGGTGTTGGCCGGTCTTGTCATGATCGTCTCCTGGTTACGGGAAGCCGCGCGGGGCTTGCCTGGGCGGCAAGACTCGCGGTGCGAGCGAGCATCTTACGCGGGTGCGCAGGCGCTGTCGAAAAGCGCCTGCAGGTGCAGGGGCAGGGCGAACAAGGCCGGATGGAGCGCGGCGTGGTAGCAGCGCAGCTTGCGGTCGAGCTTCCAGGCGCGCAGCCGCTCATCGAGCTGCGCGGCATCGGCGCCGCGCACGTCGAGGGTGTCGCTGGCCAGCGCGATGGCCCATTGCGCGCCGTAGACGGGGATGAAGGTGGTGATGGGGTGGACTTGCGCAAAGCACTGCCGCAAGCGCGCGGCGAGCACGCGGACCGAATCGGGGCGGTGTTCCGGCGGGCCAAGGTGCAGGGACAGCGCGCCGCCGGGCGCCAGGCAGCGCCGGGCGGTTTGCAGGCCGTGGTTGGAAAAGAGCGCAGCCGCCGGGCTGCCGTCGTCGGCCTCGGTCAGATCGAATACGATCAGGTCGAACTGCCGCCCCGCACGGCCAAAGGCTTCCATCAAGCCCAGCGCGTCGCCAATGGCGAGGTGCACGCGTGGATCCTCGAAGGCGCCCTGGTGGATGCCGTCCAGCCAGGCCCGGGCCAGCGTCACGACATCGGGGTCGAGTTCGGCCACCACCACCTCGCGCATGAAGGGCAGGCGCAGCAATTCATGCGCCGAGCCGCCGTCGCCGCCACCCACCACCAGCGCGGAGCGTGCCGCGCCATGGGCCACGGCCATGGGGTGCACCATCAGCTCATGCTGGATGAAGGCGTCCGCTTCCGCGCTCATGATGCGGCCATCGAGGCGGAAGATCCGGCCAAAGCGGGGATGCTCGCCAATCTCGATTTGCTGGTACGGCGAGCGCATTGCCGCGAGCAGCCGAATCTGGCCCAAGGTGGTGCCAACGCCTGGGGAAAGCCATTCGGTCCATTGCAGATGCCCGCCAGGCGGGGCCGCCGGGTGGCCTAACTCCCCCCTTTGATCTGGTAAAATTGCGCTTTTCCCGCCGCCAGGTTCCCGCCGCATGTCTCACCTCGCTCATCCCGCCGCCAGTCCGCACGCTTCGCAGCCCGTCCAACTCATGGCCAACGCCATCCGCGTCCTGGCCATGGACGCCGTCCAGCAGGCTAATTCAGGCCACCCCGGCATGCCGATGGGCATGGCGGATATCGCGGTTGCGCTGTGGGGCCGTCATCTGAAGCATAACCCGAGCAACCCCAAGTGGGCTGACCGCGACCGCTTCGTGCTGTCCAACGGCCACGGCTCGATGCTGCTTTATGCGCTGCTGCACCTGACCGGCTACGACCTGCCCTTGGCCGAACTGAAGAACTTCCGCCAGATGCACAGCAAGACGGCAGGCCACCCGGAATACGGCATCACCCCGGGCGTGGAAACCACCACCGGCCCGCTGGGCCAAGGCCTGACTAATGCGGTCGGCATGGCGCTGGCTGAACGCCTGCTGGGCGAGGAATTCAACCGCCCGGGCTTCGACATCGTCAACCACCACACCTATGTGTTCCTGGGAGACGGCTGCCTGATGGAAGGCATCAGCCACGAGGCCTGCTCGCTGGCCGGCACGCTCAAGCTGAACAAGCTGGTCGCGCTCTGGGACGACAACGGCATCTCGATCGACGGCGACGTGGTGCACTGGTTCGCCGACGACACCCCGAAGCGTTTCGAAGCCTACGGCTGGAATGTGATCCGCGCGGTGGACGGCCATGACGCCGCCGCCGTGGATGCCGCCATCGCCGAAGCCAAGCACAGCGACCGTCCGACCCTGATCTGCTGCCGTACCCTGATCGGCAAGGGCGCGCCCAACAAGGAAGGCGGCCACGATGTGCATGGCGCGCCGCTTGGTGGCGCCGAAATCCTGGCCACGCGCGAGGCGCTGGGCTGGGCCCACGCCCCGTTCGAACTCCCGGCCGAAGTCTATACGGCATGGGATGCGAAGGCCCGCGGCGGTTCGCTGGAAAAGGCCTGGAACGCGCTGTTCGAGGCTTATGCGGAGCGCTTCCCGTACGAAGCCGGCGAATTCCAGCGCCGCATGCGCGGCGAGCTGCCCGGCGCGTTTGACGCTGCCGTGGACGCTTTCCTGGCCAAGTGCGAGGAAAAGGCGGAAACCATCGCTACCCGCAAGGCCAGCCAGAACACCATCGAGGCGCTCGCGCCGGTGCTGCCGGAATTCCTGGGTGGCTCGGCCGACCTGACCGGCTCCAACCTGACCAACTGGTCCGGCAGCAAGGCCGTGCGCGGCGATGCCTGGGGCAACCACATCAACTACGGCGTGCGCGAGTTCGGCATGAGCGCCATCATGAACGGCATCACGCTGCATGGTGGCTACATCCCCTACGGCGGCACCTTCCTGACCTTCTCCGACTACAGCCGCAATGCCCTGCGCATGGCGGCGCTGATGAAGATCCGCACGCTGTTCGTGTTCACCCACGACTCCATCGGCCTGGGCGAAGACGGCCCGACCCACCAGTCGATCGAACACGTCGCCAGCCTGCGCCTGATCCCCAATATGGATGTGTGGCGTACCGCCGACACGACCGAAACCGCGGTGGCCTGGGCCCAGGCCGTGCGCCGCGAGAACGGCCCGAGCTGCCTGATTTTCAGCCGCCAGAACCTGCCGTTCCAGACGCGTGACGACACCACCCGCGCCAATATCGCGCGGGGCGGCTACGTGCTGCGCGCTGGCAACAATCCCAAGACCGGCCGTCCGGATGCCGTGATCATCGCCACCGGCTCGGAAGTCGGCCTGGCCGTGGGTGCCGCAGAGCAACTGGCTGCTGACGGCGTGCACGTGCGCGTGGTCTCGGTGCCGGCAACCACGGTATTCGACAAGCAGGACGCCGCCTACAAGGCATCGGTGCTGCCGGCCGGCGTGCCGCGCGTGGCGGTCGAGGCAGGCGTGACGGACTTCTGGTGGAAGTACCAGGTCCAGGCCGTGGTGGGCATCGACACCTTCGGCGAATCGGCTCCCGCTGGCGTATTGTTCAAGCACTTCGGCTTCACGGTCGAGAACGTCGTGCGCACCGTGCGCGACACCCTCGGTCAGTAACAGGTATTCCCGGGCCCGCGCAGCGGTCGACTCGGCCGCGCGGGCCGGCAGACGCTTTCCCGCATCCATCGATCGTTAGCCTACTCAGGAGATAAACATGACCATCAAGATCGGCATCAACGGCTTCGGCCGCATCGGGCGCATGGTGTTCCGCGCCGCCGCCGCCAACTTCAAGGAAATCGAAGTCGTCGGCATCAACGACCTGCTCGAGCCCGACTACCTGGCTTACATGCTGAAGTACGACTCGGTGCACGGCCGCTTTGACGGCGAAGTGTCGGTCGACGGCAACACCCTGATCGTCAATGGCAAGAAAATCCGCCTGACCGCAGTCAAGGACCCGTCCGAACTGAAGTGGGGCGAGATCGGCGCCGACGTGGTGATCGAATCCACCGGCATCTTCCTGACCAAGGAAGGCGCGCAGAAGCACATCGACGCGGGCGCCAAGAAGGTGATCATGTCGGCACCGTCCAAGGATGACACCCCGATGTTCGTGTACGGCGTGAACCACGGCACGTACAAGGGCGAAGCGATCATCTCCAACGCCAGCTGCACCACCAACTGCCTGGCGCCGGTCGCCAAGGTGCTGAACGACAAGTGGGGCATCAAGCGCGGCCTGATGACCACCGTGCACGCCACCACCGCCACGCAAAAGACCGTCGACGGCCCGTCCAACAAGGACTGGCGCGGTGGCCGCGGCATCCTGGAAAACATCATCCCGTCGAGCACTGGCGCTGCCAAGGCCGTGGGCGTGGTGATTCCCGAGCTGAACAAGAAGCTGACCGGCATGTCGTTCCGCGTGCCGACCTCCGACGTGTCGGTGGTCGACCTGACCGTCGAGCTGGAAAAGGGTGCCACCTACGCCGAGATCTGCGCCGAAATGAAGGCACAGAGCCAGGGCGCGCTCAAGGGCGTGCTGGGCTACACCGAAGACAAGGTCGTCGCCACGGATTTCCGCGGCGATGCACGCACCTCGATCTTCGACGCCGAAGCCGGCATCGCGCTGGACTCGACCTTCGTCAAGATCGTGAGCTGGTACGACAACGAGTGGGGCTATTCCAACAAGGTGCTGGAAATGGCTCGCGTGGTCGCCAAGTAAGTTTGCCGGGATAGGTTGGTTTGCGCACGGAACAAGGCGGCATTCCCCGGGATGCCGCCTTGTCGTCTGCTTGCAACTCCAGCTATCGGGAGCCTAGGCGGGTCCTTTTGCCAGGATCCTGGCAAAAGGACGAAGGCCGGCACGGTGCAAGGGGCTGGCGCGGAATTCCTGTTCCGTTCCCCGCTTTGCTCTTACACTGTGAAAGTGCTGGAAACACCGATGTGCAGCCAATGCAAGTGACGATACGGTCATTCCCAATTCCCAATCCAACCTGGGTGAGATCATGGTGAATGTGGATACCAAGCTGCTCGTGATTTTTACCGAGCTGCTCAGCAAGCGAAACGCGACCTATGTCGCGGAAAAAATGCATATGACCGCACCTGCGGTTTCGCATTCGCTGGGCCGCCTTCGCGAGATTTTCGACGATCCCCTCTTCATCCGCGTGCCGCACGGCCTGACGCCGACACCGCGAGCCTTGGAACTCGGGCCGAAGATTCGCGACATGCTGGACCTGTGGTCCTCGATCAACGAGGGCGACGCCGATAATTTCGACCCCGCTACCGCCACCGGCACCCTCAACATCGGCTTTGCCGCCGAGCTGGGCGATACGGTCTTCAACCGCTTTATCCTGCGCATCAAGCAACTGGCGCCGGAGTTGCATATCAAGCTGGTCGAATCCCATTCCTGGGAGTCGGATGTGGCCGCCATGCGCGGCAACGAGCTGGACCTGGCGTTCTCGCCATTCCCGACCCGGCACCCCGAAATCGTGGAAGAGATGGTGACTTCGCTCAACCTCTGGGTTTGCGCGCGTAAAAACCATCCTGTGCTCAAGGGCACCTGCACGCTCGAGCAGTATCTCGACTGCGGCCACATCTTCATGGCGCATTCCGGCGGCAATGGCCGTCCGGCACCGTCGCTGATCCCGCTGGACTACGCGTTGCAGCAGCGCGGGCTAAAGCGCAATGCAACGCTGACGGTGCATTCCTGGCGCGCACAGTCGGAGCTGGCCGCGCAGACCGACATGATCTTCACGGTCAATGCGCTGACCAAGGACATGGCTTGCGAGACCTACGGCCTCAAGGCCTTCCCCTTGCCGGCAGAACTCAACACCACGCTGGGCCTGAACATGTTCTGGCACCGCAGCCGCAACACCCACCCGATGCTGGTGTGGGCACGCGGGCTGTTCCGCCAGGTCGTAGGCGAATTCGTCGGCGTGCCGGCGGCTGCGCGCGGCCTGCACATCGTTGCCGAGCAGGATCATACGGAATCGTGAAGCAGGCTTGAAATAAAAAAACCGGCGCTGGCGCCGGTTTTTTTATGTTCGCGGGGCAGGCCGCGGCTGGTTTAGCGCTTGGGCCGGTGGGGGCACTCGTGCTTGGTGCAGCTGCCATAGAGCGACAATGCGTGTTCTTGCAGCGCGAAGCCGCGCTCGGTTGCGATGCTTTGCTGGCGACGCTCGATCTCGGAGTCGTAGAATTCCTCCACGCGGCCGCAATCGATGCAGACCAGGTGGTCGTGATGCTTGCCTTCATTCAGCTCGAAAATGGCTTTGCCGGATTCGAAGTTGTTGCGCGACAGCAGTCCAGCCTGCTCGAACTGGGTCAGCACGCGATAGACGGTCGCAAGGCCGATATCCATTTGTTCGTTGAGCAGGATGCGGTAAACGTCTTCAGCGCTGAGGTGGCGCTGCTCGCTGGTCTGGAAGATCTCGAGGATCTTCAGACGCGGTACGGTCGCTTTAAGACCGATATTTTTGAGGTCCGCCGGACTCGGCATGGGCGTGACTCCCTAGAGTACAATGTCTGGATAGTTGAATCATAAGGGTTTTGGCGGCAAAAGTCGCCCCGGCGGTTGCCCGGGGCTCGGTCACCTGCCCTAGGCTGCGCTCGCGATGATCCATCGCCGCTGCCGCCTCATGGTAAGCGCCGTGAGGGCCTGAATCGGCACTTTTCTCTCCCTTCTAGAAGCGAGATACATGCGTTCATTTCGTTCGTCCGCCATGCGTCCGACGCTGGTTACTACTGTGCTGGCTGCAGCTACCCTGCTAACGGCTGCGTGCTCCACCTATGACAATACGTCGCGCAAGGTCGCCAACGCGATCACGCCGTACCGTATCAATATCGTGCAAGGCAACTTTGTCTCGCGTGAAGCTGCCGCGCAGTTGCGTGAAGGCATGACGCGCGAGCAGGTCAAGTTCCTGCTCGGCACGCCGCTGCTGGCCGATGTGTTCCACGGCAATCGCTGGGACTACGTGTTCTCGTTCCGCCGCGGCAATACGCCGGTGGTGCAGCAGCGCCGCTATACCGTGTTCTTCGATGGCGACAAGCTGGTCAAGTTCGGTGGCGACGAGCTGCCGTCCGAATACGAGCTGATTGCCGAAATCGACGGCATGAAGGCCATGCAGGCGGGCAAGGTACCGACGCCCAAGGCACCGGCCGAGACCGTTGCCGCGGCTTCGGAAGCGGCTGCCGCCCCGGCCGCAGCCACGGATGCCGCTCCCGCCGCAGCGCCTGCGCCGGCAGCGCCGGCTGCCGCAGCCTCATCCGCCGAGGCCGGTGGCCCCGCCAGCCCGACCAACTGAGCCTTCAGGCCCGAATGCCGGCCGCGTCACGCGGCCGGCTTGTATTTTGACTGCTGACACGCCATGAATATCGCCATCGCAGGTGCCTCCGGCCGCATGGGCCGTATGCTGATCGAACACGTACTCGCCACCGAAGGCGTCACCCTGTCGGGCGCGCTGGATGTGCCGGGCGCCCCGGCGCTGGGCCAGGATGCCGGGCTGCTGCTGGGCCGCACCACGGGCGTGGTGATCACCTCGGATATCGAGACTGCCCTCGCTGGCGCCGACTGCCTGATCGACTTCACCCGGCCCGAGGGCACGCTCGTGCACCTGGCAGCGGCCAAGCGCCTGGGCGTCAAGGTGGTCACCGGCACCACCGGGTTTGACGACGCCGGCCGTGCCGCCATCGCCGAGGCTGCCAAGCACATCGGCGTAGTGTTCTCCGCCAATATGAGCGTGGGCGTCAATGCCACGTTCAAGCTGCTGGAAGTTGCCGCCAAGCTGCTGTCTTCCGGCTACGACATCGAAGTCATCGAGGCGCACCACCGCCATAAGGTAGATGCCCCGTCGGGCACCGCGCTGGCGATGGGCGAGGTGGTGGCCAAGGCATTGGGCCGCGATCTGAAGACCTGCGGCGTGTTTGCCCGCGAAGGCCACACCGGCCCGCGCGACCCCAATTCCATCGGCTTTGCCACCGTGCGCGGCGGCGATATCGTGGGCGACCACACCGTGATGTTCGCCGGCACCGGCGAGCGCATCGAGATCACGCACAAGTCGTCCAGCCGTCAGTCGTATGCCGAGGGCGCGCTACGCGCGGCGCGCTTTCTCGCCGACAAGCCCACCGGGCTGTTCGACATGCAGGACGTGCTTGGCCTGAAGTAAGGCCCCCGGCACGCCCTGCGCCGCAAGTGCCGACGGTTATAATCGGCACTTTCGCCGTTCCAGCGCAGGCGGGCGCCGCAAGGCTTGCCCGCCGCTTATCTTTTCCACGCTTTTCGCACGCCGACGCACCGCGCCGTTGTCCTGAACATGCAAGACAAATACCTTCCCTCAGCCGTTGAACAAGCCGCCCAGCAACACTGGCAAGCCATCGATGCCTACCGCGTATCGGAAGAGGCGAAGCTGGCCGACGGCAGCGAGAAGCCGAAGTTCTATGCCTGCTCGATGCTGCCTTACCCGTCGGGCAAGCTGCATATGGGCCACGTGCGCAATTACACCATCAACGACATGATGGCGCGCCATCTGCGCATGAACGGGCACAACGTGCTGATGCCGATGGGCTGGGACGCGTTCGGCATGCCGGCGGAAAACGCCGCGCTCAACAATGGCGTGGCGCCGGCGGCCTGGACCTACAACAACATCGCTGAAATGAAGCGGCAGATGCAGTCGATGGGCCTGGCCATCGACTGGTCGCGCGAAGTCGCCACCTGCAGCCCGGACTACTACCGCTGGAACCAGTGGCTGTTCCTCAAGATGCTGGAAAAGGGCATCGCCTACCGCAAGACTGGCACGGTGAACTGGGATCCGGTCGACCAGACCGTGCTGGCCAACGAGCAGGTCATCGATGGGCGCGGCTGGCGCTCGGGCGCGCTGGTTGAAAAGCGCGAGATCCCGATGTACTACCTGCGCATCACCGACTACGCCGAGGAACTGCTCGGCGACCTGGACGACCTGGGCTGGCCCGAGCGCGTCAAGATCATGCAGCAGAACTGGATCGGCAAGAGCGTGGGCGTGCGCTTCGCGTTCCCGCATGCCATCGCCGGTGACGACGGCAAGCTGATCGGCGACGGCAAGCTCTATGTGTTCACCACGCGCGCCGACACCATCATGGGCGTGACCTTCTGCGCGGTCGCCGCCGAGCACCCGCTGGCCACCCATGCCGCCGCGACCAATCCTGAACTGGCCGCCTTCATCAACGAGTGCAAGCACGGCTCGGTGATGGAAGCCGATATGGCGACCATGGAAAAGAAGGGCATGCCCACCGGCCTGAAGGTGGTGCACCCCCTGACCGGCGAGCAGGTCGAGGTGTGGGTTGGCAACTACGTGCTGATGAGCTACGGCGACGGCGCTGTGATGGGCGTGCCCGCGCACGACGAACGCGACTTTGCCTTTGCCAACAAGTACGGCCTGCCGATCAAGCAAGTGGTCGATATGGTTGACGCCAAAAAGGGCCAGCCGTTCTCCACCGAAGCCTGGCAGGAGTGGTATGGCGACAAGGAGCACGGCACCTGCATCCATAGCGGCAAATACGACGGCCTGGACTACAAGGCTGCGGTGCAAGCCATCGCAGCCGATCTCGGTGCCAAGGGCCTGGGCGAGAAGAAGGTCACCTGGCGCCTGCGCGACTGGGGCATCTCGCGCCAGCGCTACTGGGGCACGCCGATCCCGCTGATCCATTGCGACGACTGCGGCGTGGTGCCGGTGCCGGAGCAGGACCTGCCGGTGGTGCTGCCGGAAGACCTGGTGCCGGACGGCACCGGCAACCCGCTGGCCAAGGATCCGCGTTTCCTCGCGTGCACCTGCCCGTCGTGCGGCAAGCCGGCGCGCCGCGAGACCGACACCATGGATACCTTCATCGATTCGTGCTGGTATTACATGCGCTATACCTGCCCGGACGCGGCCACCATGGTCGATGCGCGCAACGACTACTGGATGCCGATGGACCAGTACATCGGCGGCATCGAGCACGCGATCCTGCACCTGCTGTACGCCCGCTTCTGGACCAAGGTCATGCGCGACATGGGCCTGGTCACGTTCAACGAGCCGTTCTCCAACCTGCTCACGCAGGGCATGGTGCTCAACGATACCTACTACCGCGAAGACGCGGCGGGCAAGAAGACCTGGTTCAACCCGGCCGAAGTCGACGTCAGCACCGATGAGCGCGGCCGCCCGCTGGGCGCCGTGCTCAAGGCGGATGGCCAGCCGGTGGTGATCGGCGGCGTGGAGAAGATGTCGAAGTCCAAGAACAACGGCATTGACCCGCAGGCCCTGATCGACCAATACGGCGCCGACACCGCGCGCCTGTTCGTCATGTTCGCCGCGCCGCCCGAGCAGCAGCTCGAGTGGAGCGGCTCGGGCGTGGAGGGCGCTTCGCGCTTCCTGCGCCGGGTGTGGAACTACGGCTATGCCAACGCCGAGGCGATTGCGGCGGCGGGCAATGCCGTGCCATCCGGCGACGCCGACGCAGCGCTGCGCCGCGAGATCCACAGCGTGCTCAAGCAGGCCAACTACGACTATCAGCGCATCCAGTACAACACCGTGGTGTCGGCGACCATGAAGATGCTCAACGCGCTGGAAGACGCCAAGCAGGCCACGCCCGCCGCGCGCCGCGAGGGCCTGGGCATCCTGCTGCGCGTGCTGTATCCGGTGGTGCCGCACGTCACCCACGGGCTGTGGCAAGAGCTTGGCTACGCCACGCAGTACGGCGATCTGCTCGACGCAGCCTGGCCGCAGGTGGACGAATCCGCGCTGGTGCAAAGCGAGCTGGACCTCGTGCTGCAGATCAACGGCAAGGTGCGCGGCAGCCTGAAGGTGCCGGCCGACGCCGACCGCGCCGCCATCGAGGCGATGGCTGCCGCCAGCGAGATCGTTGCCAAGTTCGCTGACGGCGCCGCGCCGAAGAAGATCGTGGTGGTCCCGGGCCGCCTCGTTAATGTGGTTCTTTAACGTGACGCTGTAACTAGCGTCAGAGAAGCCAACAAGGGAGCTGCCCACATGGATGGACAGAAGCTGGATCGACCGCTGCAGGGCCGCCGCAAGGTCCTGGCCACGCTGCTGCTGGCCGGCCTGCTGGGCGGCTGCGGGTTTCACATGCGCGGCAACGCGGACTTTGCATTCAAGCGGCTGTATGTGAGCATTCCGCCCAATACGCTGATGGGCTCCGATTTGCGCCGCGCCATCCGCAACGGATCGGACACGCAGATCGTGACCGACCCGAAAGAAGCGGACGCCCTGCTCGATGTGCTGCAGGATACGCGTACCAAGACGGTGCTGTCGATCACCACCACTGGCGTGGTGCGCGAGTACCGCCTGACGCAGCGCTTCACCTTCCGCCTGCGTGACGCCGGCGGCCAGGAGCTGATCGCGCCGTCGCAGCTGGTGCTCACGCGCGACCTGACCTACAACGAAGCCAACACGCTGGCCAAGGATTACGAAGAGCAGCAGCTCTATCGCGACATGCAGCGTGACATCGTGCAGCAGCTGATTCGCCGGCTGAGCGCGGTCAAGGCCATCTGAGCGGCGCGAGAAGCGCCGGCCAGACAAGCTCAATAGGCAAGGACAGAGGAAAGAAGCGCACGGCATGCAGCTCAAGCTCGACGGACTCGAAGCGCACCTGCGCCAGGCCAAGGGACGCGGCCTGGCACCGCTCTACGTGGTGCATGGCGACGAGCACCTGCTGGTGCTAGAGGCGGTCGACCGCCTGCGCCAGGCTGCGCGCGAGGCCGGCTTCACGGAGCGCGAGGTGCTGTCCTCCGAGCGCGGCTTCAACTGGGGCCACGTGGTCCAGGCGCAGCAATCGATGTCGCTGTTCGGCGATCGCAAGATCGTCGAGCTGCGGATTCCCTCCGGCAAGCCCGGCAAGGACGGCGGCGAGGCGCTGCGCGCGGTGGCTGCCCAGCCTTCGCCGGACGTGGTCATGTTCATCACGCTGCCGCGGCTGGACTTCGCCACGGCCAAGTCGGCCTGGTTCCAGGCGCTGGACGCCGCCGGCGTGTCGATCAAGGTCGATTCCGTCGACCGCACGCGGCTGCCGGCCTGGGCCGGCGAGCGGCTGGCGCTGCAGCAGCAGCGGGTCGAGCCCGGTGAACCGGGGCGGCGCGCGCTGCAGTTCATCGCCGACAAGGTCGAAGGCAACCTGCTGGCCGCTCACCAGGAAATCCAGAAGCTCGGACTGCTGTATCCGGCTGGTCCGCTGACCTTCGAGCAGGTGCACGATGCGGTGCTCAACGTGGCCCGCTACGACGTCTTCAAGCTCTCCGAAGCCATGCTCAGCGGCGACGTGCCGCGCCTGGTGCGCATGCTCGAAGGGCTGCGCGGGGAGGGCGAGGCCACGGTGCTGGTGCTGTGGGCGCTGACCGAGGAAATTCGCGTATTATCCAAGGTCCGGCAAGGGCTGGCGGCAGGCAAGCAGATTGGTGTCCTGACGCGTGAACTGCGTATCTGGGGCCCGCGCGAAAAGCTGGTGCCGCAGGCCGCGCAGCGCCTCTCGCTGGCGCAGCTGGAAGCCGCGCTGGGCATGGCCGCCAAGCTGGACCGGCAGGTCAAGGGCCTGCGCGCCGAAGGCATGCCGGCCGAGCCCTGGGATGGCCTGCTGCAGCTGGCGCTGACCATCGCCCGGTAAGCCCGCAGGCCGGTAGCCGGTAGCGCGGTCATTGGAGATCACTGCCAGCGACCCGCATAGCCAGCCGTAGCCGACAAAAAAAAAGCTAAACCAAGCATTGAGGGCCGGGTCCCCTGGCCAGGAATATGAACGAGCTCGATCTCAAGCAGTACATGGACCGCGTCGGCCAGCAGGCCCGCGCCGCCTCCCGCGCCATGGCGCGCGCCTCCACCGCGGACAAGAACCGCGCGCTGTTGACCATCGCCGCCGCCATCCGCCGCGACGCCGCGCACCTCAAAGCCGTGAACGCCGGCGACGTGGAGCGTGCCCGCGCCAACGGCCAGGACGCCGCTTTCATCGACCGCCTGACGCTCTCGGACAAGGCGATCGACACCATGGCCGCCGGCCTGGAGCAGATCGCCGCGCTGGCGGACCCGATCGGCGAGATCAGCAACATGAAATTCCGTCCCACCGGCATCCAGGTGGGCCAGATGCGGGTGCCGCTGGGCGTCATCGGCATCATCTACGAGTCGCGTCCCAACGTGACCATCGACGCAGCCGCGCTGTGCCTGAAGTCGGGCAACGCCACCATCCTGCGCGGCGGCTCCGAGGCGATCGATTCCAATACCGCGCTCGCCGCCCTGGTGGCCGAGGGCCTGGCCGCCGCCGGCCTGCCGCCCGAAGCGGTGCAGGTGATCTCGACCACCGACCGCGCCGCGGTTGGCCGCCTCATCACCATGACCGAATACGTCGACGTGATCGTGCCGCGCGGCGGCAAGAGCCTGATCGCGCGCCTGATGGCAGAAGCGCGGGTGCCCATGATCAAGCACCTGGACGGCATCTGCCACGTCTATATCGATGTCGACGCGGACCTGGACAAGGCGGTGCGCGTCGCAGACAACGCCAAGACCCAGCGCTACGCGCCCTGCAACACCATGGAAACGCTGCTGGTCGCGCGCGATGTCGCCGCCGCGGCGCTGCCGCCGCTGTGCCGCATCTACCAGGAAAAGGGCGTGGAGCTGCGCGTGTGCGCCGCCACCCGCGCCACGCTGGAAGCCGCCGGTTTCACCGGCCTGGTCGACGCCACCGAAGAAGACTGGCGGCTCGAGTACCTGGCGCCGGTGCTGGCGATCCGCACCGTGGCCGGGCTGGACGAGGCCATCGAGCACATCAATACCTATGGCTCGGCGCATACCGATTCCATCATCACCGAGAACTACACCACTGGCATGCGCTTCCTGCGCGAGGTGGACTCGGCCAGCGTGATGATCAATGCGTCGACGCGCTTTGCCGATGGCTTCGAGTACGGCCTGGGCGCCGAGATCGGCATCTCCAACGACAAGCTGCACGCGCGCGGCCCGGTCGGTCTGGAAGGCCTGACCTCGTTGAAGTACGTGGTGTTCGGCCACGGCGAGATCCGTACCTGAGCGGGCTGGCGGCACGCGTCCCGTGCCGCCTCCCGTCGCGCAGCCCCACCGTTTCACCGTTCCCATGCGTTCCCATGGGAACCTAACCAGAAAAAAGGCCAGATGCTCTGGGTTAAAGCGCTGCACATCGTTTTCGTTGTCTCCTGGTTCGCTGGCCTGTTCTACCTGCCTCGCATCTTCGTCAACCTCGCCATGGAGCGCGAGCCGGCCAGCGTGCAGCGCCTGCTGCTGATGGCGCGCAAGCTCTACCGCTTCATGACCATGCTGGCGGTGCCGGCGCTGGTGTTCGGGCTGTGGCTGTATATCGGCTACGGGATCGGGCGCGGTCCGGGGCAGGGCTGGATGCATGCCAAGCTGGCGCTGGTGCTGGTGCTGATCGGCTATCACCATGGCTGCGGCGTGCTGCTCAAGAAGTTCGAGGGCGGGCGCAATACGCGCTCGCACACCTTCTATCGCTGGTTCAACGAGTTGCCGGTGCTGGTGCTGCTGGCGGTGGTGATCCTGGTGGTGGTCAAGCCGTTCTGACGCGCATTGGCCGGCGGCCGCGCGCATCGCCTGTGCGGGCCGCCGGGTTTGGGTTTTTTCTCGTATCGTATTTCATTCGTTTCACGCAGCATTGCCGCGTTCACCGCGCGGTTGTCTCGCCCCACTCCGTCCAGAGGACATGATGAGCAAGCAGGTCGACTACTATCTCACCCCGCAATCGCCTTTCGTCTACCTTGGCCACGAACGCTTCACCGCGATTGCAGCCAAGCATGGCGTGCAAGTCAATCTCAAGCCCTGCGACCTGGGCCGCGTGTTCTCTGTTTCGGGTGGCTTGCCGCTGGCGCAGCGTCCGCCGCAGCGCCAGGCCTACCGCCTGGTCGAGCTGGCCCGCTGGAGCGAGTTTCTCGGCCTGCCGCTGAACCCGCAGCCGACCTTTTTCCCGGTCTCCGGCGACGCCGCCAGCAAGCTGGTCATCGCCGTGCAGCTGGCCCATGGCACCGCCCGCGCGATGGAGCTGATCGGCGCCATTGGCCGCGCCCTGTGGGCCGAGCAACGCAATATCGCTGACGCCGCCACGCTGGCGCAGCTGGCCGACAGCATCGGCCTGGAAGGCGCGGCGTTGCTCAAGGCGAGCGACGCGCAGGCTGTCCAGGCCGCTTATACGCAGCACACCCAGGACGCGGTTTCCGTCGGCGCGTTCGGCGCGCCGTGGTACGTCTATGACGGCCAGCCTTTCTGGGGCCAGGACCGCCTGGACTTCCTCGATCGCGCCCTCGCGGCGGGCTGAAGCCCCGGAGCGCGGTACACTGCGCGCTATCCGACCCCGTCCGCTACGGCGGACGTTTTTGTTTGCAGGAATTCCCAAGCCATGTCCCAAGCCTTTTTTGCCTCCTGCCCGCGCGGCCTCGAGAGCGCACTTGCCGAAGAGTTGCACGAGATCGCAGCCCGGCCCGGCCTGGCCAGGCTCGCCCCCATCCAGGTCCATCGCGAAATGCCCGGTGGCGTCACTTTCTCGGGCGAGATGGCCGCGGCCTACGCAGTCAACCTGCATTCGCGCATCGCTAGCCGGGTGCTGATGCGGGTCGCCAACCGCGGCTACCGGCGCGAAGACGACGTCTATGACCTGGTGCGCGCCCAGCGCTGGGATCATTGGTTCACGCCGGATGAGACGCTCCGGGTGGACGTCACGTCCCATCGCTCGCCGCTGCAGAGCCTGAACTTCATCGCCCTGCGTATCAAGGACGGCGTTTGCGACGCCATGCGCGAGCGCTCGGGCGAGCGGCCCAGCGTCGATACCGTGAATCCGGATGTGCGGATTTATGCCCATCTGACCGAGCACGATTGCACGCTCTACCTCGACACCTCGGGTGATCCGCTGTTCAAGCGGGGCTGGCGCCTGGAGAAGGGCGAGGCGCCGCTGAAGGAAAACCTGGCTGCCGGCATCCTGCGCCTGGCCGGATGGGTGCCAGGCCAGACCGAACGCCCGTTCTACGATCCGATGTGCGGCAGCGGCACCTTCCTGGTGGAAGCGGCCCAGGTGGCCCTTGGCCTGGCCCCTGGCGCGAACCGCAGCTTTGGCTTCGAGCGCCTGAAGGGCGCCGACAACAAGACATGGAATGCGCTGAAGGCGGCTGCGCGGGATGACGAGGAGGCCGCGCGCAAGCGCGTCGCGTCCGAGCCTCTGGAACTCGCCGGCAGCGATATTTCCACGGACCTGCTGTCGATGTCGCAAGCCAACTGGGAACGCGCGGGCTTGCCCGGCGAAGTGCGGTTGAAGCAGGTGGATGCGCGCTTTGCGCAGCCGCCGTTCGCGGCACCCGGCCTGATGTTGATGAACCCGCCGTATGGCGAGCGGATTGCCGTGCGGGGAGAACGCCGGCGGCCGATGGACGAAGCACCGGTCGACGAGATCGATGACGAGGCCGCCAATCAGTTCGCCAGCGCCTTTGCCACCACGCTCAAGCAGCATTTCGCGGGCTGGCAGGCATGGGTGTTCACTGGCGACCTGACGCTGCCGCGCCGCTTGCGGCTCAAGGAGTCGCGCCGCACGCCGCTGTACAACGGCAATATCGAATGCCGGCTGTTCCGTTTCGACATGGTGCGAGGCGGCAACCGCAACGCCCCGGCGCAGCCTTCGGCCTGATGCGGCAAGCGCAGGAGAGCGAGCCTGTCCTGCGCTGCCTGGCTTAGCGCGTTGCGCGCCCGGTGACCCGCTCGGGGTGACGGGCAAAATCGTCCAGGAAGCCCTGGAAGCTGACCACCGGCTCCTGCAGCAGATGGCGCGGCAGGTCGAACAGCGCGTAGAAATAATCCTCACGCCCTTCGCAGCGCTCGGCCGGCAGGCAATATTGCTCCCAGTCGATGCAGGCCGGCGTGTACATGCCATTGCCTGGCCAGAAGAAAGGCACGATGCGGCCCTCGCGCAGTCCCTCGATCAGGGCCGCCGGCGCATCGTAAGCTTCCGCGGATTCCACCTGGTTGATCAGGCCGGCGCGTGTCTCGATCACCATCAGCGTGGCCTGGCCCTGCGCCGTCAGCATCAGGATGCCGGCCGGGTTGGGGTAGAGGTAGTACTCGACAAAGCCGTAGCGCGCGGTGACCTGGCGCACCCGCTCGCAGATCGCGGGGTCCGACAGGAAGGAAAACGAGTGGCGCGTCAGCAGGTCGCGCAGCGTGCGCGACAGGGTGGCGAAATACTGCTGCTGGAGCGCGTCGATCTCCTGGTCCAGCCGCTCGACCATGTTGCTGTCGTGCTTCTTCACGTAGCGGTCGATCAGCCCATGGTTGAAGCCCTGCACGGCAATGCCTTCGTCGGCGGTGCCGGTCAGCAGGATGGTCTTGCACGGCAGGTCCTGCAGGGCCTGGCAGAACTCCAGCCCGTTCATCTGCGGCATCGAATAATCAACCACGATCACGCCCGGCTGCACAAAGCGGTTGTAGTCGTGGATTTGCCGGTAGATGCGGTCGATATCGAGCTGCACGGTGCGCCGCTCGGTCAGGAAGGTCAGGTCGTCATGCGTGACCCGCACGGGCAGGAAGCCGGTCGAGCGTGTGGTGTAGGTCTCGCGGATCCATTGCAGGGCTTCGCGGGGGTCGGTGAAGGTCACCACCGGCCGCGACGGATCCATCTGGAACGCCAGGCTGTCGATGAACGATTTACTGTCGTCGACGAGCACCGTGAGGATCGGGTGATGGAAGACCGACAGATTCCTGTCCTGGGGGTTGAATGTCATGTTGCGTTCGGCTCCGCTGTCGGCAGATACTTCGGGCGGGTGGTTTGGCGCGGCTGGAGATCCGGCGCGGCAAGGCCAGCGGACGGATCGGTTCGGAGCGGCCCACCGCGCTGGACTACACCTGGCCCTTTTTGGGTGACCGGCGCGTGCCATGGCCGGTGACCGGAAACCAGTATAGCGCGCTCGCGCTCGCGCGCAACCGGACCTCGGCGAGATGGAAAAAAGCGCGACAGTGTCGCGCTCTTCGTGGCGGCAGATACGGGCGGATGCCCGTATCTGGTGCTTCCGGCGTGCTTACTCGACCGCCTTGCCCATGTCTTCCACCACCTTCTTGGCGTCGCCGAACACCATCATGGTCTTGTCCATGTAGAACAGCTCGTTGTCCAGGCCCGCGTAGCCAGCGGCCATCGAGCGCTTGTTCACGATGATGGTCTTGGCCTTGTAGGCTTCCAGGATCGGCATGCCGGCAATCGGCGAGTTGGGATCGGTCTTGGCGGCCGGGTTGACCACGTCGTTGGCGCCCAGCACCAGCACCACATCCGCCTGGCCGAACTCGCTGTTGATGTCCTCCATTTCGAAGACCTGGTCGTAAGGCACCTCGGCCTCGGCCAGCAGTACGTTCATGTGGCCCGGCATGCGGCCCGCCACCGGGTGGATGGCGTACTTCACCGTCACGCCTTTCTCGACCAGCTT